>JAFRVK010000047.1 GCA_017441765.1 Erysipelotrichaceae bacterium
TCACCACTGTGTCCAATACGTATGCAGGTGAGATTCAGACGTACGAGTACGGAGAGGGCCTGGCGGAACATCTGCGTTATCACTCGGGGAAACTGCGCGGCATCGTAAACGGTATTGATTACGATATCTGGGATCCAGCAAAAGACAAGGACATCGCTGCGCAATACAGCAACAAAGATGCGATTGCCAAAAAGAAGGAAAACAAGCTGGCTCTGCAGAAGGAACTTGGCCTTGAAGAAGACGAAAACAAATTCGTGATCGGACTCATTTCGAGACTGACAAACCAGAAGGGTCTCGACCTGGTCAATGCCTGCATCCCGCAGATCATGGATGAGTTCACACAGGTCGTGATACTCGGTACCGGCGACCCCGAATATGAGAATTCCTTCCGCTACTATGAGAATGAATACAAGGGACAGTTTGCCGCATGCATCCAGTATGACGAGGCAAGAAGCCATCGTATCTATGCCGGATGCGATGCACTGCTCGTACCTTCGCGGTTTGAACCGTGCGGACTGACCCAGCTCATCGCCATGCACTATGGAACAGTTCCGATCGTCAGAGAGACCGGCGGCCTTAAGGATACTGTAGAACCTTACAATTTATATTCCGACTGGGGCAACGGCTTTACATTTGACAGATATGAGACAGAGCTTCTCTTTGATGCGATCAACCGGGCAAAAACGCTGTATTTTGAGAACCGTTTCTACTGGGATGAGATGGTTCAGCGCGATATGAACAAAGATGTTTCGTGGGACAATTCAGCGAAACAGTATAAGGATCTGTATCTGGAACTCACTAACTGGTAATAAGTCAAAAGAACAACCTATATATAAAAACAGAAGTTGATGATCACTTCTGTTTTTATATCAAGATAGTTTATTCCTGTGTTGTCACTTTTGAGGAAGCTTCATCAAGGATCTTCCTTTCTTCCTCGCTAAGCGACCAGTCAAGAGCTTCGACATTCGATCTGGCATGTCTGATCTTGCTGGTACCGCAGAGAGCCGTTGTGATAGCAGGATGGGTACAAGCCCAGTTGACAGCTACCTGTGAGACATCAACACTGTGGATTGCTGCGATCTCATCCATTACTTTGAGAAGTTCCTGACACTTTGAGAAAATCGGTTCCTTGAAGAAAGGATAGAAATTCAGACGCATGTCATCTTTCGCAAAATCAGGAATGCTGCGGAAAGCACCGCTGAGAATACCTCCGCCCAAAGGACCGTAAGCCATTGTGGCGACACCTTTGTCGTGATAGTCGTGAAGGATTCCTGTCCACTTGTTTTCGACCATGGAAAAATGGTACTGGGTAAAGTCCAGAGCCCCAAGTTCATAGAATTCCTTGATCTGTTCCTCATCGAAATTACAGATACCGCTAAAGCGGATCTTGCCTTCCTTCTTGAGTTGTTTCAGAGCATCCGCAGTCTCCGCAAACGGCGTATTGACATCAGGCCAGTGAATCAGTAAAACATCAAGGCGATCTGTTTTCAGCCTTTCCAGGCTCTCTTCGACCTGCCTGATGATCATCGGTCCGCTGCTGTCACGGACCGGACCGCCAGATCCGAATCCTGTCGCTTTCCTGCGGGTGATACCGCACTTGCTGACAAGAAACACTTTGTCCCTGATGCCTTCAAGCGCTTTTCCAACGATTTCTTCCGAATGTCCCAGTCCGTAGACAGGTGCCGTATCGACGAGATTGACACCGTGATCGGTCATATAGCGGATCGATTCGATCGACTCGTCATCATTGATCTCTCCCCAGCCTGCTGCGCCAACACCCCAGGTTCCACAAGCCAGCGCCGAGATGCTTATACCCAAACGATCGACATCATGATATATCATTTTACTTCTCCTCTTTATCTGTTTTCTCTTGTATGATATCACAGGTAAACTCAGATAATCTGGCTGTATTCAATAGTCAGGCACAGATAGCCTTGTCGTAAGATTTTGTTAAAACGAATTATAATAATAGAAACGGATACACAAGAAACATCATCAACAAACAAAAGAAAGGCTGAAATCATGAAATACTATGTCACATTAAGCGAAAGCAAGAAACAGGATTCCGGAAACGGCCATTTTTCTTATCCGCTTCTGGATGAATCCAACGGCTGCGGTAAAGACTGCGCAACCGGCATCAGCTATTACACAGCGTGCGAATTCACGCCGCCCGCTGTCCACGAGTTCCATGAAGGATTCATGGTTCTTTCCGGCAAAGGCTATGCCAGAGTAGGCGAAGAAGAATTTCCGATCAATGATCAGGTATCTTTTTTTGTTCCTGCAGGCACGGAGCACGCTTTGAAGTCCGGGAGTGAAAAAGCGCCGCTGGTTCTCTTCTGGTTCCATGCGAAGGTATGATAAAACCTGCTGACAAAAAAACGAAGTAACCAATGAACATTCACAAGACAACCAAAACAACGGTCCTGATCCTGTTGCTGTTCCTCATATTCGCGTCATGTGCAAAAAAGACAAACGATACAGATGCCAACAGATATCTTCAGTATGCGCAGATGAGCGCAGACGAGATCGTATCTTCGCTCACGCTTGAACAGAAAGCCATGCAGATGGTACAGCCAGCCTGCTACAATACGGATCTGAAAGAAATGAAGAAAAACTGCTACGGCAGCATCCTTTCACGTAATTTTTATTATGACTACAAAGAATGGCAGGATTATGTCGATCGGTTTCAGGAAATGGCAGTCAGTTCCGAGGCAGGCATTCCTTTCCTCTATGGACAGGATGATGTTCATGGCGTCAATTATGTGCTTGATACGGTGATTTTTCCGCACAATATCGGTCTGGGTGCCGCAAACAACGAGGAACTGATGTATCAGATCGGTCTGATTACTGCCGATGAAGCGAAACTGTGCCACATGTTATGGAACTTTGCGCCATGTATCGCTCAATCAGTCGATCCCCGCTGGGGCAGGACGTATGAAAGCTATGGTTCGGATCCTGAGATGATTCAGAGACTGAGCACAGCTTATACGAAAGGTCTGCAGGATGGCGGGATCATCGCCTGTGCCAAGCACTTTTTCGCAGATGGGAATGTCGTTTATGGAACAGGGGAAGGAACGATGCTGATCGACAGAGGAGATGCTGTTTTGAACAATGAAGAAATACAGGAACTGCTTTCCGTCTATCAGGCTCAGATCGATGCCGGAGTCAAAACGATCATGATCAGTCATTCTTCCTTGAATGGCGTAAAGATGCATGAAAACAAGCAGTACATCAGTCTCTTGAAGAATGAAATGGGTTTTGAAAGATTCATCGTCAGTGACTGGAATTCGGTACAGAACACTTCGGGACCTTCCTATTATGAACAGATCGTTACCGCAGTAAACGCTGGAATAGATATGCTGATGGAGGTCGATTATTATAATGAAGCAGCCTCGACCATTGTTGAGGCCGTTCAGAACGGAGACATCACGCAGGAACGGATCGATGATGCAGTAAGAAGGATCATTCAGGTCAAAATGGATACAGGAATCATAGCAGATCCGTTCTGTGAGAAGATGGAAACGGTACAAAAGGAAACAGGTTCGACAGAATACCGGAATGTCGCGGAACAGGCAGTTGAAGAAAGCCTGGTGTTGATCAAGAATCAGAACGATGTCCTTCCAATAAAAGAAAACACAAAGATATATATTATGGGTCCTGCTGCGGATAATGATGTTTCACAATGTGGAGGCTGGACGATGGACTGGAATCAGAGCGGTCTCTCCGATATCCCGGGCGTGACTTCGATCAGAGAAGGCTTTGAAAGGAGAGCGCAGAAATATGGAATCAGTATCGTCAACAATCCAGAGGAAGCGGACACTATCATTCTGGCAGTCGGAGAAATCGCTTATGCGGAATGGAACGGCGATGCCGAGGATCTTGATCTCTGTGGCGAGTTGGGCTTACCTGGCAACAGGGATGCGATCGACGAAGCGAAAGCCAGCAACAAGCCTATCGTGACATGTATCGTTGCCGGAAGGAATGTCTTTATCAATAACTATATCAATGACTGGGATGCGGTCGTGATGTGCTATCTGCCCGGTTCCGAAGGTCAGGGTATTGCGAATATGTTGTGCGGAGAATCTGATTTCAAAGGCAGACTGCCAAGCCCCTGGTACGCTTCGATCAGCCAGATCGAGTCAGGAAAACCGTGGATGGAAGCGGGTTACGGTCTGACCTGTAATGATACGAACGAATAATAAAAGCATATATAAACAAAAGGAAGAAATATGGAAGGAATTAAACTGATCATCACCGACTTAGATGAAACGCTTCTGACAAAAGAAAAGAAGGTGACAGATTATGCCACAGAAGTGATTCATGAACTGAAAAAGAGAGATATCCTGTTTGGGATCGCTTCAGGAAGAATGGTTCCGGTCATGAAAAGGATGATGAAGGATTTCGGTGTATTCGAGGACATATCGGTATGGCTTGGCGCCAACGGAGCCGATTATGAGGACAAAGACGGATACAAAGAAACAGCGCCATATCTGAATACCGGACAGATGCTGGACATCTATCACAAGACAGTCGGACTTGACACGTCGTGCGGTGTTTTTGATGACGAGAATCAAAGGCTTGTCGTAAGCAAAGAAAACGACGCGATTGCTGCCGTAGCCAGAAGCAACAGATACGCTTTTGAAGCGTTGGACCTGGAAGAGTATCTTATCGGCAAATCCTTCAACAAGTTCTTTCTTGTGGATGAAAAAGAGAAAATATTGAAGCACAAAGAATATCTGGATTCACTTAGCAACAAGGACTATGCCGGAGTCTATTCCGGAGCGAAAATGTATGAATTCATGCATTCTTCGGTATCAAAATCTTCCGGAATCAAAGCGATCTGCAAACATCATCAGATCGAAACAGGGAACGTACTGGCTTTGGGTGACAGCGAAAACGATGTGGGCATGCTGAAAACGGCAGGAATAAGTATATGCATGGGAAACGGACCGGATCACGTCAAAGAGATCGCAGACTATATTGCTGACACAAATGAAAACGATGGCTGGGCCAGGATACTGGATCAGCTGTTAGAACTGAATCTGAGATCATAAAAGTCCCATAAAAAAGCAGGATCCTGTCCTGCTTTTGTGAATAAAGTGTATCTATGAAATATCAGTTCCTGGTCTTTCCGCCCAGTTTCTTGAAGATCTCATCGATCTCTGTCTCATTGAGACCGTAGCCGCAGTCTGTCTGTGCGATCACCTCGTCTAACTGGGAATAATTGACCACTTTGAATGAACTGTGAACATCGCTGATGTCGCATCCATCAGATACGGCAATGACACTTTCTATTTTTCTGTCACCCAATACCTGGTGAAGATGCGAAATGTATTCTTTGAGATAGACAGCTGGATTCTCGATCCGGTATTTCTTTTTTTGTCCGTCTTCCTCTCTTTGTATATTCCAGAAGCCGCTGTCGCCTCCGCTGATCTTTCCGTCGCTGCTCAGATAAGCGATCGACAGGATCCCTTTTCCATGGATCAGAGTCAGGATGTGTGAAGCAAGCTTTCCCTCCTTGTTGGCGATATTGGCATAGACCAGGCGGTGATAGCCGATCTTTTTCTTCAGAAGCTGGGAAACGGAAGCGTCCTGAAAGACGTTGAGCTTATAGTAGTAATCAAGCAGATAGTTATCGTAGATGTGCGGGAAGATCGATGTCTTGTAATGACGGTAGCCCAACGCGGCACGAAACAGGAAGATCAGGATCATGAAGGAAAAGATCACGTAAATGAATATCGTGGTGTTTGTAGAGCTCTCGGCAGCTTCTGTCAGTTTCAGCATAAACAATTACTCCTTGTTGATTCCATTATATAAGAAACAGCGGCAATCGATCCGTTTATCTTTCAAACAGAATATGCTTCTGATCCTGTGAAAAACAGGCAGAAGGACCGGAACCGGTGTCAAATTGCTTTCTTGAAATCGAGTCGTGTTTGATTTAACATTAATTTATGGAAAGCGTTTTCAGCGCTTTCTTAAAAAGGAGAATTTATGAAAAAACTTTTATCTGTTTTATTTGTTCTCTTACTGGCTGTCAGCCTGTTCGGCTGCGGCTCAAAAGAAGAGAATCCGACTCCTCAGGGAAATGACACTCCTACTGCAGAAGTCGACACAGCAACATTTGAAGAACTGCTGGAAGCAGGCATTGCCAACGGCAACAAGCTGACGATCTATACGACGCACTCCGTAGCAGTCAGCGCTCTTCAGGCGTTCATGAGAAAGTATGCTCCTGGAGTTGAATACGAAGGAACACAGATCGGCGATACCAACCAGGTTACGCAGGTCGCTCAGGAAGTCAAGGAAGGCGTCAACGGCGCTGATATCATCTTCATTCAGGATGGCGCGCGCGTGCTGACTGACCTGGTCGAAGAAGGCTATGTCTACAACTGGTACAACCAGGAAATCAAAGACCTGGTAGGTGACGATTGCGAACCTCTGCTTGTCTGGGATTACTGCAACAAGGTCATCATGTACAACAACGGCGGCGAAAAAACTTACAACGAAGGCGATATCACAAACATCTGGTACTGCACGGATCCTGCCAACAAAGGTTCCTTCTGCATGAAAGACCCGACAACGGAAGGCGTCAACATGAACTTCCTAGTCAACCTGGTATCTGATGAAAATTCTGCCAAACTGGAAGCTGCATACAAAGACTACTATGGAACAGATCTCGTTCTGGATGACGACTGCCCGAATGCCGGCTATCAGTTCATCAAGATGATCTATGCCAATGATATGGTTCTTGGCTCTTCTGACTCTACGATCGCCAAGGATATCGCGGCAGCTGAAAAACCGATGAGCGGTCTGCTGACCCTGAACAAGTATCTGAAGTCCCGTGGTCTGAGAGAAGATGAAAAGACCTACAACCTCTTATACACGACAAACAACGTCAATCCGGTTGCCGGTTTCATTTATCCGATCTATGGCTTGCAGGTAGCAAACGCTGACAACCCTGAACTGGCAAAAGCGTTCCTGATCTGGCTGTATTCTGAAGAAGGCTGGTATGGCAATGGCGAACTGACCTGTGATGATGATTCTGTCTATAAAGGCATGCAGGGCAGATACGGCGATTACAGCGGCAATACTTCCAACCCGATTGCTGATGGCGATATGTCTGTCAAAGAATGGAAGAAGATCCTGGTTCAGGAAGATCCGGAACAGGCAGCTGAATACAGAGCTGATGTCGAAGACTTCATCCAGCTGATCAAATAATCATCCTTAACGATATGTTTTAAAAGGGCTTAGGCCTCAAGCCTAATCCCTTTTTTATTATTAGAGGGGAAAGAATATGAAAAAACGATGGAATAGAATTAAAACTTTTTTCAGTAAACCTTACAACGTTCTTTTGATACTCTTCCTGGTCGTGCTGTCTTTTCTGGTTGTTTTTCCTTTGATTTCGATCATCAAGGATACGTTTATCGTTCATTCTTCTGAGAAATCAAGGATCCATCAGGCTGTTGGAACATTTACGGATTACCACTGGAAGCGTCTGTTTGCTTCAGAATTCAGCAAGTCTCTTTTGTGGGATCCGTTAAAGAACAGCCTGAAGACATCTGCCCTCAGCTGTGTCGTATCCATCCTGATCGGCGGAACCTTTGCCTGGCTGGTATCCAGAAGCGACATGCGCTGGAAGAAACTGCTGACCAAGCTGTTTATCTTCCCATACATCATGCCAAGCTGGACCTTGGCTCTGGCCTGGAAGAACTTCTTCAAGAACATCGCTGTCACCGGATCAAACGGTATCTTCTATTCCCTGACCGGAATACAGGTGCCGACATGGTTTGCCTATGGCGAGTTCCCGATCATCATTGTAACTGGCATGCATTATGCACCGTTTGCCTATATCCTGATCGGCGGCATCCTCCACAACATGGATGCGAACCTCGAAGAGGCAGCGATCATTCTGAAGACCAAACGTCTCAGAATGTTCACCAGGATCACGATCCCGATCGTCATGCCGGCGGTATTGAGTACGATCATCCTGGTCTTCTCCGGAGCGATGGCTTCCTTTGCGACGCCGCAGTTCCTGGGTCTGCCGGTAAGATACTACGTACTGACCACGGAACTCTACGCTTCAATCAACGGAACCAATCCGGGCGTAGGCTACATCCTGGCACTGCTGATGATCTTTATCAGTATCGTCATCATGTTCATCAACCAAAGAATGATCGGCAACCGCAAGTCCTATGCGACCGTCACCGGCAAGAGTGCCAATATCTCGATTTTCCATCTGGGTATCTGGAGAACACCGATCTCCATTATGGCGTTCCTGCTGGTCATGTGCATGTCTGTCATTCCTCTGGTAACCTTTGCTTTGGAATCTCTCTTAAGCTATACCGGTGTCTATGATTTCAGCAATCTTACCTTAAGCTTCTGGATCGGACAGGCCCAGGGCCATGATACATGGCAATCCGAGCCTGGCATTCTGCGTAACTCGGAAGTCTACCGTACTTTGTGGAACAGTATCAAACTGTCGTTCACCTGTTCCATGGGAGCGGGAACCTTGGGCTTCCTGGCTGGCTACAGTATCGTCAGAAGAAGAGGAAGCCTGCTGTCACAGACCGTAGAGAATCTGACCTTTATCCCATATCTGATCCCATCCATGGCCTTCTCGGCAATTTACCTGTCCATGTTTGCGACCAGAAGAGGCATCATCCCATCTTTGTATGGAACCTTTGCGATCCTAGCCCTGATCGGTACAGTCAAGTATCTGCCGATGGCTTCCAGAAGCGGTGTCAACTCGATGCTGCAGCTTTCACCGGAAATCGAAGAAGCGGGTATCATCATGGGTGTGCCATGGGTCAAGCGCATGACCAGGATCATCATCCCGATCGAAAAGACGACGATCGTTTCCGGTTATCTGCTGCCTTTCATTTCGGCTATGCGTGAACTGAGCCTGTTTGTTATTCTGGTTACCGCAAACAACCGGGTACTGACGACGCTGCTGCTGTTCTATGATGAGAAAGGATATACGCAGTTCTCTAATGCCGTCAACCTGCTGATCATCATCGTCGTGCTGATCATCAACTTTACGGTAGAGAGAATTACCGGTGCTTCAATTGAGAAAGGTGTGGGAGGTTAATATATGCCAACAATTAAACTGATAGATGTAACAAAGAAATTCGGTAAGGGATCGCTGGCAGTCGATCATCTGAATATGGAAATCAAAGATGGAGAATTCGTTTCTCTGCTAGGTCCTTCGGGTTGCGGCAAGACCACGACTTTGCGAATGATTGCCGGTCTGGAAACGCCTACCGAGGGCGAGATCTATTTCGATGATGAATGTGTCTTCTCTGATGAGAAAGGTGTCAATCTGTCTCCGGATAAACGTAATGTCGGTTTCCTGTTCCAGAACTATGCTTTGTGGCCGCATATGACCGTCTATAACAATATTTCTTTCGGTCTGGAAAACATGAAGTGGCCTAAGGAAAAGATCGATGCCAGAGTGAAAGAGATCTGCGAGACGATGCGTATTTCCGAATATATGAACCGTTATCCGGCAGAGCTCTCCGGCGGTCAGCAGCAGCGTGTAGCGATTGCGCGTACGCTTGCTCCGAATCCAAGAGTCTTGCTGATGGATGAACCGTTATCCAATCTGGATGCCAAGCTGCGTAATGACATGCGTACTGAACTGAAACGTCTGCATAAGAATTCAGGTTCCACTTTCGTTTATGTCACGCATGACCAGTCCGAAGCCATGACCTTAAGTACAAAAGTCGCTTTGATCCGGAACGGTCTTCTGCAGCAGTACTGTCCGCCGCTACAGCTTTACGGTGAACCGAACAACGTGTTCTGTGCCGACTTCATGGGCAATCCGAGCATGAATTTTGTCGAGATGCATGGCGTTCGCAAGGGTGATGATGTCCTGCTTGAAAACAAGGAATTCAAACTGCTGTTCAAGCCGAACGATCCGATCGATATCAAAGAAGAAAACGATTATGTTTTAGGTATCCGTCCGGAGTTCATCAAGATCGCTGACAAAGGCATCAGATCCAGTGTCATTTCCTCGCTTCCGTCCGGTATGGAGACGACCTTGTCTCTGGGTGTCGGCGATATCGTGCTGTCCGCTGTCGTTTTCGGCAGCATCGACTTTGCGATGGAATCGACGGAATACTTCGATTTTGAAGGCAATGGCTATGTGTTGTTTGATAAGGAGAGTCAGGAAAAACTGACGCTTGGTTCATTAAAGATCGTGGAGTAAATGAACCGGGACGTTTCTGATGAAAGAATAGAAAAACTGGCAGGGCGATTATCCAACATCGTCCTGCTTGGTTTTTTGACTGTCCTGTGTTCTTTGCCTGTCATCACGGCAGGAGCTTCGCTGACGGCTTTAAACAAGGCAACGCATGAGATGGTCAACGGAGAGGATAAACCGCTCAGAATCTTTTTATCGGCCTTTAAAGAGCAATTCAAACCGGCGACGATCCTGTTTCTGATCCATTTCGTTCTGATCGCGGTCTTTGCGGTCGATCTGATCTGGTATCGGGCAGGGACATCGATCCTGGATATCGTCGCCCAGTCAGCTGTCTTTGTGTTACTGGTGGTAGCGGTATGGGATCTGATCCTGACACTTATCCTGTTATCGTTGGGAGAAACGAAGGAAATAGGAAAGCTTTTCAGAAAAGCAGGAGATCTTGTGGTTTACTGCCCTTTCGAGACGCTGTCCCTGCTGTTGTTGGCAGTCGCTATATCACTGGCCGCTTTCTTTTTGTTTAAAGGCGCGCTGGTCATCCTGCCCGGCATTATCGCCTACTGTCACTGGCAGATCGTTCCCGAGATGCTGAAAAAATACAAGTTCAAAAAAGGCAACCGGGAATATCAGAAAAACAAAGAGAACCAAAAATAACGCAGCTGCGTTATTTTTATTTATAGATCTTCCTGTAGAGTTCCTTCATATCTTCCACAGCGATCGGTTTGATGGTGTTGGAAGGGGATCCGGACGCATAGGCATCCTGAGCCATTTTATCGATGTGAGAGAAATAGGTCTCTTTATCTATGCCGTACTCGGACATGGAAGGAACATGCAGATCTTTCAGAAGCCGTTTCAGCTGTTTCAGGAAAATCTCTGTCGCTGTTTTATCGTCTTCCTTTGAGGCAAAACCCAGATGGCGGGATATCTCTGCAAAGCGGTCATAGGCGGCATCTGCGACATAATTCATACATTCTTCCAGCAGCATCGCATTGCTTAAGCCATGCGGCACATGGAACAGCGCTCCCAAAGGTCTGGACATACCATGGACGATGGTCACGGAAGAGTTATTGAAGGAGATGCCCGCTTCCAGAGCAGCAAGGGACATTTCTATCCTGGCTTCTTCGTTGTTTCCGTTTTCGTAGCATAAAGGCAGACTGGTAAAGATCCGTTTGATCGCGCTTAAAGCAAAGGTATCCGACAAAGGCTGCGCCTTTCTTGAAGCATAGGATTCGATGGCGTGGCACAGAGCATCGATGCCGGTGTGGGAAGTCACAGACGGCGGGGCCGACATCGTGAAAGCAGGATCGATGATGGCCAGATCCGGAATCAGGCAAGGTCCGCTCAGCAGCATCTTGGTCTGGGTGGCTGTATCGTTGATGATGGTGAATCGGGTGGCTTCCGATCCTGTTCCGGCAGTCGTTGGAATGGCAGCCAGAGAAGGACGGACGACATCGATTACCTTACCCATATGGACAGACAGAGGACGATCATCAGCCAGCAGGACAGCGGCGGCTTTGGCGGTATCGATCGGCGAGCCTCCGCCCAAGGCAATCAGAAAATCGCAGTTATCTTTCTGATAGACTTCTTTTGCCTGATTTACGACAAGATCGTTGGGTTCGAAATTAACCTCCGGGAAGATGACATAATCTGTATCAGCTTCTTTCAATACTTTTTCCAGCAAAGCGACATTTCCCAGCTTGACCATTGTCGCATCCGTAACGATCAACGCTTTTTTGCCCATCTTCTGCAGATCGCCGGCAGCCAGTGCCAGCGCATCCTTGCCGGAGATGATTTTTTTCGGAGTCAGAAATATATTTGCCATAGCAGTTTACCAAGTCCTTTCTATGATTGATTCTTTTTGGTGATTTCTGTACGCATATTTGATAATGTCCCGATTACATTTTATAATAATATTATCAGAAATAGGTGATAATCATGAAATATAACAGACAACAGGAGATGAAATTCTATATCAGGGATAAGAAGTCGGTCAGAAATGAGGAATTGCTTAAAAAATTCAACATTTCCATTCAGACGTTAAGAAGAGATCTGAAACAGATGGAAGATGAAAACCTGATTACCAAGGTCTATGGCGGCGTCATCAGCAACGAGTCTCCGGAGACTTTGAGAAGCGTAGATTCCTATGAGGCACGCAGCACTTCCTTCTGTGATGAGAAGGAGTACATCGGGAAACTGGCGGCAGAAACGGTCCAAGATGGCGATGTCGTCTTTATCGATTCAGGAACGACGGCCTACCGTATGCTGCACTACATACAGGAACGGAAGAATGTGACCGTCATTTCCCACTGTCTTGATGTCATGAATGCGCTGAGAGACATGCCCAACATCACCGGAATCTGTGCCGGAGGAACGATGCTTCACAAAGCGGGATCTTTCATCGTCGATACGAGTTTTTATCCTTACAACTATACCAAAGCCTATATCTCTACCGTAGGCATTTCGATTGCGAAGGGCCTGACCAACACCATCATGCAGGAAGGATACATGAAATCGCATGCCATTTCGCAAAGCAATACGGTCTGCCTGCTTGCCGATCATTCCAAATTCGATGTCATCGCCTACAACCATTTTGCGGATCTGTCGCATGTCGATGTCGTGATCACCGATCAGCGTCCCGAGGAGAAGTATCTCAGTATCTTTGAATCAAATCACACAAAGGTGATTTATTAGTTCTGATAGATTATAACATTATCACAATCAGATATTTTTTATGAAAGTATTATGATAATGTTGATTATATTGTGATTATTTGTGCTATAGTATGAATAGAGGTGAATGTTATGTTTTCAATCCCTGAAAAAAGAGAATTAGACTGTATTCCAGTCGGCAGGCTGGCGATCGACATCAATCCGCTGGTGATGCCGCAGACGTTTGCGGAATGCAATGCGTTCGGCAAGTATGTCGGAGGTTCTCCGGCGAATACGGCAGTCGGTCTGGCAAGGCTTGGCGCCAGGACCGGATTCATCGGCAAGATCACCGATGATTCGCTTGGTGATTTCTGTTACGACTATTTCAAGAAAGACGGGATCGATCTGAGAGGGATCGTCCGCAGCGAAGAGAATATCCCTCTGGGAGTCACGTTTACTGAGGTCATCGATGGCAGAACCAATCTGATGCTTTACCGCGATCGGATCACGGCAGACATGCTGCTGAAACCGGAAGAAATCGATGAGGAATACATTGCGTCTTCCCGTAGTGTGATCGTTTCAGGTACGGCTCTGGCAGCTTCTCCTTCCCGGGATGCCTGTTTCAAGATCCTTGAACTGGCCAGGAAACACGGCCTGCTGATCATATTCGATATCGACTATCGCGCGCCGATCTGGCAGAGCATGGAAGAGGTGAGCATCTACTATACGATGGCAGCCAGATATGCCCATATCATCATCGGATCCAGAGAGGAATTCGATCTGATGGATTCCATCTTCCATAAAGACAGCAGCGATGAAGAGACTGCGAAACGCTGGTTTGCGGAAGCGGCAGAGCTGATCATCATCAAACATGGCAAGGACGGTTCGATGGCTTATGAAAAAGACGGCAAGCGTTATCAGATCGATATCGCACCGGTCAATGCTGTGAAATCGACGGGAGGCGGAGATGCCTATTCATCTGCATTTGTCTATGGTGTGCTTTCGGGCAGGCCGATAAAGAACTGTCTGGAAATGGCGACTGTTCACGCATCGCTTGCGGTTGCCTGCAATTCCTGCTCGGATGCGATGGTGGATCTGAAGACCCTGGAAGAAGCGATCGTTAGAGCCAAAAACGAACATGGCGAACTTGTGAAGGAATACTAAGGAGGAAACAACATGCCATTAAACGATATTCTGAATGCTGATATCATCGATCTCAATGTGGAAGGGATCACAAAGGATGAAGTGCTGCGCAATATGGCGAAGACCTTGCTGGAGAACGGCTATATCAATGATACGGAACTGTTTGTCAAAGACATTTATGAAAGAGAAGCGGAAGGCCCTACAGGTATGGGTGCCGGGATCTCCATTCCTCACGGAAAGAGCACGAGCGTGACCAGGAACGGCATCATGATCGGAAAGACAGTCAACCCGATCCGCTGGGAGTCCAGCATGTCGGATGACGGATATCAGGATACCCATCTGATTTTCCTGTTCTGCGTTTCCGCTGACGAAGAGTTTGCCAGAAACCATATGATGCTGCTGAGCGAACTTGCCGGAAAGCTGGGCAATGATGTCAGAGTCACAAAACTGTCAGGCGCTCAAAGCAAAGAGGAGATCCTTGATCTGATCCTGTGCGAAGATGACCAGCTCGGTGAAGTCGATCAGCTGCTGAACGAGGAAGAGATCGTTGATCTGGATATCGATTTCTAATGTGATCACAACTTATCCAATTATTCAAAAAAGATATCCAATCTATCAATAAGATACTCAAATACATTGTTTCTATATTTAAAAGATTATAGAATTAAGGTAACTAATTCAAGAAAATGAAAGGAGTTTCTATATGAACATTGTTGCAATTACTGCTTGCACAGCGGGCATCGCCCACACCTACATTGTGGCGGAGAAACTGCAGACTGCTGCAGAAGAACTGGGTCACAACTGCAAGGTCGAAACGCAGGGATCTGCCGGTATCGAGAATGAACTGACAGCGGAAGACATCGAAAAGGCTGATGTTGTCATTTATGCTCATGATATCGCGATCCGTGGCACGAACCGTTTTGCAAACAAAAAGGTAGTCGATGTTCCGATCGGCGTAGCGATGAAACAGCCTAAGAGCCTGATCACTACGATCGAAAAGAAATTGGCTGCAAAGTAACTTTTCTATTTAAGGGAGGAAAAATTCTATCTATGAAATTTGCTGAATTGAGAAAGCATGTCATGACCGGTATCTCATTCCTGATTCCTATGGTTGTCATGGCTGGTATTACTGGTGCTATTCAGAAGGCTTACTCATGGTCCGGTGTTCCGCTCTCTGATCCTACGATCGGCGGTCTGGCTTATTCCGGCTATTCTCTGACTAAGATTTCTGACTACATTCACATGTTAGGCGAAATGAATGGCAATGGCTTCAACTGGGCTTATGCATTCTTGTGTGCAGGTATTGCTTATTCGATCGCTGACCGTCCGGGTATTGTTCCTGGATTCGCTATCGGTTACTATGCCGGTGGTCCTACCAAGACCGGTTTCGTCGGCGCTATGCTGATGGGCTTCTTTGTAGGTTACTTCGTCAAATGGATGAAGACTTGGAAACTTCCTAAACCGTTACAGGGTCTGATGCCTGTTCTGATCATTCCGGTTCTGGCAACATGTGTCGCTACATTTGTCTTCTTCGGTTTCCTGATGAAACCGTTATCTGCTCTGATGATCGCTTTCCAGCACTGGATCGAAGGCCTGTCCGGATCTTCTCTGTTCGTTGCTGGTGCTGTTATCGGTGCTTGCATGGGCTTCGATATGGGTGGTCCTGTCAACAAGACTGCTTCCATGGCTGCCAATGCTCTGTATGCTGATAACGAAGCAAACGGCGGTATCGGTGCTTGTGCAGAAACAGCCAAGATCCTTGGCGGTATGACTCCTGCATTAGGTGTCGGCTTAGCTGCTTTGATCGCTCCTAAGAAGTTCACGCAGAGACAGAAAGATGCTGCTTACACTTGCATTCCTATGGGTCTGTGCTTCATTACCGAAGGTGTCCTGCCGTTCGTTGCTGAAGATGCAGTAAGAGTTGTTCCGGCTTCCATGATCGGTTCCGCTGTTGCCGGCGGTCTGGCTATGGCTTCCCGTGTTTCAACTGAAGCTGCTCATGGCGGTGTCTTCGTTGCTCCTACTTCCAACAACATCGGTATGTGGTTCCTTTGCCTGGCTTTAGGTTCCGTCATTACTGCTGTGATCTACGCCGTCATCAAGAAGACTCCTTCTGAGGAAGACGTTCAGGAAGAAGAAGTCGTTGATCTGGATATCGATATCTAAAAAAGATCATCTGTATCAAAAACTTGAATTAGATTGAAACAATCGTCATTCATATAGAAAAATAACATTTATGTATGTAAACATGAAATACATCCTTGATAACGCAAACCGTGACGGCTACGCTGTCATGGCGATCAACTGCGTTAACATGGAGATGGCAAGAGCGGCAATCGAAGCTGCCGATGAGGAACATTCCCCGATCATCGTCCAGTTCGGTGTCGGACAGATGGCCAAACTGGCTCATCCGACGGAAATGGTTCCGATGATCAAGGCGATGGCTGAAAGAGCCAGTGTTCCGGTGTGTCTGAATCTGGACCACGGACCTTCTCTGGAAGCGGCAGTAAACGCCATTCAGATGGGTTTCTCAAACGTCATGATCGATGCTTCTTCTCTGCCATATGAAGAAAATGTGAGACGCACCCGCCAAATCGTCGATCTGGCCCATGCCAAAGGGATCAGCGTAGAAGCTGAGCTCGGTCATGTCGGACAGGCTGCCGATGGCGATGGAAGAACGGCTGACATGTACACAAACGTGGAACAGGCTGTGGATTTTGTCAAGGAAACAGGCTGCGATGCGCTTGCTGTAGCGATCGGTACCGCACATGGCAAGTATCCGGAAGGATTCGTTCCTGTGCTGGATTTCAACCGGCTGGCTGAACTGAAAGCAGCCCTGAAGATGCCTCTGGTACTTCATGGCGGTTCGGGTTCAGGCGAAGAGAACATCAGGAAAGCGGTTGCTGGCGGTATCAACAAGATCAATGTCTGCACGGATGCTTTCCATGCTGCCGAAAAAGCGATGAAAGCGAAGTGGGAAGCCGAACCGAATACGGATTATCTCGGAATCTGCATGGTTGCTGAAAAAGCAGTCAAAGAGTTTGTCAGAGACTATATCCGCCTGATCGGTTCAAACAACCGCTACACTTTCGAAGCTGCCGATAACGGTAGCAAAGAGTAAAACAAAGGCGGAAGCAATTCCGCCTTTCTTAAATGTGAATATGATACTCATTGAGTTGTAAATATAGGAGGAAAAACAATGAAAATTGCGATGATCAATGAATTTTCTCAGTCTGCGAAAAACGATCTGGTATTGAGCTGTCTGAAAGAAGTCGTCGAACCGATGGGACATACCGTATACAATACAGGAATGAGCACAGAAGATGCGCCGCTGCAGCTGGGTGAACCGGGATATCTGACTTATCTGAATATCGGTGTACAGGCTGCGCTGCTGCTGAATTCCGGTGCTGTCGATTTCGTGGTGACCGGATGCGGTACCGGACAGGGAGCGCTGATGGCCTGCAACATGATGCCGGGTGTCGTCTGCGGCTACTGCATCGAACCGAGCGATGCCTATCTGTTCCTGCAGATCAATAACGGCAACGCTCTGTCTCTTCCTTATGCCAAAGGCTTTGGCTGGGGAGCCGATGTCAACCTGAAGAATATCTTCAAGATCGCTTTCGGTTCGCCGAAAGGAATGGGTTATCCGAATGAACCAGGCAGAAAAGAATCGCAGAACAGAAACGCTGCCAAGCTGGATGAAGTCAAGAAAGCCATTGCCAAACCGCTGGTACAGGCTTTGAAGGATATGGATCAGGATATCGTCAGAAAATCACTGACTCCGAGATTCCTGGAGTGCTTCAATGAAGGATGCAAAGATCCGGAACTGAAAGCGCTGGTAGACAGTCTGTTATAAAAAACGATCACAAGGAAGACTCCCATCCGGGAGTTTTCTCATGCACAAAGGAGCATGTCTGAATGAAAGAAAAAAGAAGCAGTGTTCTGTTTCGTGTCGTTTCAAAACGTCTTTCGGAAACGTTATAATGAAATCAAGGGAGACCAGTTATGAATCATCTGAATAAAGAAATGACCAAGGCAGCAGACAGGCCGATCAGGATCATGCAGTATGGCGGGGGCAATTTTTTAAGGGCTTTCGTGGATTATTTCATCGATCTTGCGAATGAGCAGGGTCTGTTCGATGAAAATATCGCCGTCATCGAATCGCTTCCCAACAGCAATGTATCGCGTTTCAGGGATCAGGATTGCCAGTATACACTGCAGCTCAGGGGCATCGTCAATGGCGAAGAATACATCGAGACAAGAGTCATCACTTCGATCGCCAAAGCGCTGACCGTATTTCATGATTATGAAGAATACATCGCTCTGGCAAAGGAAAAAGACTTGCGCTTTGTTGTTTCGAACACGACGGAAGCCGGTATCGTTTTTCATGAGGAAGACAGTTTTGACGACAAATTCAATGTGACCTTTCCTGCCAAGCTGACGCAGTTTCTTTATGAACGATACAAAGCGTTTGATGGAGACCTGAACAAAGGACTGGTCATGCTGCCGGTAGAACTGATCGATGACAACGGGATTGTCTTGAAACAGTATGTCCATGATTATATTGCGCTCTGGAAACTGGAAGAAGAATTCCAGAATTGGATCGATGAAGCCTGCATCTTTACCAGTACGCTGGTCGACAGGATCGTTCCGGGATTTCCGCGCGAGGAAAAGGATAAGATTTGTGAAGAGCTCGGTTATGATGACGATCTTCTCGATACGGCAGAACCATTTGCCTTATGGGTCATAGAATCAGAAAAAGACATCCGCAAGGAGCTTCCGCTGGATCAGGTCCTTGAAAACAAGACGGGGATGGATGTGATCTTTACCAACAACCAGAAGCCTTACAAACAGAGAAAGGTCAGGATCCTCAATGGTGCGCATACCTCTTTCGTTCTGGCAAGCTATCTAATGGGAAATGATACGGTCAAAGAATCGATGGATGATGAACTGGTCAGAAACTTCATGAATGAAACGATCGAAGAGGAGATCATACCGACATTGACGCTGCCAAAAGAAGAACTGGAGACATTTGCCGCGGCTGTCGTCAACCGTTTCAACAATCCGTTCATCCGGCACGAACTGCTGTCGATCTCCCTGAATTCCGTATCCAAGTGGAGAGCGAGATGTCTGCCTTCCCTGCTTGGCTATCTGAATAAATACGGAAAGCTCCCGAAGAATCTGGTATTCTCGATCGCTGCACTGATCGCTTTCTATCAGGGAAACGAGATCATCGATCATGCGTTGCAGGGAGACAGAAACGGACAGTCCTACAGCATCAAGGATGATCCGGAGGTTCTGGATTTCTTCAAAGAGAATTCCGGTCTTCCTTCTTCAGAGCTTTCGGAAAAATATCTCAGCAATGTCTCGTTCCATGGCCAGGATTTAAGTAAGATCGAAGGACTTGTGAAACTGGTGGCCGAGGATCTTGAGAATATCAGGAATTTCGGTGCCCGCAAAGCCATGGAGATGCTGAAATGAAACGATATCTGAAAATAAATGAAAAGGACAATGTGGCAGTTGCACTGCTTCCTTTGAAAAAAGGCGATATCACAGAGGAAGGGATCTGTCTGAACGAAGATATCGAAGCAGGACACAAATTTGCCCTGAAGGATATAGAAAGCAATGAAGCTGTCATTAAATATGGGAACCTGATCGGCTATGCCACAAAAGACATCGCTAAAGGCGATCATGTGCATACACATAACATCAGGACTTCTCTCGGGGACAATGACAGCTATGTCTATGAACCGATCAATATAGAAGAAAAAACAAAAGAAGAGGATACTTTTGAAGGTTTCCTCAGACCTGATGGCAGAGCCGGGGTCAGAAACGAGATCTGGATCGTTCCGACTGTTGGCTGTGTCAATTCCGTCGTAAAGAAGATGGAGACGGAAGCACAGAAGTTTGTTTCAGGAACATTGGAAGGTATCGTGTCTTTCAATCATCCTTATGGCTGTTCCCAGATGGGAGATGACCAGGAAAACACCAGGAAGATCCTGGCCGATCTGATCCGTCACCCCAATGCCGGAGCGGTTCTGGTCGTCGGTCTTGGATGCGAGAATTCCGGGGTCGATGAGATCAGTAAGTATCTTGGTTCCTATGATGAGGAACGGATCCGTTTCATGGTCTGTCAGGAGGAAGAAGATGAGATCGCAAAAGGCTTGAGCATCCTGGAAGAACTCAGCGAACTGACCAAGAAAGACAGAAGAGAAAAGATCTCCATGGACAGACTGATCGTCGGTCTCAAATGCGGAGGATCCGATGGTTTCAGCGGCATCAGTGCCAACCCGACTGTAGGAAAATTCTCCGACCTGCTGATCGAAAGAGGCGGAACGACGATCCTGACAGAGGTCCCGGAAATGTTTGGAGCAGAAAAAGGGCTGATGAACCGGTGCATAAATGAAGAGACCTTTACAAAAACCGTTTCTTTGATCAACAACTTTAAAGACTATTACCGCGAGAATCATCAGACGATCTATGAGAATCCTTCTCCAGGCAACAAGAAGGGCGGCATCTCCACATTGGAAGACAAATCCAACGGCTGTGTCCAGAAATCGGGAACTGCAGCGATCATGGATGTGCTGGAATATGGCGATACAGTCAAAAGGAAAGGCCTCAATCTTCTGAGTGCTCCGGGCAATGACCTGGTAGCTTCGACGGCTCTGGCTGCAGCAGGCGCACAGATCATCCTGTTTACGACGGGAAGAGGGACGCCGTTTGCCTCGCCGGTACCGACAGTCAAGATCTCATCCAATACAGGACTGTATGAAAGAAAAAAGAACTGGATCGATTTCAATGCCGGTGAACTGATCGACAGCGAAGAGATGAGTCTAGATCAGATAGGCCGGAATCTGTATGATCTGGTAAAGGAAACGGCTTCAGGCAGGAAGGTCAAGGCAGAAGAGGAAGGTTACCATGATCTGGCGATCTTCAAGAAAGGCGTAACGCTGTAAAAAATGAAAGATCTTGCTTTCTCATTGAATATCGTGATGCCCATGACATTCATGATGGCGTTGGGTTATATTTTCAGAAAGATCGGCTTGTTCGACGATCCTTTTCTGCGTACGGGAAAGAAGTTCTGTTTCTATGTGCTGCTGTCGTGTTCGCTCTTCAAAAATCTCTATGATTCCGATCTTGACGATTTGCCTTGCCGTTTCATCATCTATCTGATCATTGCGATTTTTGTCGAGATCGCACTGTCCTTCTTTGCGGCGAAGCTGATCGCCGATAAGAAGCAGGAAGAAGGCGTGATCGCCCAAGGCTGTTTCCGCAGCAATTTTGCGTATATCGGTTTTCCTTTAGCGACGATGTTTTTCAGCGATGAACTGCTGATCCAGAGAACGAATTCCGAGATCTCTCTGGCATCGATCTTCGTGATCCCGTTGTTCAATATCTTCGCGGTGATCGCGCTGTTGAAGGGGAATGAAGATGGAGATAAAAAGACGATGTTGAAGAGATCGATCAAAGGAATCCTCAGGAATCCCTGCATCCTTTCGGTCTTTGCCGGGATGCTGGTGCTGTTTACGCGTATCCTGTTTCCTGCGGTATCGTTCCTGTTCAGGGATGAAATGCCTTCCTTGTATAAGGCGCTGTCCTATCTGGCATCCATGTCGACGCCTTTTGCCTTCCTGCTGGTGGGAGCGGATATGGACTTTTCCCGCAGCGTGAAGGATCTGGGAAAGCTGATGAAGGTCATCGCTTTAAAGGACTTTGTGTTCCCTGTGCTTTTTATCTTAGGCGCATATCTCTTCCGTGCGGCGGACAGCGTGGAATATGCGATCCTGGTCTCTGTTTTCGCTTCACCGACAGCCGTCTCTTCAGCGATCATGGCACACGAAATGAACGGAGACAGCGACCTGGCAAGCGAGATCGTCGTCTATACGACACTAGTCTCGATCATCAGTCTGCTGGTGATCATCTACCTGCTCAGGATCACCGGTCTGGTATGAAACCATAAATATACTTGTTGTGCCTAAATGCTTCTATGAAGGCAAAGAACGATTATAAAATATAGATACAGGAGAAAATGATATGAAGGAATTCATGGGAAAAGACTTTCTTTTGACCAACGATGTTGCGAAGCATCTTTATCATGACTATGCAGCAAAGATGCCGATCATCGATTATCACTGTCATATCTCTCAAAAAGAGATCTACGAGAACAGACAGTTCAAGACGATTACGGAAGTCTGGCTTGGCGGCGATCACTACAAATGGAGACAGATGCGGACCAACGGCATCGATGAGAAATACATTACCGGGGATGCTTCCGATCTGGAGAAATTCAAAGCATGGGCAAAAACCCTGTCCCATCTGATCGGAAACCCTTTGTATCACTGGTCGCATCTGGAACTGCAGAGATATTTCCATATCTATGAACCTCTGACGGAGGATAATGCCGAAGAGATCTTCAACAGATGCAACGAGATACTGAAGACCCTGACCGTCAGAAAGATACTGGAAGATTCCAGAGTAAATATCATCTGTACGACTGATGATCCTTGCGATGATCTGCATTATCACAAACTATTGAAAGAGGATCAGACTCTCAAGACGCTGGTCGTTCCCTGTTTCCGTCCGGATAAGGCAAACAACATAGAGAAAAAGGATTATCTGGAATATATCGCTAAATTGGAAGAAGTCAGTGAAAGGAAGATCACAAACTTCAAGGAACTGTGCGATGTTTTAGATGAAAGGATCGATTTCTTTGCATCTATGGGCTGCAGAGCTTCGGATCACGCTTTGGAATATGTTATGTATGAACCGGCGGAAGAGGAAGAGATCGAGAGGATCTTTGCCAAGAGACTGAATGGTGAAATGGTCGATAGAAAAGAAGAACTGCGATTCAAGACGGCATTAATGAGACATCTGGCAAAAGTTTATTACGAGAAAAACTGGGTCATGCAGCTGCACTATGGCGCAAGACGCGATAACAATACGCGCATGTATGAGAAACTGGGACCGGATACCGGCTATGATGCGATCAACAATCAGGCTCCGAGTTCGGAAATGGCAGCTTTCCTCGACAGTCTCGAGAAAGAAAACAGTCTGCCTAAGACAGTCATCTATTCGCTGAATCCTAACGACAACGCCGTGATCATGGCGACGATAGGCTGTTTCCAGGGCGAAAGCAAAGGCAAGCTTCAGCACGGCTCGGCCTGGTGGTTCAACGATCACAAGAAAGGAATGCTGGAACAGATGGAGACTCTGGCCAACGACGGAATGCTGGCAAACTTCATCGGCATGCTGACAGATTCGAGAAGTTTCCTGTCCTATACCAGACACGAATATTTCCGTCGTATCCTGTGTGATTTTATCGGTACTCTGGTAGAAAACGGCGAATATCCGAATGACGACGAGATCCTGAAAGAAATCGTTGAAAACATATCCTATTACAATGCAGTCGAATATCTGGGATTCAATGACCAGAAACAGACAGATCAGGAGGAAGAATAATATGAATGATATCTGCAAGAAGATCCATGACATCGGTATCGTACCAGTGATCGCTCTGGATCATGTCGAAGACGCAGCGCCTCTGGCGAAAGCGCTCTGTTCAGGAGGGCTTCCGGTTGCGGAAGTTACCTACAGGACGGAAGCGGCTCATGATGCGATGATCGAAATGCGCAAAGCCTGTCCGAAAATGCTGATCGGTGCCGGAACCGTCACAAGCAGAGCACAGGTCGATTCCGCTCTGGAAGCAGGCGCGCAGTTTATCGTTTCTCCGGGTATCAATGCCGATACGGTAGCGTACTGTCTGGAAAAAGGCGTGCCGATCCTGCCAGGGACATCCTGTGCTTCAGATCTGGAGATCGCCATGTATTATGGCCTGGATGTAGTGAAATTCTTCCCAGCGGAACAGCTGGGCGGACTGAAGATGATCAAGGCTCTGGCTGCCCCCTACAACAAGCTTAAATTCATGCCGACCGGCGGGATCAAGGAAAGCAACGTCAATGACTATCTGAATGATCCGGTGATCCTGGCCTGCGGCGGTACCTGGATGATTGACAAGAAAGCGATTGCCGATAAGGATTTCGGTAAAATCGAAGAACTTACCAGAAACGCGGTCAAGGCGATGCTTGGACTGAAGATCAAACACATCGGTATCAATTCCGAGAATGGTAACGGTATTGCTCTGGCTCAGAAGTTTGCGAAGTTCTTCAATGGAAATGTCAGGGAAACATCCAAAGGCTGGTTCGGTTCGGACTTTGCCGAGGTCATGGATGAAGATCATCCATTCGGCAAGCACGGACATATCGGTGTCCAGGTCAACAACGTCGACAGAGCAAAGAGATACTATGAATCGCAGGGCTATCAGTTTGATGAATCGACCGCTTCCTATGATGAGAAGGGCGATCTGAAATTTATCTATTTTAAAGAAGAAATCGGTGGATTTGCGATCCACCTGGTCAGATAGGAGGATCAATATGAAGATCGTAACAATGGGCGAGATCATGCTGAGGCTGTCTTCGCCCGGCAATTCCCGTTTTGTGCAATGTGACAGTTTCGATGTCTGCTACGGCGGCGGAGAAGCCAATGTGGCGGTATCGCTGGCCAACTACGGCCATGATGCCTACTTTGTCTCCAAGGTACCTTCACACGAGATCGGACAGTGCGCCGTCAACGCCTTGAGAAGATATGGTGTCCATACCGACTACATCGCCAGAGGCGGAGACCGGCTTGGCATCTATTATCTGGAGACCGGCGCTTCCATGCGTCCTTCCAAAGTCATCTACGACAGAGCAGGATCATCCATTGCCGAAGCAAAACCCGAAGACTTTGATTTTGACAGGATCTTTGAAGGTGCCGACTGGTTCCACTGGTCAGGCATCACACCGGCGATCTCCGATGCTTCCGCAAAGAATCTGGAACTGGCGCTGATCGCCGCCAAGAAGGCGGGAGCGACTGTCTCCTGTGACCTGAACTTCCGCAAGAAACTGTGGACTTCGGAAAAAGCTATCTCCATCATGCGTCCGCTGATGAAATATGTCGATGTCTGCATCGGCAACGAAGAGGACGCCCAGCTCTGTCTCGGTTTCAAGCCGAAAGCGGATGTCGAAGCAGGAAAGACGGATGCGGAAGGATACAAAGAAATCTTTAAACAAATGGCAGAAGAATTCGGTTTCAGTTATGTCGTCTCAACATTAAGAGAATCCTATTCAGCGACACATAACGGCTGGAAGGCACTGATCTATAACGGCAAGGAATTCTATGAATCCAAGCATTACGATATCTTCCCGATCATCGACCGGGTCGGCGGAGGAGATTCCTTCTCCGGCGGCATCATTCATGGCCTGCTGACGATGAATGATCAGGCAGAAGCTCTGGAGTTCGCGGTGGCAGCCAGCGCTTTGAAACACACGATTCCGACGGATTTCAATATGGTCAGTGAAGCGGAAGTGAAAGCTCTTGCACAGGGCAATGCTTCCGGTAGAGTACAGAGGTAAATAATATGGCAGAATTTTCTATGAACAGTTTCCTATTAACAGACAAGGTAGCATTAGTCACAGGAGCCAGTGACGGTATCGGTTTCGGTATCGCCTGCGGAATGGCTAAAGCTGGAGCGAAGATCGTCTTCAACAGCAGAAACCAGGAAAAAGTAGATGCGGCGATCGCCAGATACAAAGAGAACGGAGTCGATGCCAGAGGTTTTGTCTGCGATGTCACGGATGAAGAAGCCGTCAGGGAAATGGTTAGAACGATCAAGGAAGAGATCGGGGTCATCGATATCCTGGTAAACAATGCGGCCATCATCAAGAGAGTACCGATGACGGAAATGGATGAAAAGGATTTTCGAAAGATCATCGATACCGATCTGGTGGCGCCTTATATCGTATCCAAAGCCGTCATTCCCGATATGATCGAAAAAGGTCACGGCAAGATCATCAATATCTGCTCGATGATGTCTGAACTGGGCAGGGAGACGGTATCGGCATATGCGGCAGCCAAAGGCGGACTGAAGATGCTGACAAGAAACATCTGTTCAGAATACGGCGGAGCCAATATCCAGTGCAACGCCATCGGCCCGGGCTATATCGCAACCAAACAGACGGCACCGTTAAGAGAAAGACAGCCTGACGGATCAAGAAGCCCGTTCGATCAGTTTATCATCTCCAAGACTCCTGTCGGCAGATGGGGAGATGTCGAAGATCTGATGGGACCGGCCGTATTCCTGGCCAGCGATGCTTCTGATTTCGTCAATGGACATATCCTTTATGTCGATGGCGGTATCCTTGCCTATATCGGGAAACAGCCATAAGAGGCACGGTAGAAAGAGATCATTATGAAACAGAATTTCCTTCCGAGATATACGATCGGCACAGACGCTTTTGAAATGATCCGGAAGATCGTTCTGCCTTATGGAAACAGGATAGGACTGATCTATGGAGAAAAAGCCTTTTCAGCCAGCAGAGAAAAGCTTCTTCCTGCCTTAGAGGATTTCGAGATCGTTCATCAGGAAGTCTATGGAAAAGAGGCATCCTATGCCAATATCAACAGGCTGAAGAACTGTCCCCAGCTCAAGGAAGCAGACGCTCTTCTGGCAGTCGGAGGAGGCAAATGCCTTGATGTCGTCAAGACCGTAGGAGACATGCTGGAGAAACCGGTATTCACGGTTGCCAGCATCGCTTCGACCTGCGCTGCCGTAACAAAGATCGCCATCATTCACAACGATGACGGATCGTTCAAAGAGATCTATCGGCTGAAGAATGTCCCGGTACACTGCTTCATCGACCCGGAAATCATCGTCCATGCGCCATCAGAGTATTTCTGGGCAGGCATGGGGGATACGATGGCCAAACATGTGGAAAGCGTCTTTTCTTCCAGAAATGATGTGACGGATTTTGAAAGCAGTTTCGGCGTCGCCGTCTCTGAATTGTGCTATGAACCGATTCTGGAAAAAGGCGAGAAAGCCTATAATGATGTGCGAAGACATATCGTATCTGCGGAAGTGGAGGATGTGATCAAATCGATCATCATCGCTACCGGAACAGTTTCCGTCAGTGTCGATCCGAACTACAATTCCGCTCTGGCTCACGCTCTGTATTACGGGCTGACGGTCAGGGAGTGGATGGAGCGGAAACATCTGCATGGCGAGATCGTATCCTATGGGACGCTGGTTCAGCTGATGCTGGATGGACAGCAGGAGGAACTGGAAAGAGTCTACGGATTCAACAGGAAAGTCAAGCTTCCTGTCTGTCTGAAGGATCTGGATCTGGAAAAAGAAGATCCGCTGGATGATGTCCTGGATGCAACCATCATCAATCCGGAACTGGATCATATCCCGTATCCGATCACAAAACAGATGGTCAGAGATGCCATCGACAAACTGGAAGATTATAAGGGATAAAAAAAGAAGCTTACGCTTCCTATTGAAGATATCTGGTCGGTATGAGTGCCAGGATGATGGTTATGGCCAGGATGACGATCGCCGTCTTTCTGAGCTTTATCTCTTTCTCGTTGTACTGCAGAGGAATGGAGGTCTTCTGCTGCCTGGTGGAAAAAGAGACTCTGACATAGCCGATCATAAAGATCCCGATGAAGGCACCGATATACATCAGGATATCTCTGATCGTAACAAACACTTTAATCATAAACTCATTTTATAACATACCTATCGTTCATACAAGGAGGACGAAACATGAAAGTCGTACTGATTCACACAAGCCCCGTTTCTTTAAATGATTTGAAAGCATTATTCAAGGAGATCGTTCCTGAAGTGGAAATGGTCAACATCATTGATGATTCCCTGCTGGATGAAGTCAAAAAGGTCGGTCATATCAATTCCAGCATCATCTCCCGCATGTGCAGCTATGTCCAGGTTGCCAAGACGCTGGAACCTGATCTGATCTTCAATCAGTGTTCCTCGGTAGGAGAAGCTTTTGATATCGCCAGGACACAGGCTTCCTGCAAGACGCTGAAAATCGATGAACCGATGGCAGAAAAAGCAGTCGAGCTCGGTTCAAAGATCGGAGTCGTAGCGACAGTCGCTTCGACGATGGCTCCAAGCTGCAACCTGGTGAGACGCAAGGCTCTGGAAGCAGGCAAAGAAGTCGAGGTCAGAGAATATCTGGTCAACGGAGCGCTGGATATCCTGATGAGCGGCGATGTACAGAAACACAACGAACTGGTCATCGAAGTGATCCGGAAAGCGGAAGAAGAAAACGATGTCGTCGTACTGGCACAGGGCTCTATGACAGCGATCCTGCCGTTGCTGACAGAAACAACGAAACCGATTCTGACCTCGCCAAGACTGGCTGTAGAAAGAGTCAGAAAGGAACTGGGTCTTTGATGAATCTTTCTGCTGCGATCCTGAATGATTACGCTTATCCTGATCTGAATGCCGATGAACTGCTGAAGAAAGCAGCGACAGAAGACGATCGTGTTTTTGTCGTGCTGGATGATGATCCTACCGGTGTGCAATGTGTCCATGACATCAATGTCTATACGGAATGGTCATATGAGACGATGCGGGAGGCGATGAGGAAGGAAAAACTTTTCTTCCTTCTGACGAATTCCCGTTCCCTTTCAGCAGAAAAATCAAAACAGATGCATCAGGAGATCGCGGAAACGATCGCGGCTGCCGCAAAAAAAACAAAAAGAAACTATCTTTTGGTGTCCAGAAGTGATTCGACATTAAGAGGACATTATCCCTTGGAGACCGATATCCTTTCAGAACAGCTGATCAGGGATTATGGAAAACTGGATGGCGAGATCCTTTTTCCGTTTTTCAAGGAAGGCGGAAGATACACCATAAACAATATCCACTATATCCGTTACGGAAACGAACTGATCCCCTGTGCGGAAAGCGAGTTCGCTCTGGATACGACTTTTTCATACAAATCTTCCGATCTGTGCGAGTACATCGAAGAAAAGACAGAAGGAAGATACAGAAAGGAAGATGTCATGTGCTTTTCGCTGGAAGAGCTGCGGAAAGCTGATATCAACGAACTGACACAGAAACTTTTAACAGCTTCAGATGGAAGAAAGATCGTTGTCAATGCGATCGATTATATCGATGTCAAGATCTTCTGCATCGCTCTGTTCAATGCGTTGAAGCAGGGCAAGATCTTCGTGTTCCGCTGTGCCGGTTCTCTGGTGAAGTGTCTTGGTGCAGTAGAGGATAAGGATCTGCTGAAGAAAGAAGAGATGCTTCCAGAAGAAACGGAAGAAGGCGGAATCATCGCTGTAGGTTCCCATACCGATAAAACAACAAGACAGCTTAAAAAGCTGCTGGAACTTGATGACGTGGAAGAGATCGCATTTTGTTCCTCGGTCATCCTTGAGGGAGAAGAAGAAACGGAAACGGAAATCAAAAGGTGCCTGATACTGGAAGAAGAAGCGATCCAAAAAGGAAAGACAGCTGTCGTCTATACTGAAAGAGAAGTCATGCATCTCCCCGGAGAAAGCAGGGAAGAGGCGCTTGCGTTGAGTGTGAAAATCTCCGAAGCGTTCCTGCGTCTAGTCAGAGATCTGAAGGTCAAACCTGCATTTGTATTGGCTAAAGGAGGGATCACTTCATCTGACATCGGCGTCAAAGCGCTCGGCGTGCGCAAGGCTCTGGTATTGGGACAGATCAGGCCGGGTGTTCCGGTCTGGAAAACAGACAGAGACAGCCGATTCCCCGATATTCCTTACATCATCTTTCCGGGAAACGTGGGAGATGATGAAACGCTGAAAGAAGCAGTACAGATACTGACGAAGGAGAACGGATAATGGAAATGACCATGCGCTGGTACGGATCGAAGCACGATACCGTAACCCTGAAACAGATCAGACAGATCCGCTATGTCACAGGAGTGATCACGACACTCTATGATAAACAGCCCGGAGAAGTATGGAAACAGGAAGAGATCAGAGCCCTGAAGAAAGAAGTGACAGATGCCGGACTGAACCTTTCCGGAATCGAATCCGTGAATGTCCATGACGACATCAAGACCGGAAAGGGCGATAGGGAAAAGTATATCGACAACTATATAGAAACGCTGGAAAACCTGGGGAAAGAAGATATCCATCTGGTGTGCTACAACTTCATGCCGGTCTTCGACTGGACCCGGACGGAACTGGCAAGAGTCAGACCTGACGGTTCGACCGTGCTGGCTTATACCCAGAAAGCTGTCGACGAACTGATACCGGAAAAAATGTTTGAATCCATATCCGGTGATATGAATGGTACAGTCATGCCGGGCTGGGAACCGGAAAGAATGGCTCACGTCAAGGAACTCTTCGAGATGTATTCCGATGTCGATGAAGAAAAGCTCTTTGCCAATCTGAAATATTTCCTGGAAAGGATCATGCCTGTATGTAACGAATACGACATCCGGATGGCCATCCATCCCGATGACCCTGCCTGGTCCGTGTTCGGACTGCCAAGAATCATCACCAATAAACAGAACATTCTGAGAATGATGGAAATGGTCGATGATGTACACAATGGCGTGACCTTCTGTGCCGGATCGTACGGAACCGATCTGAAGAATGATCTTCCGGATATGATACGGTCACTGAAAGGAAGGATCCATTTCGCTCATGTCAGGAACCTGAAGTTCAATGCTCCTGATGATTTTGAAGAAGCAGCTCATCTGTCAGCGGATGGCAGCTTCGATCTTTACGAGATAGTAAAGGCTTTATATGAGATCGGCTTCGACGGACCGATACGTCCTGACCACGGAAGGATGATCTGGGATGAAGTCGCCATGCCAGGTTACGGGCTGTATGACAGGGCTCTGGGAGCGGCCTATATCTGTGGGCTTTGGGAAGCGATAGAAAAGAACGGAACACAATGAAACTCGAAGATGTAACGAAAGAAAAAGAACTCTGGATCAGAAAAGGATATGAAATCTTTTCCTATGACCGGGAGAAGATGATCACAGAAACAAAAGAAGAACCGGAATGGGTCCACTTCGGATCAGGAAATCTCTTTCGGGCTTTCCAGGCTGTCTTCTGCGACAGGCTTCTTGATGAAGGTGTATTGGATAAAGGAATCATTCTGGTCGGAGGAAGAAACTCCGAACTGATCGACAGATACTACCGCGCTTTTGACAATCTGCATATCGCCGTAACGCTGAAGGCGGATGGAAGCATCATCAAGAGAGTCGTCGGATCGATCGCTGAATCACTGAAGATCGAAGACACGGAAAGGCTGAAAGAAATCTTTGCGCGTCCATCTTTAAAAGTCGTATCGTTTACGATCACGGAAAAAGGCTACCGTATCGACGAAGAGAATCCTTATTTTGAAACGATCGCTTCCTTGCTGCATCACAGATACGAAGAAGGCGCCTATCCTCTGACAATGAGTTCCCATGACAACTGTTCCCATAACGGAGATGTCCTGAAGAAAGCTGTCATGCATTATGTCGATAAATATGATGATGAATCATTCAAGAACTACACAGAATCAAAGATCAGCTTCCCAATCTCGATGATCGACAAGATCACGCCTCGGCCCGATCAGAGGATCGCCAAGATCCTGAAAGAAGATGGCGTGGAAGAGATCGATGATCTGGATCCGAACTATTATCTCAACTGTTTTTCCAACGCGGAAGAAAGTGAATACCTGGTTATCGAAAACGATTTCCGCAACGGCCGTCCTGCCTGGAACAATGTCATTTTTACCGATAGAGAAACTGTAGACAAGACCGAGAAGATGAAAGTCTGTACCTGCCTGAATCCCGTCCATACCTCCTTGGCTATCTTTGGCTGTCTTTTGGATCACCACCTGATTTATGAAGAGATGAAAGACAGGGAACTGTCGCTGCTGGCCAGACACATCGGTTATGACGAAGGACTTCCGATGGTGACAGACCCGAAGATCATGGACCCGAAAGAATTCCTGGATACGGTGATCGATATCAGGCTTCCTAACCCGTATATGCCTGATGCGCCGCAACGGATCGCCATGGATACCTCGCAGAAACTGCCGATCAGGTTTGGAGAAACCCTGAAAGCATACATCAGACAGGGGAAGGATCTGAACGAACTGACCTGTATCCCTCTGGTGTTTTCCGGCTGGCTCAGATATCTGACAGGCATCAATGACAAAGGTGAGACCTTTGAACTGTCGAGCGACCCTTTACTGGAAGAGGTCGTGCCATTGATGTCCGGATACCGTCTGGGTGACACAGTCAAGGAAGAGGATCTTCTTCCATTATTAAGCAACAAAAAGATCTTTGGCATCGACCTGGTGAAAGCGGGTCTGAGTGACAGGATCATCTCTTATCTCAATGAAATGATGAAGGGACCGGGAGCGGTCAGAAGGACGCTAAAGAAGTATGTTTAAACACAAAACGGATTATCTGATACTGCTGTTTATGATCGTGATGATGGTGATTTCCTTAAAATGGAGCGGATCTTTGACTGACTGGTGGGATGCTCTGATCAACGGAAAACAGCTGAATGTGGTCTCGATCATTTATCTGTGCTCGCTGATCGGGATCGTGATCTGCGTCTTTCTGAAGTATCAGGGAAAATAGGAAGGAACGCAAAGATGGAAAAAGAAAAAATGATACATGAACTGAAAGTCTTTGCAGCTGAGATTCGTCTGGAAACTCTGAAGATCATCGCTTCCCTGGGATCGGGACACGTGGGAGGCTCGATGTCGATCGCGGATGCGCTTGCCGTGCTGTATGGCGCAGTTATGAATGTCGATCCCAATGATCCTTTAAAGAAGGACAGAGACTGGTGTGTCTTATCCAAAGGCCATGCCGGTCCGGCGATGTATGCGACACTGGGGCTGAAGGGTTATTATCCTATAGAAGAAGCCTATACGCTCAACCGTTTCGGTTCCTCTTTTCCCTCTCATACCGATCATCTTATGACAAAGGGTATCGATCTGACGACCGGCTCTCTTGGTCAGGGGATATCGGAAGCGGTCGGAGCGGCACTGGGCAACAGGATGCAGGGGATCGATTCCCATGTGTTTGTGATCATTGGTGACGGGGAAGCGGACGAAGGTCAAGTCTGGGAAGCCGCCCAGTTTGCGGCACACTACAAACTGGATCATCTGATCTGTCTGGTCGATGCCAACGGACGTCAGCTGGACGGTTCGGTCGATGAAGTCATGTCGCATGGAAAGGGAATCGGTGCCAAATTTGATGCTTTCGGCTGGAAGGTGATCGATGTCAGAGACGGAAACGATGTCGGGCAGATCTACGATGCCATAACAGAAGCCTATCAGATAACAGGACAGCCGGTCGTGCTGATCCTGAATACCGTGAAAGGAAAGGGAGCGTATTTTGCTGAAGAAACCGGAGAACACTCCTCCAAACCGTCTGCCGAGGTCATGAGCGAAGCGATCCGTCGTCTTGAAGCAGACCTGGAAAACATCAGAAAAGAGGTACGCTGATGAACTATACACTGATTGGAAAACACGAGAAAGATGCACGTGACTGCCGCGACGGCTATGCCAACGCGATGCTGAAGATCATGTCGGAAAACGACAGAGTCTTGCATATCGACTGTGACCTGGCAGGCTGTGTCAATGCCACAAAAATAAAGAAAGCATACCCTGACCGTTTCATCAATGCCGGCATCGCCGAAGCCAACGCGATGAGCATGTCCTGCGGTCTGGCTGCAACCGGTATGATCCCCTTTATGCATACCTTCGGTGTCTTTGCCGGAAGGAGGATGTTTGACCAGGCTTTCCTTTCTGCCGGATATTCGAATTGGCCGGTACATGTCGTTGGGACCGATCCCGGTGTCACTGCTGCCATCAATGGCGCGACACACATGCCGTTTGAAGACGGAGGACTGTACAGGATCGTTCCCAATGCGGTCGTCCTGGATCCCTGCGACTATGCCCAGGCGTATTCTCTGACAGAAAAGCTGGTCGACTGCAAAAGCCTTTCCTATATGAGGCTGATCCGAAGAGGATTCAAGACAGTCTATGCGGATGGTTCTGATTTTGAAATCGGAAAAGGTGTCGTACTGAAGGAAGGAAACGATGCGACAGTGATTGCTTCAGGCATCATGATCGACAATGCCTTAAAAGCATATGAACTGCTGGAAACAGAAGACATCCATGTCCGGGTCATCGACATGTTTACCTGGAAGCCGCTGGATGAACAGCTGGTGCTGAAAGCTGCCGAAGAAACAGGGGCGATCGTTTCTGCCGAGAATCATTTTGTCGGCAGCGGACTCGGTTCGGCGATAGCCAACCTGCTGGCAGAAAGAAAACCGACGGTCCAGGAATATATCGGTATCCATAACCGTTACGGTCAGGTCGGTGCACAGGAAGAACTGGAAAAAGAATATGGACTGACGGCAGAAGATATTGCTGCCGCGGTAAGAAAAGCGATAGAGAGGAAGAAGATGTGATATGGAAAAGAAACTGTTCGGTTATCCGCAATTTGATGAAAACGGCGAAGAGATCCTGACGACTTATGACAATGAATACAGTGAAATGATGATGGATGTCCGCGTCTATCGTATGAAAGCCGGCGAAAAAAGAACGTTCTGCCGCACAGGAGAAGAAACAGCGCTGCTTTTGCTTTCCGGAGATGTCGTTTTCTGTTATGAGGGAAAGTGTGAGAAGGCACATCGTCAGGATGTATTTACAGACGGACCTTTTGCTTTGCATGTCTGCAGCGGCAAGGAAGTTAAGGTAAAAGCGGAAAGCCCCGTTGAATTACTTGTGCAGCGCACAAAAAACGAGACAGAATTTGAAAGCAGACTCTACCTGCCGGAAGATGCGCCTTGGTCCTATTCCTGTGTCGGAAAGTTCGGCAATGTTGCGAAAAGAAGAGTCAACACGATCATCGACAAAGAGATCTCTCCTTCTTCCAATATGGTGCTGGGAGAAGTGCTGAACGACAGAGGCAACTGGTCAGGCTATCTTCCTCACAGACATCCTCAGCCGGAACTGTATTATTTCAAGTTTGATCGGCCGGAAGGTTTCGGTGCCAGCTTTATCGGTGATCAGGTCTTCAAGAGCGTCGATAATTCTTTCTCAGCCATTTCTCCGCAGGAACTGCATCCTCAGGCAGTCGCTCCGGGATTCCAGATGTATACCTGCTGGATGATCCGGCATCTTGATGGCGATCCATGGTTGCAGACGACCAGAAACGAGGATGAGAAATATCTCTGGCTGCATGAGGCGGAGTTTTAAATATGGAATACAAAAGATTTGATAAAGTCATCGTCGTCCGGATGGACAGAGGTGAAGAGATCGTTGAAAAGCTGAAGGAACTGGCTTTGAAGGAGAATGTCCGATTAGCCAACATCAACGCGTTGGGTGCTGTCGATGATTTTACGGTCGGAGCGTATGATGTCAAGGAACAGAAATACAATTCCAATCGTTTTCAGGGTGTCTATGAGATCGTTTCTCTGACGGGGTCAATCAATACGATGAATGATGAATACTATTCTCATCTGCATATGTCTGCTGCAGATGAGACAGGAAAAACGGTCGGAGGGCACCTCAATGAAGCGCACATTTCAGCGACCTGCGAGATGTTTGTCTGGCTTATTGACGGTGAAGTAGACCGTTATAAGGATGAGGAAACAGGACTGAATCTGTTCCGGTTCTGACAGATAGAGCTTTTATGAGAACGTGATAAAAAACCTTCGCTGCCATGGCGAAGGTTTGTAATGAGTAAGAAACAGATTTCAATTAAAGGATACTGACGTTCTTCTCAAAGTCGAAGAAATGCTGCTGCTTGGTCGTGTCCGGATGACCGATCGCAATCGCAATACGGAAGGAATAGCCTTCCGGAATCTGCAGCTTTCTGTCGTATTCCGCTTTCTTGTCCCCGTTGAGAACTTTCTTGACACAGCCGATGACCAGGCTTCCCAAACCAAGAGACTTGGCAGCCAGATGGATATTTTCAACAGCGATACCGGCATCGACATCGCTCCAGCCGAAAGTGTCTTCACCGGAAAGATACATCACGAGCGGAGCATCATAATAAAATGTCGTTTCCGCTTCGGGATTAAGATCGTTCTGGATCTCGCGGTTGACAGGGTCGTTTCCTTTGACAACGGTGAAATGGATCTCCTGCCGGTTGGTTGCGGTCGGAGCCATGAGCCCTGCTTCGATGAGAGTCTTGCAGTCTTCTTCCGATACCGGTTCTGCCGTGTATTTGCGGATCGAGCTTCGTTCGCTGATTGTTTTGATTGTTTCGTTCATTGTGTTACCTCTTTCCCTCAGTATAACAAAATCACATTTCACAGAAAGAAATAAGCATCTTACGCTTCGCAAAGCGCAATGAACTCATCGATTTCATCCGCAAGTATCTGAAGCGATGCGCGCCAGAATTCCTTGTCGGTTAGATCGATGCCCGCAACAGCGGCTGCCCCTTCGACAGTCGTAGTTCCGGTCGCTTTCAGCAGCGTCTTGTAGAGAGGAACGAAGGATTCGCCTTCCTTGAGGTATTTTGCGTAGAGTCCTCTGGCAAACAGGCCTCCGAAGGCATATGGGAAGTTGTAGAAGCTGAGATGACCGCTGTAGTAATGGCTCTTGCAGCACCACATATAAGGATGCAGATAGTTATAATCGAGACCGTCGCCATAGGCTTTCTTCTGTGCCTCCAGCATCAGTTCGCACAGTCTGTCCGCAAACATGAATTCGTTTTCCCGGTTCTCGAATACCGCCGTTTCAAACAGATATCTTGAATAGATATCGCAGATGATCTGGGCCGCATCCTGAAGCTGGTTCTCGATCAGAGCTCTTCTGGCGATCGGGTCTTTTTCCATGGAGATCGCCGCATTCATGGCGACGACTTCATTGAATGTCGAAGCGGTCTCCGCTACCGGCATGGAGACATCCCGGTTCATCAGGCTGTTGTCCTTCAGGCAGTGGTTATGGAATGCATGACCCAGTTCATGGGCCAGGGTGATCACATCGCCTAAAGCGCCTCCGAAATTGGTCAGGATACGGCTTTGGCCAACGGTTTCCAGTCCTGCGCAGAAGGCACCGCCTACCTTGCCATCATGAGGATAGAAATCGATCCAGGCTTCATCGAACGCCCGGGCGATCATCGCAGTCTCTTCTTCATCAAACGTAGAGAACAGCTCGACCAGATAGTTTCTGGCATCTTCGGTCGTATATTCCTTGTCGTTGCCTTTCAATGGCGCAAACATTTCATAGAATGGCAGACCGTTTTCATAGCCAAGCAGTCTGGCTTTTGCTTTCATGTATTCCCAGAATTTGGGAAGATACTCTTCCATCGCTCCAAGCAAAGCATCCAGAGTCTCCTTCTTCATGTGGGCATCCTTCAGTGTTTCATCCAATGGCGACTCGTAGCCTCTGAGCTGGCAGTGCCGGATGACTTCCATCTTGATGGAATTCAAAGAGAACGCAATCGCATCCCTGATACGGTCATAGGACTTGAGTTCCGCTTCATAGGCAGCCTTTCTTACCGCAGGATCGGGATCATAGGCCAGATTGCGGATATCGGAAAGGTTGGTCGTTTCTCCGTTATACTCCACCGGAACCGTCGAGGTCAGAAAGCCCTGCAGGTCCGACCAGGCGGAAGAACCGGAGATCTCGTAGAGACTGATGACTTTTTCAACTTCCGGAGATAACGTGTATTTTGCTTCTTCCTTGATGTTGCTGAGGAAGAATTCGTGTTCCTTCAGTAACGGATCGGAGTCGATGATCTGCTGCAGGTCATTCAAAGAAGCGATATACTGGACCAGTGCTGTTCTTGGAACAGCCATTGCCGACATTTTTCCAGAGAGCCTTCCCATAATGGAAGCAGCCTGTATATCCGATGTATTCGTCGCCTGGCTCAAAGAAACAAAGGAGAACAGATCGGATACCTTTGCGATCAGTTTCTGATTCAGCGTGATCGCTTTGACCAGTACGTCTTTCGGGTTTCCTTTCAGATCGGCAGCGAAGTCAGCGAACTCTTTGATCAGCCGATCGAGTTCAGCTTCATCTGCCGTAAATTTAGGATCATCATATCCTTTGTAAAGCACATCCAATGACCATTCTTTATTCATAGTTAAAACTCCTTCTCGCTTTGAATTATAACACTAATAGTGTTTCTTTTCTTCTTGCATGAATCGGCCATGTTAGAATGAAGAAAAGAACACGGAGACAAAAAATGATAAGTCTGAATGATAACTGGCAGTTTACGGAAAACTGGAACGAAGAGTTTCTGAATGGAAGCGACAAGGATACAGAAACGGTACGCATCCCGCATACGGTAAAGATGCTGCCGCTGCATTATATCGATTCCGTTGATTATCAGATGATCAGCGGATATCGAAGAAAGATCATGATCCCTGCGGAAGCAGAAGGGAAAAGGGTCTTTCTGCAGTTTGACGGAGCCGCACATATCGCGACTGTTTATGTCGATGGAAAAGAGCTGTATAACCACAAAGGAGGATACACGGCATTCCGGGTGGAGATCACCGATCATGTGAAAGCAGGTACAGAATGTGAGGTCGCTGTACGTCTGGATTCGACAGAAAACCCGACGATACCGCCATTCGGTTATGTGATCGATTACCTGACTTACGGAGGCATCTACCGTCCGGTCTGGCTGGATATCAGGGAACAGGAATATATCTCGGATGTTTTCGTTACGACACCGGAAAAAAATACCGTTCATCTTGAGATTACGACCGCAAGCGAGCGGAAACTGAATAAAACGATACGCATCAAGACACTTGATGACGAGGTCCTTTATGAAACAGAGACGGATCGGGATGAAATCAAGTTCAAAGTCGAGGGAGTCAGGGAATGGAGCGTTGACGACCCGAAACTCTACCTGTGTGAAGTTTCTTTAGAGAACGGTTCAAAGAAAGAAGTGCGCTTCGGTTTCCGTACGATACGTTTCAAGGCAGACGGTTTCTATCTCAATGGCAAGCGCCTGGTCATGCGGGGTCTCGATCGACACCAGTGCTATCCGTATGTCGGTTATGCGGTCAGCGATCCATTACAGAAAGAAGATGCCAGGATTCTGAAAAAGGAACTGTGCTGCAACGCGGTACGGACTTCCCATTATCCGCAATCTCAGGCGTTTATCGATGCCTGTGACGAACTGGGCCTTCTGGTCTTTACCGAGATTCCGGGCTGGCAGCACATCGGTGACGAGAACTGGAAAGAGGTCGCCTGCCAGAATGTCGAGGAGATGGTCCTGCAGTACCGCAATCATCCGTCCATCGTGCTTTGGGGTGTCCGTATCAATGAAAGCCAGGATGATGATGAATTCTATACCAGGACCAACGCGATCAGCCATCTTCTGGATCCGAGCCGTCCGACTTCAGGTGTCCGTTATATCCTGAAATCTTCCCTGCTGGAAGATGTCTATGCCTATAATGATTTTTCGCACACAGGAGACAATCCGCCGGTCAGGAAGAAGAAAGATGTCACGACCGACATGAGCAAAGCCCTTCTGATCACGGAAGCCTGCGGACACATGTATCCGACGAAATCGTTCGACAAATGGTCCGACCGTCAGGAACATGCCCTGAGGCACGCCAGAGTCATGAACGGAGCGATGGGCAGCGGCGAACACGCAGGTGTCATCCAGTGGTGCATGTTCGATTACGCGACACACAAGGATTTCGGCAGCGGCGACCGGATCTGCTATCATGGCGTTCTGGACAGTTTCCGCAATCCGAAGACGGCTGCCTATGTCTATGCGATACAGGGAGAAGAAGAGGATGTCCTGGAAACATCTTCACCGATGGATATCGGTGATTATCCCGGAGGTCGTCTGGGCGATTTCTATGTCTTCTCCAACGCGGATAGCGTCAAGCTGTATAAGAATGACGGTTTCATCAAAGAGTACCGCAGAAGCCGTTTTAGGGCTTTAAATCACGGGCCATTGCTGATTGATGACCTGATCGGCGATCTGATCCGTACGAACGAAGGCTACGACAAAGCCGAGGCCAAAGCGATTCATGACAGTCTGCAGCTGTTAAGAAAACACGGAACAGAGAATGTTCCGATGATTCATAAACTGAAAATCCTCCGATGGATGAAAAAATACAATATCTCTGAAAAAACATTGACAGATCTTTATGGCAAATATGTCGGCAACTGGGGAGGAGAATCCACGGTCTGGAGACTGGATGCGATCAAAGACGGGAAGGTCGTGAAAACAAAAATCATAAGTCCGAACCATGATCTGCATCTGGAGGTCAAGAGCTCTTCCTGTGTCCTGAAAGAAGGAGATACTTATGATATGGCTGCCATCCGGATCCGGGTCCTGGACGGCAACGGAAACATCACCCCGTACGCACAGCTGCCGATATCATACCGTGTCGAAGGAGACATCGAAATCGTCGGGCCATCCGTTTCGGTTGCCGAAGGAGGAATGACGGGAACCTATGTCAGAACAGTTGGCAGAAAGGGCAAAGGAAAACTGAGCATCCACACGGATGGACTTGAGGACGTGGTTATCGATTTTGTGATCGATTAAAGGATTATAATAGAATCAGCAAACAGAAGGAGAGACTGTTATGAAAAGAATCAGAATTACCATGATTTTATTATCACTGATCGCGTTGCTGCTGAGCGGATGCGGTGGCGCCAAGTTTGATATCACTTCATCTTCCAAAAACGCCAAGATCAAGATCAACGACGTGGAAGATGGAACCTACGCGGAAATCTCGACGATGTCGGTATCCAAAGGGAAGACGGTTCATGTGGAATCTTCTTTGAATAAAGGAAAACTGAAGATCGAATTCTGCGAAGCGATCGATATTTCGACAGGAGACGAACCTAACGAATATGTAGCCGGCGCTATCATTGAGACGGTAGAGATCGGCCCGGGAGAAACGCTTGAAGTGTCGCTTGATTCCGGAGAATATCTGTTGCAGCTGACGACGATCGGCCAGACCGAAGGAACGGTACAGATCAATATCAATTAGATAAACGCATCAAACCACAGAAAGAAGATCCGGATGGAACGGGCAAAGGAACTGTTTCTTTATTATTGCGGAAATCAGTATTTTATGGATCTCAACGGAGATGGAAACGAATACCGCGGGTATCAGATCTCCAAAGAAAAGGAAGAAGAATGGCGCAAGGAATATCTGGATCAGTTCCTGGTTCAAAAGTGCTATGGAAGGGAAGCGTTACGTTCATACGCAAACGCAGTAAAGTTCCTGAAAAGCAAGAGATGCGATAATAACGGAAAGGAATACCTGCATTATCCGCTTAGATCCGACTGGCTGGATGATGTGACGATTCTGTTTATGCTTCCATACAGTTTTCAACTGGCAGAGAAAAGGACAGAAAAGAGAAGTCTTTCAAAAGAGGAAATCAAAAACTATCTGCTGGTTCTGGATGGATATATCGAAGAGGTACAGAAACGGGTGGAAGACGGAACGATCACCCGGGCAGAGGATTATACCTTGCAGGAATTCTCTGATCCGACATATGTCGCGAAGTATCTGAAAGATCTTCGACAGGATTGGAACAGACTGACAGATATGTAAAGAAGCTGAAAAGCTTCTTTTTATCAACGCTGATCTTTTATATATGACGGTTTGCCGTGGCAGGTCCATGATCTGACGCAGGAACAACAGTCAGAATCTAAGAATCCGTATAATGATAGCTGTTCAGCCTTCTGCCAAAAATCAGACACACCGCGATTCCGGCAATACCCAGGACAAACATCATCAGTGCTGCTCCTGAGCCTTTTCCAACGCCAAAGAGCTTCGTAAGAAACGCATTGGAAGCGTTCGCTGCCATCAATGGCTCTGCGAACTCATCGGTCAGAAAGCCTCCCAGAAACAGACCCAAAGGAATCGTAAAGAACTGGAAGGTGTTACGGCAGGCATAGACCCTTCCCATCAGATGGACTGGAATCAGGTTTTTCATGATGACATTCTCGTTGGCGCTCATGATCGGCACAAGGATCCAACCCAGAACCTGACCGACGCACCACACGACAGGGTTGCGGGAAAAAGCCAGAAAGAAATTCTCGGTGCCAAGCGCAAACAGCATCGTCAGATAGATGACCTTTACTCTGTTTTTCGGTTTGGGCATCACTGTAGCGATCACGCTTCCGACGACCATCGCGATTCCTGCACAGGATGTCACGATGCCCAGTATGGCATTTCCTCCTCTGGGATTTGGAATGATCAAAGCAGGCAGTACTGCATCAAACGCGGAAGCGATCAGATTGACGCCCGACATAAACAGCATGATATCAAGAATCAGCCTGTTCTCTTTCAGAAACAGAAGGCCTTCTTTCGTGAGCTCAAGGATGCTTTTATGATTTTTATTCTCATCCGAAACATTTGGGATCCTAATAAACAGTAGCAAGATTCCAAACGCCAGAACAAACGTGATCAGATCCGCCGCGATCGCTCCTTCCAGTCCGGCAAAGCCATAGAGCATCGAAGAAATCAGCGGACTTCCCACAGAAATGACCGATCTGGACAGATACTGAAGCGCACTGGACTTTTGATAGTATTCCTTTGGCGTCAGCACGGTATAGGCGACTTCCGAAGCAGGCTGCTGAATGGTATTCATCAGACCGGAAAGAAGATTCAAGGCATAGAGATGCCAGCCCATAAGAAGATCGTTTCGATATAAAACAAAAACAGTAATCGTACACAATGCCGCAAACACATCGCAGAACAGCATCGTCCGTTTCTTGTCGAAGCGATCTGATAGAGCCCCGGCAAAGATACTCATCACGACATAGGGAAGGTAAGTACAGATGGCTAAGGCCGCCGTACTTAAGGCCGAACCGGTCTTTTCGTAAAGCCACAGCGTCAGCGCAAACGCCGTGATGCTGCTGCCAAGCTGCGAAAGACTCTGGGTGATCCAGAGGGCATAGAATTTTTTCAATCCGTTTCCGTTGCTTTCAGACATCTAACCCTCATTATAAACGAAGAAAGGGGTTGTTAAAATAAGACATTTTCTGATTTATAGGAGCAAAGCGGTATATATCACTTCACAAAAGTGGTATGGTTATGGTATCAAAGGTATATACATGAAAAGTGATTTATATATACTGAGAGAACACCACAAAGATCTGTCGACGACTGAGATGATCAGAAAGACGGGACACCGGATCGAAATCAGGATACTGAAGCAGGAAATCGTTGAAGCCAACCATCATATTTCCCGTCAGTTGAATCTTCCTCTTGCCAGCAAGCTTTTATATGTGGAAAGACTGATCGTTGTTGATGGAGAAGCGCGCGCTTTTGAAAAACTGTATTTGAATCTGAATGAAATCAAAGGGATCGAAAATGTGAACCTGGATGATCGCTTCTTTCATGATTATCTAAACAAGGAAAAAGGAATCAATAAACTCTTCAATAAAGAAGAAGTCCTGATCGTCAAAGCCAACGAAACAGAAAAGAAAATGCTTGATCTGGATCAGGAAGAAGAAATCATCCTGATTAAGGGAATCGCAACAACGGAGAACGACACGCCGCTGGAATATTACGAAACAGCTGCCGATACCGCTTTCTATCGTTACAGGAGAGTGAGCAGCTATGAATAAAGAGAATACGATTTATGGACAGCTGATGCAATCGATCCGTAACAAGATCATATCGGGAGAATTACAAATCGGCGATAAGATCGAGTCTGAAAGGGCCATGTCGGAAAAATACGGAATCAACCGGATGACAGTACGGAATGCGCTGAAGCACCTGGAAAATGAAGGCGTGCTGGAATCTATCAGAGGAAGCGGCACTTATGTCAGAAAAAAGCCATATGTGGATGGCAAACTGACGATGGATCGGCAGCATGGCGTTCTGTCATTGAGCACACAGATCCGGCAGAAAGGAATGAAATCATCCAGAATTCTTATTTCAATGAACAGAACGATTCCAACAGGCACAATCAGAGATGTCTATCCTGATGAAAATGAAATCTACGAAATCATACGGCTGTCATTGATCAACGACAATCCTTATGCTTTGCAGAAAGTGTATATCCCTTGCAGCCTGTTCAATGATGCCGAAAGGTTTGATTTTGAAGAAGGTTCCTTATATGACTACATGCAGGATAAAGGATATCGGCCGAAAACCGTAATTTCATATTTAAGGATCGAAGAACTGCCGGAAGAATATCTGAAGATCATGAGAAGCAGGAAAGAAAAGAAATACATGCTGTTCGACTACTATGCATATGATGGCGATCAGAAACTGATCGAATATACGATCTCTTATCATCATCCGGCATATACGAAATTTACTTTTGAAACAGAAATCAATCTCGGAGGTTAATTATGCTGAAAGCGGTGATTTTTGATATGGATGGGGTGCTGGTTGATTCTGAAAAAGAATATCTGAGAATGTGGAAGAAGTATTATTACACAAACGGTATCGACATCAGCGAAGAAGAATTGCGCACTATATGTGGCAGTCCGCACAGCTATGAAATCGAACTGCTGGCAAGAAAAGCCGGTATATGCTATGAGAAAGCGGCGAAGCTTAGAAGCGAGTATCTTAACAGAAACAAGATCGACTATCGGAAAATCAAAAAACCTCATGTCGATGAGATCCTTGCATATATCAGAAATCAGGGCTTGAAAACGGCCCTGGCTTCCACTTCCACTTTTGAGAATATCAATGCCGCTCTAAATGAATGCGAAATTGCAGACCGTTTCGATTTCATCATTAGCGGCGAAATGTTCAAACGAAGCAAACCGGATCCGCAGATCTATGAAACGACAGTAAGAAAACTTGGCTGCAGCAAAAAGGAAGTGCTGGTGATCGAGGATTCGGATTACGGCATACAGGCGGCGAAAGCAGCAGGTTTGACGGTCATTGCGATTGATGATCCTGTTCTGAAATTCGACAATCATCTTGCCGATTATATCGTCAAAGACCTTGCGGAAACCAAAGAAATCCTAAAGGAACACGTATCATTAAATATCCCATAGAAAGAAAATCCCGTCTCAAGGACGGGATTTAACGTGAAGTGTATGTATACAGATCGCCGTTGTAATAGTTTTCGATATATTCAAACGGAACGATCTCGTTCCTGATTTCGGTATAGGTAATATGCGAAACACAAAGCAATGCGGTTTCGCTGATGCCTAAGAGCTTTTTCTGTTCCTCGTTAGGCAATCTGGCAGAAAACTGCATCGTTTTTGCGACGCGGGGAATGCCGATCGTATCCAGGTATTCATAAAACGATTGATTCAGGCTTTCAATGTCTATCGCAGGCACGACTCTGGCACTGACATATCCATAGCTGATTGCGACAGGCATGCCGTTTCCGCTTCGCAGGCGGACGATATAGTGAACCAGATCATCGTTGTTCAGGTTCAGCTTGTCTCTGACTTCCGGGACATCGGATGCTTTCAACGCCTGATAAGTCAGCAGTTTGGATCCGGCTTTCATGCCGATTTTACGCATATCTTCAGTGAAGCTGTCGGTACTGACGCTGTCTTTCGCTACGGCAGGCGCCTGAACAAAGCTCCCTTTCCCCGGAATTCTGGTGATATATCCTTTTTCCGAAAGATGATTCATTGCTTTGTTTACGGTCATTCTGGATGATGAAAATTTCTGACACAGCTGCGCCTCTGTCATGATCTGATCGCCGTACTTCAATTCGCCCTGTTCGATCTGTGCGATGAAAAAATCTTCGATCTGTTTATATTTGGCCTCTTTTATCTTCATTGATAAACCTCATCTATAGACCATTATACTATCAGTCGTTTCTTTTTGTATATAAAAATGGTTTATATATATACCAGTTGATCAAAAATCATGGTTTTGTATATTTTTAGCGCCGATACGGATTTCCTCCAGCAGTTTCCTGCAGAGAAAAACCGCATGAATGACCGACAGCCAGTCAGAAAGCGGTTGAGCATAGTAGATGCCTTTTTCCTGTAACAGTTTCGGCAGCAGAATGATAAGCGGGATATAGATCAGACCGTGACGGCTGATGGAAAGGATCATGGATTCTTTTCCCATTCCTGCAGCCTGCAGGGAAATGGTAAGAATATAGTAAGCGGCATAGACCGGCAAGGAAACAGTATAAGCCATGATGTATCTGACGCCGTAAGCGATCGAAGCTTCATTGGCGGCGAACAATCCGATGTATTCATAGCCGTATTTCCAGATCACCGCGTCTGCCAGCAAGGAATAGGCAGTCAGTACAGAAAGGCTCAGGATCATCGATTGATAAAGACGCTGATAATTGCGGGCGCCATAGTTATAGGAAGCGAAAGGCAGATATCCGTTTGCTGCGCCTTGAATAAAGAAATTCATGAAATAAGAAGCATTCTTTCCTACAGAACAGCCTGCAACAAAGTCGGTCGAAAAAGCAAACACCTGCTTATTGTAGATTCCGGAAGCGAAACCGGGGATCACATTTCTGACGTAGCAGGAAGCACCGACTTTTGCGATTTCCTTAACGATGTGTTTATCCATATGCAGATCCATGAATTTCCAATACAAGGCGGTCTTATGCGAATGCAGACGGTGCAGACAAAGAACGGCAGTAAAGCCGCGGCAGAATGCTGTCGCCAGGGCTGCGCCATAAATGCCAAGGCCCAAGCCGCGGTCAAACATCAAAAGAGGGTCCAGCACGATATTGAGGACTACGCTGGCGCTGATGATGACGGTAGAATAGCGTATGTCGCCGACGGATCGCAAAAGATGCACGGCTGTTGTCCTTATCACAAAAAAGACCATCATGACAATATCGATGATCCCGTAAATCGTGGCATAAGAAATGACCTCTGGATCATTTGTCTGCCACAGGATGTATGGCCTTAAGACCAGGATGCCCAGAACCATATGGACAAGACTCAGGACGATGCACAAAGTCATGGATGTGCGAACTGTCTCGTATACTTTTTCCGGATCGCTTCTGGCACCCAGGATCCTTCCCAGATAGGAAGCCCCACCTATGCCGACAAAAGCACCGACCGATTCAATAAAGATATTGATAGAAACATTCGTACTCATGGCAGCGATCATTGCGCTGTTTTTTAACTGACCGACAAAGTACTGATTGATCGTGCTATAGATCAGGTCGACGACAGAAACAAGGATCGAAGGCACAGCTAAAGCGATCATCGCCTTGCCGATCTTTTCTTTTTCAAACAAATAAGTACTGTCCCGATGCATTGCTGTCTCCTGAAAACCGATAAGGAAAGGTCCTGATTCAATTACAGTATATACAAATTGATTTGATTATGTATATACAATATAATATAATAGAATATACAAAGAGAGAAGTGTTTTTGCTAAGAAATCGGCATAAACAAGATAAGTCAAATATCTAATCAAGAGGCCTTTCGACTTCGGTTCGTTCTGATACAACAATATCTGAGGCCGTAAACAGATATTGCGAACATAAAATCATACAGGAGGGAGGATTTATGAGTATTGTTCAAATTGTATTGCTGGCAGCGGCTTGCGCTTTCTGTCGTATGGAAAGCGGATGGTTCGGCGAATGTAAATTCCGTCAGCCGATCGTCACAAGCTTTATTGTCGGCTTGATTTTAGGTGATGTTCCAAACGCACTTAAAATCGGCGCTCAGTTCGAAATGATCTGGATGGGCGTAGCCGGTATCGGACCGGTAGCGCATCTTGACGTTACGACGGGCGGTTTCTTGGGCACTGTAATTGCTTTACAGTCAGGACAGGGATTTGAAGCGGCGATGTTGTTTGCGCTACCGGCTTCTATGATCATGCAGTTCTTAGAGAATTTCACGAATACGGCATTCGGTTACTTCGATGTTAAGATCGACAATGATGTAGAAAACGGCGTCTATGACAAAATCACTTCGACATTCCTGTTTGCCGGTGCATTAAGAGTTATTCTGGAATTCACGGTCGTGCTGGTATTCTTGCTGGCTTCCAACGCGATTTCCGCAGCTTTGAGCAACGGCTTCCCGGTATGGCTTGAAAAAGGCTTAGGTGGCGCAGGTGTACTGTTATCTGCCTACGGATTCGCAATGCTGCTTTCGATCATGATGGAAAAAGAACTGATTCCGTTCTTTATCATCGGTTATACGCTGGCTGCATTCTCCGGCAGATCTTACAACATGATCGGTATCGGCGCGATCGGTCTTGCTTTGGCATGGATCTATTTCCTGATTGCTGACAAGCTTGGCGGCAGAAAAGCCGCTGTTGCCGATGCAGACGACGGATGGGAGGACTAATCATGAGTGAATACATCAGTGAAAAAAATAATATTACCAAGAAAGATTTTGTAAAAACATTCTGGCGTTCTTTCCTGTTGCAGGCAAACTTCACTTATGCCAAGATGCAGGGTGTCGGCTTCTGTGTAGCCATTCAGCACATTTTACGGAAGATCTGGACAAATGATGAAGACTACAAGAAAGCGTTGCAGAGACATCTTGCTCCATTCAACATGACGGTTGCTCCATCTCCATTGATCATGGGTATTTCCATCGCGATGGAGGAACAGGCAAAAGAAGAGCCGGACTATGATTTTGAAGCGATCAACGCTGTCAAGGTCGCTTTGATGGGTCCGTTGAGCGGTGTCGGCGATGCCTTCTTCTGGGGAATCATCAAGCTTCTGGCTTCCGGTCTGGCTTTAGGTTTTGCTCAGGATGGCAATCCGATCGCTCCGTTCATCTTGCTGCTGGTCTTTAACGTTCCGAACTTCTTAACCAGATGGTATGGTTTGAAGATCGGTTATGAAAGAGGACAGACTTTCCTTGGCGAACTTGAACAATCAGGCAAGCTGCAGCTTTTGACTTACTGTGCCGGTATCTTGGGTATGGTATCTGCAGGCTGTATGATCGCGATGTGGTGCTCGATCACCTGCCCGTTGGTCTTTGAATTGGGTGGTGCTGAATTTGTGATCCAGGATACGCTGGACGAGATCTTCCCTCGCTTGCTGCCATTGCTGTTCGTGCTGTTTGACTACAACCTGATCAAGAAGGGCATGAGCTCAGGCAAGATCACGCTGCTGCTGGCTATTATCGGCTTTATATTAGGAGTATTTAATCTGATCGGTTAAGCGATTGAAAGAAGAATATTATGATACATCAGTATAAAATCGATGACAGGCTGATCCATGGCATGGTCTATATGACGTGGTTCCCGAAGTTCAATATTAACCGAGCCATCATTGTCGATGATAACATCGTTAATAATGAAACAAGAAAAATGTCGCTGCGTTTGGGCATGCCGCAATCAGCGAAACTGGTTATCTGGTCTGTTGAGAAAGCAGCGGAAAAGATTCTGGGAGGAATCGATCAGGGGAATAACGTTATCGTTATCGTCAATTCGCCGGTTTGGCTGAATGGTCTGATGGAAAAAGGCGTTGAAATCAAGGAGGTATGCTGCGGAAACTGTTCCGATAACGGCAAGGACTCCGTACAGGTTTCAGGTACCCTGTATGCCAGCAAAGAAGACGTTGAAGCCTACAAGGCGATGATCAGCAAAGGAGTCAGATTCTATCGGCAGACGACGCCTGAAGTGACTCCTGAAGAATTGAACGACAAACTGACTAGCTTATAAAGAAAGGAAACATTATGGGAAGCGAACAACCTACAGTATTGGGATACATGAGGACACAGCCTGAAGTTTTAAGATCTGTTTATGCAAACAGACAGGCTTTTACGGAACCATTTATAGAATACTTTGTAAAGAAGGAGATCAGAAAAGTGATCTTCTTCGGTTCAGGAACTTCCTATAATGTTTCTCATATCGCAGCTTATTATTTTAAACATCTGGTTGGAATAGATGCTGAGGCGCAATATCCGACAGTATACCTGAACTATGAATGTGCCAACAGAAATCATTATATTGAAGATGCGCAGATTCTTTGTGTCGGTATATCCCAATCCGGGACATCTATTTCAACCGTACAGATGATGGATCACGCCAGAAAAAAGGGTTATTCGACCCTGGCTCTGACGGGCGATATTAACAGTGAAATCACCAGGCATGTCGATGTCGTATGCCACCTTCTGGTAGGAGACGAACTGACCCCGCCGGAGACCAAAGGCTATACGACATCCGTCATCAGCACGTATCTGTGGGCGCTGGAATTATGCAGAGCGATCAAAAAAATAAGTGATGAAGAGTATCGGAACGCCTGTGCGGAACTGGAAGACATGCTGGCTGATTTTGAAAATGTCGTTGCCGACAGCGAAGCGTGGTATGAAAGAATCAAAGCGGCCATATTGAACAGCAATCGCATTTATGTGCTTGGTTATGGCATCGATTATGGTTCGATGCTGGAAGGAACTTTGAAGATCTCCGAGATGTTGCGCTATCCGACAGTCGCCTGCGAACTGGAGGAGTTCATGCACGGTCTCACCACGACACTGAAAAAGGATGTCACGATTCTTATGATCGGCAGCGATGAAAAAGAACGGAACAGGATGCTGGAAATGCGTCAGGCATTCAAAAAGTATACGGATCGTGTATTTGTGATTTCCTGCGGGAATCTGATCGATGATCCGACAGAAACGGATATTGTTTTTAAGAAGAGCTACAACAAGTACATTGCTCCGCTGGCTTATACGGTACCGATGCAGTTTATCGGAGCCAAAGGCGCGAAAGATATAGGAATCGATACCAATATCTGGCCGTTTACCGAGCTCAGCGGACATTTGGAGGAAGAATAAATGATAGGATTTATTGTTACCGGGCATGGCAATTTTGCCAGCGGGATCACTTCGGCTGTTACTTTGGTTACAGGCATTGAAGATGGTGTGATCGCCTGTGATTTTGATGACATGTCGTCATTCGAATCGATCAGGACGAAACTTGAGAAAGCCGTAGAGGATCTGAAAGATTATGATGATATCGTTATTTTCTGTGATCTGTTAAGCGGGACGCCTTTTAATCAGGCTCTGGATATGAAGGTGAGCAGCGGAACAGACAGGATCCATATCGTCTATGGTTCGAATCTACCTTTACTGATCGAAGCGATACTGGCAGGAACCAATGGAGCAGATATGGATAGGATCAATGAAATTGTGGAAATGGCAAAGACAAGCATTGGCAAGGTAGAAGATCGCAATGTCAGTGATGAAGATGATTTCTGATTTAAAGAAACAGAAGGAGACACAATTGGAAGAAAAGAAAGTATCAATGATCGATTATGTGCAGCAGACACCTGCACAAGTCAGATATAACGTTGAAAGAAGCAAAGAGCTGACACAGTCTCTTGTTGACGAATATATAAAAAAGGATTTTAGAAGGATACTGATCGTTGCCTGCGGATCATCGAACAATGGTTCAAGATGCGGTCAGCCTTTCTTGCAGATGATTACCAAAAAAGAAGTACAGGTGATTCCGCCATTCACTTTTGTGCATTTTTTTGATAACGTCGATGAGAATGACTTTGTCGTGGTCGTTTCTCAATCCGGCCGCAGTACGAACGCGATCGAAGCGCTGGAACTGTTAAAAGAGAAAGGGCTCAGAACCATCGGCATCACTTCTGATGTCAACAGTGATTTTAAAGATATCTGTGATCTGACGATCGACTGGGGTGTAGGCAAGGAAACTGTCGGCTATGTCACCAAAGGCGTAGTCACGCTGGCAGAGTATTTCATGCTGTTTGGCATCGAAGCACAGCTGAAAAAAGGCGAAATCAGCGAAGAAACGGCAGAAGAGTACAAGAACGAGATCCTTAAGGCTATGACTGCGCATGAACAGCTGCAGGATTCCGCATTGAAATACATCGATTCTCATGTGAAAGAATTATATAATCTGCAGGAGCTTTATGTGATATCTGCTGGAGCAAACATGGGTACGGTTAATGAAGCGGCATTAAAGATTTCAGAAACCGTAAAGATCCACGCGACAGCCTATGAATGTGAAGAATTCCTGCATGGCCCTTTGTATCCGATGACACCGAAGTATACGCTACTGGCTTACGATACCGCCAATAAAAAAGCCAACGAAAGAATCGAAGCCATTTATGCAGCCGCCAAAGAAGTATGCGTACAGCCGATTCTGGTAAGGTGTGGAAGCTGCCAAGATCCCGACGTCATCAGCACCGATGTTGAGCTGATAGATGAAGTCATGCCTTTGGCGTATCTGGCTGTCGCACCTCTGTTAGGCGATTTCGCCAGCAAGAGACTGACGGTCGAGGAACATCCGCTTCTTGAAGAATTCCAGAAAAAACTGGCAACCAAGAGCAAAAAATATCCGAAAGAATTCGGACAGTGGTAAATAAGAACAGAATGCCAGAGGCATTCTGTTTGTTTTAAGGAGGAACTCATGATTAATTTTGATGAACAGACAATCATTAGAAACTATGCATATATCTATGATAAGCGCAGGGAAATCGAAACGATAGCGGACGATCTTTGTGCCAAAGGTTTCGATCTGCTGTTTTTTACTTCATCCGGCGGATCAATGGCGATGATGCAGCCGTTTGAGCACTACATCAATGTCTATTCCCGGATCCCGACAGACAGTCAGATATCCGCAGATTTTCTCTTGACCGGCTGCAACAGGCTGACAGACCGAAGCGTCGCTTTCATGACTTCAAAATCAGGAAATACTAAAGAGACGATCGCATGTGCGAAGAAACTGAAAGAAATGGGAGTCAGGATCGTATCGGTATGCGGCGTAGAGAACAGCGAGCTGGCCGCTCTTTCCGATTATACTTTTACCTATCTGGATGGACGTCCGCAGGAACTGGTCTTCTATTTCATCGTAGGCAAGATCTTGTATCATCAGGGTTATTTTCCGGAATATGAAGAGTTCGCTGATAACCTGAAAGATCTGGGTGCCGCCTTGGCAAAAGTCAGGATCGCTTGCGATGACAAATGCAAGGATTATGCGGAAAAATACTGCAGAGAGCCTTATCATATCTGGATCGGTTCGGGAGATCTGTGGCCAAACGCCTATTCCTATTCCATGTGCGTGTTAGAAGAATCGCTCTGGATCAGGACCAAATCCGTCAGTTCCGCTGAATTTTTCCATGGTACTTTGGAGCTGGTAGAGAAGGACGTGCCGGTAACGCTGATCATGGGCGAGGGAGTCACCAGGAGCCAGGACGAAAGGGTGAAGCATTTTGTCGAACCGCTTACGGATAAATTCACCTGTTTTGATACCTGCGATTATGAGCTGGAAGGCATCAAAGATGAATATCGCAAATATCTTTCTCCGGTCGTCATGTCAGCCATCCTGCAAAGGATCGGAAAGAATATGGAAGTCATAACCGGACATTCTTTGGATATCAGAAGATATTATAGAAAGAGCGAGTATTAGGATGAGAAGCGTATGTGTCGGCGATAATGTGATCGATTATTACGTCAACAGCAAGAGGATGTATCCGGGTGGAAACAGTGTCAATGTCTCTGTTCATCTGGCCAGACTGAAGGCGGAATCGTCCTATCTGGGGAATCTTGCTGATGACATGATGGCGGAGGTCATCGTAAGAGCGTTGGATGCGAATCATGTCGATCATTCGCGCTGTAAGCAGATCGAAAATGCGACAACCAAGCATTGCAACTACGAGATCATCGATGGGGAACGAAGATTCATCAGTGTCGATACAGGAGATCGCTGGTCCGGGCCGATGGAACTGACAGAAGAACTGCTGGATTATATCGGAGGCTTTGATGTCGTCATCAGCAACTGCAATGCCAAGATGCAGGATGAAATGTCCAAGATCAGTCGCTTGGATGTCCTGTATGTCTATGATTTCGGTGAAAAAGAAAAATACCACGCCGAGGAATATCTGGATAAGGTGTGTACGAATCTGGATCTGGCAATGTTTTCTTTTCCTGAGACCAGCGAAGATGAATTGAGATCATTTGCGAACAAGATCATCGGCAAGGGCTGCCGGAATGTGCTTATCACGATGGGTAGGAACGGCCAGTATCTGATCAACAGCGAGCTGGAGGTCCATGGCGACGCGCAGTATGTCGAGGCTGTTGATACGATGGGAGCCGGCGATTCTTTTCTTGCGGCCTTTGTCAATGAAGCGTATGAATCGGGCTGGAAGAAGAATATGATTTTGGATAAAGAAACAATAGAAAAAGCCTTGAATAAGGCTTCCCGGTATTCCTGTGAAAACTGTTTAAGTGAAGGAGGGTTCGGCTACGAAATCAGCGAAACGGCACTGCTGTAGGCGATATCGGAACCTGTTCAGATCCTTGTTTCGACAAGTTCGGTAAATTCATTATTGGCATCGCGGTTCGGATCAAGGCCGTTCAGCTCAGGCGCATAAGCGCTGATGATCTGTATGAATTCCAGAATAATCAGCACAGATTCCGTCAGCGGATAATTCTCAACATGCATGACTGTGGCATCGCTGTTTTCGCTGCCGGTTTCGATCATGAACACTTTTGCGATATCTTTAAAGTAATCGAAAATGCTTTGAGCCAGTTTCCCGTTCTGATCCGTTCTGATCAGCAAAAGACTGGTATCTTTATTGACCGACCTGTGTGTCCCATGTGAGAATTCTTCGCTGTCGACGGCACAAGTCGGAATGCACATGGTTTCCATGACTTTGATCTGCGCTTCCAAAGCCAGACCGTAATTCATATCGGAACCGATAATGTATAAATGATCCATCCCTAGACCAAAAGCGTTGTTTCTGGCGAATTCAATACTTCTTTTTTTGACTTCTGCCAAGCTGTCGCACTGGCTGGACAGTTCACGAACGATCTCTTCTTTTGTATCTTCTGTAAGATGATGATTCAAATGGCCGATGCAGGTCGCCAGAAGAAGCAGAACCAGAATCGTTGAGCTCATGCCTTTGGTTTTGGCATTGCTGTCTTCCTCGCCGCAGTTCAGGGGAAGAAAGAAATCGGTATATCGTTTTAATGCCGCCGAATCGTCCGCCGAAATACCCAGGGTCTTCAGATGATATTCTCTTGCCAATTCTGCGCTTTGCAAAGTACCTCTGCTGTTTCCGGTCTGAGAGATAAGGACGATCAGTGTACTTTCCGGATCCAGTAAGGCAGCCAGCTCTTTTGACGGTATGAAGTTGCCTGCGGTGATGCAACTGACATTCACATGTGCATATCTGCGAAAGAATGGCATTACCGTAACAGAAGCGTTGTAGGAACTGCCATGAGAGACGCAGTAGATCGTCTTGTATCCTTTGATCTGTCTGGCAAGTTCGTAAATGTCTTCCCGATCAAAATTCCGATGTAAAACATCCTGTTCCTCATCGATATAATTCCACATGACGCTTTCAAACAGTTTCATTTTTGTTTCCCCCTTATCATTGAATCGCTATCTACAGTTTATCATATGTATATACATAATAAAAATATTACATATACATATAACGATCCAGGAAGACATTATGTCAGATGTGATTCTGAATGAGGTGGACATTTAAAAAAACGCCTGAAAAGGCGTTTAAATCACAGCGATGTATGATAACCGATCTATTCAGGCATTCTTGTCGCTGCCGTGTCTGATCGTTTTCATATAGATATCATCCCCGGTATCTTCATGATCCCTGTTGATCACGATTGACATGCGCTCATCAAGATAATAGTGCGTGGTGATTTCAAACGGTTTGTTTGCATAGCGCCAGAAGATCTTCTGTCTGAGCAACGCTTTATTGGTAGAACCGATGATTTCAGCCTGCCTTTCATCAGGAAGGGCTGCAGAGAATTCCGTGTAGCCGGAAGACCGTTTCATGCCCAGCTCATTGAGATAGGCATTAAATGAATGCTGCAGGCAGCGGATGTCGAGCGAAGGCAATAAAGCATAATTGATATAAGTATAAGACAGGACAACCGGTTTTCCATCGCCGGTTCTGAGTCTAACGAAATAATGAATGAATTCGTCTTCTGCGACATTCAGTTCTTTTGCGATCTGTTTATTGTCTTTGCCTTGGATGATCTCATATTCCAGTAGTTCTGAACCCGGTTCCATGCCAAAGGCTCTGATTTCATCAGAAAGGGAGTGTTTACGGATCAGATCCCGTTCAGGATCGATGTAGGCATCATCTACAAAACTGCCGTTTCCCGGAACCCTTCTGATGTAGCCTTTATTGGACAGATTGGTCATGGCTTTGTATACGGTCATCCTGCTGGTAGAAAAGGTATCACAAAGATCTGCTTCGCTTGGCAGCAGCTGATTCAGTACATAGGTACCGTTTTCTATGTTTCTGATAAAGAAATCTTCAATCTGTGAATATTTGGCTTTTCTACCCATTGTCTTCATAAATCGTACCACAAACAAAGAACAAGCGCCACATTCCGTGGCGTTTGTTTCAATCTCTAGGCATGTGTCCGGAAATGCTTCTGTCTTTGATCGGGCTGACTTTCGTATCGATTCCTATCGCTTCGCAAAGAAGTGCCGACAGCACCTGGTATGGAGTGACGTAGACGATCGTTGAAAGCAGATCGTTTGTCCTGACAGAATATTTCAAGTCTTTCTCCGTTACTTCGATATCCTCACAGGTTGTAACAAAGACGTGTTCTGTAAAGACACGGCGATAGTAAGCTGCGACGTCGACAGCCCGTTTGAGTTCAAAATCGCCTTCCGAAGCGATCATGAACACATAGTTCCTGTCGTTATATGCACGTAACGGTCCATGAAGCTGTTCCTCCTGTTCGTAGTACATGCATGGTCTGGCATAGGTTTCAAAGAATTTAAGCCTTCCTTCCTGAGCAGTCGGCCAGTTGTTGCCATAGCCGCAGATGGAAGATTTTTCCATCTTCAGGAATTCATCCATATTGCGATTGACCCAGTCTTCCGTCTCGCTGATGACGACAGGCATATCTTCGATCAGCTTACGGGCATCGGCATCCAGCCTCTCGTAGTCTTCGTCGCTGATCCTTCCAAGCACTTTGGCCAGTTCAAGAGCGATCAGATAGAACTGGAACAGCGTTTCGCTGTAGCCTCTTGTTTCAGGACCGATCTCTTCCCTTTCACAAAGCAGATACACGGTCTGATCGGTGATTTTCGTGACAGGCGAATCGACTGCCTCGGTAACAGCAACTGTCAGATGTCCCAGATCCTTCGCTCTCGTTAAGGCATCGCAAGTGGAAATGCTGTCACCATGCTGAGTCAGACCGAATACAGCGATCTGGTCGTTGCCGAAGATACCGCTGGGATTCGTGTTTTCATGATAAGTAAATACATTTGGCTCCGGCGCATAAGCTTCGACTTTAACCAGGTCCATAAACAGATTCCTCATGACCAGGCTTGCATTATGAGAAGTGCCGGATCCCAGGAAATAGACTTTTTTAATATCGTGATTCGTAAAAAGTTCCACCATCTGAGGAACATACTCGTTTTTATTATCGTATGCTTTCTTTAAAACCCTGGGAATATCCCTGATATGCCCGATCATTGAAAGAACTTCAGCCATTGTTGTTTCCTCCTATATTTAATGGATAAGTAGTAGCGCAACTTAATTATATGGTATAAATATACAATTTGTAAATAGTAAATATATACTTTAATGATTTATTAGTATATATTTACTATTGACATAAGTATATATTTGCATATACAATTGTCTCATAAGTATAGCGCAATACAAAGGGGAGGTAATTATCATGGTAGATCTAGTAAGAGTGGATGGAAGACTCATTCATGGAATGATCGTCGTTACCTGGTGCGGGGTACTTCATCCGGATATTCTGGCAGTAGCGAACGATGCCGCGGCTAACGATGAAATCCACAAGATGACTCTTAAACTAGCGAAACCCGGTAATGTAGAACAATGCCTGGTTTGGACGCTTGATAAGGCTGTTGCAAAACTACAGGAAGAAAAGTTCATCCGGAAGAAAGTGTTCTTAACTGTTGCTACCGTAGAAGATGCCTATTACATTATCAAAAGAGTTCCGACGATCAAGAGATTGAACATCGGTCCTGAAGTAGATGGTGAAAAAGGCAGAGATACAACGGGTAAGACAGAGATCAGTGACGGAGTATATACCAGCACTGAAAAGTTTGTGTTATTGAAGGAATTGCATGACGATGGAGTCGAAGTGTTTGCCCAGATCACTCCTGCCATGTCTAAAACTGATTTTGCAGAGTTTGCAAAGAAATTTGAGTAAAGGAGAAATAATTTATGGTTTTTAAAGCATTTCTGGTTGCTTTGGTAGCCTTCTATGGTCGTGTGGAACAGGGCTGGTTCGGTCAGCAGATGATCGCGAGACCGATATGGCTCTGTACCCTAGTTGGATTGCTGCTTGGCGATCTACAGCAGGGCGTCATTATTGGAGGAACGCTTGAACTCATATGGGCAGGTGTCGTTCAGGTCGGAGCTACTCCAACAGAAGTCGTTACCGGTTCGACAGTTGCATGCGGTTTGGCGATCATCAATAATTTATCGGTTGCTGAAGCTGTTACGATCGCTATCCCTGTCGGTCTGCTGGCAACAGTATTGAATGAATTGAATGGCACGCTCGTTATGATGACTTGGTCACCAATGGCGAATGCGGCTGTTGAAGAGTGTGATACGAAGAAAATCTGGTGGTGCGGTATTGCCGGAGAACTGACCAGAGCTACATTGCTGGCGCTTGCAACGTTCATCGCTGTTTCTGCAGGTAGTGTGGCCGTCAACGCGGTGATCGATGCCATTCCGGACAAGATCAGACTTGGCTTGCAGAATGCCAGCAAGATCCTGCCGGCGATCGGTATCGGTGTCCTGATGCAGTTCGCATTTGATATGAAATATGTTGGATTCTTCTTGTTAGGATTTATCCTTCCAACATATATGGGCTTTGGAAGTGTAGCTTGTGCGTTTGTCGGTGTAGTCGCAGCGCTGATCTACTTCTTCTTAAAACCAAATCAGGTAGAGGAGGATGACTAATATGTCAGAAGAAAGAATCCAATTAACTAAAAAAGAATTAATGCCGGTATTCTGGCGTTCATACCAGGCTCTGGGTTGTTATTCATACGATAAGCAGCAGGGTATCCCTTACCTTCGCGCGATGGTTCCAGCTTTGGAAAAACTCTATCCGGATCAGGACAGATTCAAAGAAGCTTTGAGAAGACACAACACAATGTTCAATACCACTTGCGCATTCGTCCCGTTCTGCTTGGGTATCTCCTGCGCGATGGAAGAAGAATATGCCAACGATACGACCGGTACGATGGATCCGGAATCGATCGGTGCCGTCAAGATCGCGCTGATGGGTCCTTTGGCCGGTATCGGCGACAGTTTCTTCTGGGGCACGTTCAGACTGATTGCCTGCGGTATCGGCGCGCCGATGGCTGCAGAAGGAAACATCATCGGTGTCTTCCTGTATCTGATTCTTAACCTGGTACCTTCAACGTTAACGCGCTGGTACGGCTTCAAGCTCGGCTATGAGGGCGGTCGTCAGTTCCTGGCAAGGATTCAGGCGGATGGAACGCTGGCAAAACTGACTGAAGCGTCAAGAGTACTTGCAATGGTGGTTATCGGTGGCATGATTCCGCAGATCGTAAAATTCCCCCTTGCTCTTACGCTGGAAATGGGTGGCGGTACCTTTGTCTTACAAGACGTGGTCAATCAGATCATGCCGAACCTCCTGCCGCTGCTGTTATCGATCACTGTATACAGGTTGATAATGAAAGGCACCAAGACAAACGTCATCATCTTTGCGTTGCTGGCGTTAGGCATAATCTTAACCCTTCTTGGAATCATGTAATCATAATGAAGCGGTAGAAATACCGCTTCTTCTTTCTGTTGAATCATGAATCATTTAACTGTAATTGTTCTCATTATTTTTGTTGCACTGCTTCTTTCTGTCGTGATCAGGCAGCTTTTTTTGAATCGATTAAGCCGGCAGCTCTATGATGCGGCTTATGTCAAGAAAGATAAGGAGCTGTTTGAATTGCTGATTGGATCGCCGCAAGCAAAGATGGTTATGTCTAACGTATCAAGAGAGATCATGCTTTTGAATTTCTATCTCAGTATCGATGATGAGGCATGCGTGACCGATACCGTTCAAAAACTGATGAAACAAAGAACGAACCTGAAAGAAGCACAGACGATCTATCCGGCTTCGATCGGCTATCTTTGCGAGAAGGGAAATCCTGCCACTCTGGACGTGCTTAATGATCTCAAGAAGAAATATGCGGATTCAAAGGATCTGAATATGCTGCTGATGATTTATGACTGTGAACTTGCCTGTGATGTTTATATACGGAAAGACAAAGGCAGGATCAGCGATCTTGAAGAACTGTTGAAGGCGGATATTGATCTGAACAGTCGCGCCATCTATCAGTACCGCCTGGCGAAACTGTATGATTATGATGGAAATCGAGAAAAAGCAAGGCAATTGTTGGCTGAAGCAAGAAGCAATACGCAGGATAAGAACGCAAAAAAGAAAATCGACAAGATATTACAAGGCGATTGGGATCTTTTATGATAAAAGGATTGTTGTTTGATTTGGATGGCGTGCTCATCGACTCGGAACGATGGCATCTCAAACTGGATGAGAAGTGTCTGATAGATCTGGGATATGACGATATCGATCCCATGGTTTTCGTCTACCTGATCGGAGCCGGCAAAGGGATGGATCCTTGGGAGAGCATCTACAGTAAGCTTCCGGAGGAATTCCGTTATAACGGTTTCAAGGAGAAGTTCAGATCATACAAGGCGTCCCAGTTTGATTATCCGCCATTCAAAGAGCTGGTTTTTCCGGAAGTCAGAGAAGTGCTGCATAAACTGAAAGAAAAGAACTATTTGCTGAGCTGCTGTTCAAGTAGCAGGCCGGAATACATCGATAAAGCGTTAAAAGACTGTGATATCACAGACTGTTTTGATGTTGTTCTTTCGGGACATGATTTTGTCAGAAGCAAGCCGGATCCGGAGATCTATCTGACAGCGATGGATCGGTTGAAGCTCAGGAACGATGAATGCATGGTGATCGAGGATTCGCCTTATGGAATAAAAGCTGGAAAAAGCGCAATGATGAAGGTGGGGTGCAGAAAGGACCATGATTTCGATTTGGATCAGTCGGAAGCAGATTATCTGTTTGAGGATCTGAATGAATTACTGAGTCTTCTGTCTGAAAAAAGAGACGATTCTTTGGCAGAAAGCATTGCGGGTAAGGAATAAAAAACCGCATGCTATACTTATTTTGAAAAGAGGTAAAAGACATGTTGAATTATACACACGACATCCCTACGAAAGTATATTTTGGAAAAGGTATGATCTCCCATCTGGATGAAGCATTGAGACAGTTCGGTTCCAATGTCCTTTTGGGATATGGAGGCGGTTCGATCAAGAAGATCGGTCTGTATGATGAGATCATGAAGATCTTAAACGATGGCGGTTTCAAAGTGGTGGAACTGAGCGGAATCGAACCGAACCCGAGAATCGAATCGGTAGAGAAAGGCGTCGCGCTCTGCAAAGAAAACAACATCGATGTGGTCCTGGCTGTCGGTGGAGGCAGTACGATCGACTGCTGCAAGGCGATCTGTTCGGGATATTATTATGAAGGTGATGATCTGTGGCACATGGTCAAGTATGTGAAAGGACTAAAAAAGTCGCTGCCACTGGTGGATATCCTGACGATCTCCGCAACCGGCTCTGATTTTGACCGGGGCGGCGTCATTACCAATTTCAAGACAAACGAAAAGCTTGGCGCTACCTTTACTTTCCCATCGGTATCGATCCTGGATCCGACCTATACATTCAGCGTTTCTGCTTATCAGACGGCGGCAGGTGGCGCAGATATCATGTCTCATATCATGGAAGGGTATTTTTCAAAAACAGAAGACAGCGAACTGGCAGACGGAATCGCAGAAACGATACTGAAAACAGTCATTCGGAATCTGCCGATCGCTCTCAAGGAACCGGACAACTACTCGGCAAGAGCGAATCTGATGCATTGCGAATCTGTCGCCTGTTCAGGCATTCCTGAATATGGGAAACAGTCTACCGGTTGGCCTTGCCACGCGATGGAACACGAGCTTTCAGCCTATTATGACATTACACATGGTGTCGGTCTGGCGATCCTGACTCCGCGCTGGATGAGGTACATCTTAAAGAAAGACCCGACATGTCAGTGGAGATTCGTCCGTTTTGCGAAGAATGTCTGGAACCTGGATGGCGAGGATGAATATGAACTGTCATTAAAAGGTATCGATGCTTTGGAGAATTTCTTCAAAGAAAACAATATTCCTATGTCTTTAAGTGAATTGAATATCGATGAGACACATTTCAAAGCCATGGCGGACCACGCCTGTGAAGGCGGCAGACTGGAGAATGCTTTCGTGCCGCTGGACAGCGATGATGTCGTAGCGATATACAAAGACTGTCTGTAGAAGAAATACGGTATAACAGCTGAAATCAGTACAGAATAAAACTCCGGAGAACCGGAGTTTTATGATCAAGGCAATCTGTTTCCTGCAGAGCGATACAGTCGATACCACTCTTCCCGTTCCAGAACGATATCGGCTCCTTTTGCTCCGCTTCGGATATGATCAGTACCGGTGCTGCCTAAAACGACCTGAGTCTTTATAGGATATCTAAACAGCCAGGCATAGGCGATCGCATCTTTTTCACAACTATACTTTTCAGCCAGTTCTTCCAGCGTCTCATTCAGTTCCTTATAGTTATCGGAACCAAGGAAACTTCCTTCGAAATAACCGATCTGCAAAGGAGACCACACCTGAAGGATCATGTCCTTTTCCCTGAGATATTCCAGCGTACCCGCATCCCTCATCACGGAAGGATCGTTGTGCATATTCACATTGAAACCGGCGTCGATCAGAGGCGTATGAACGATAGACATCTGCAGCTGATCCACCAGTATCGGTCTGTCGGTCTTCGACTGCAGCAGATCGACCTGGTATCGGTTCATATTCGATACACCGAAATTCAGCACCTTGCCTTCGTTGTAAAGCCTGTTGAAAGCTCTGTTGACTTCTTCCGGTTCCATCAGGGCATCGGGCCGATGCAGAAGCAAAGAATCAAGATGATCGGTATGAAGCCTGGTCAGGATCCCTTCGACCGCACCGATGATGTGATCATAGGAAAAATCAAAGAATCCGTTTCTGATGCCGCACTTCGATTGAATATACATCTGATCACGGATCTGAGGGTTTTCCTTGAGATAGTTTCCAAACAGTTCCTCGCAATGTCCCCCTCCGTAAATATCCGCATGATCAAAGAAGTTGATGCCACAGGAAAGAACTTCCCTGATATACTGTTCCATCTCTGTCTCGTTCATTCTTGCGATACGCATCATTCCCGCAGCAATGACAGAAACATTCATATTTCCGTATGTGATGTATTTCATGATACACTCCTTGTCCGATTCTATTACAAATGATAGCACACCTCAATGACCGGAAGTTTCCACATGCTTCCATGGATCGCTTTCACAGGATCAGCAATAAACATATCCGATCATGTTTTTAAAGGATAGATATGGATTCATGATCCGTATCATTTATAATGTAGATATCAAAGACATCTGTTTATCAATTCAAGGGAGATCGAAGCATGAGAAAATTCGTTTGTATCGTACTGATTGTATTCTCTATGTGTGCCTGCACGTTTCGTAAGAGTGAAGAGTATACAGTCGAAGAAATCATAAATCACAGCAACAAATCCGAGACCATCGGCATACCGTTTCAGACAGAAGTTGAATGGGTCGTCAAACCATCGATGGTGATGGAATCGGTGGAAATGATAAAAACGGAACCGCCGCTTGGCTATCCGATTCTTGAACATGTCGGTTATCCGCAGGAATGGGATTATATGGCAGGAAAAGGGCCTTTTATCGTTGATAATGCGGAATATACCGGTTCCCCTGTTTACACCGCAAACGCCATCGCTGTAGCCCACAAGGGCATTTATGACTATGATGGCAATCTGCTGAATAGCGGAGAATATACAGGCTTCAGTACGGAAGCGGGTGTAATATATCGGGATCTGGAGAATGGTCTGATTGAAGTCTGCTCCGGCGATTTCATCGGTACGGTGGAACGGAACGATATCGATGGTCTGTGCGGGGGAGGCATCGGGCTGTTTGAATACAATGGCACTTTGTATACAGACGTTTCTGAATATGACGACATCGGACGAGATATCGTGAATTTCGGATGCGATCTGTTCTGGGAAGACATCAATATCGAAGAATATCTGAAATACCGGAAAGCGACAGCCGCAGATCTGTTTGGTCACAGAGCAGAGGTCGATATCGTCAATAAGACCGTATCGATGCAGTCGCATTACGATTCAGCGATTTATGACGAAAAAGGAAACAGACTGTTTGTGTTTACCTCTACGGAAGATACCTGGGTCGATGATTTTACCAATGGTTTCCTGACGATTGTGAGAGTCACAGGAAATTCTGCTGCAAGGGAAGTCAGTTATGCATTCTATAGCGTCGATGAACAGAAATACATTACGGACTTCGATTATGAAGATGTGTTGCCGTTTGTGGAAGCGTATGCCGCGGTCAAGAAAGACGGGAAATGGGCTTTCATAAATGAAAAAGGCGAGCTGGTAACGGATTTCATCTGGGATAATGTATCGACGATGTATAACGGCCGGGTCTATGTGGGCCTGAAAGACCGTTTCGGTATCCTGGATCTGAAGAGCACATTGGTAAGAGGCAAAAAGGTCACGTTGGAAACCTGTTACGGAAGCACGGATCCGGAAGCGGCTTATGCAGCGATTTCGGCTTTGGATGAATATGTTCCAAAGCAGATGGAAAGGGATCCTGAAACCGTTGCGGAAGAAGAAATATTTGAAAAAGCGCACAAGATCATCGGCATCATCACGCCTCGTTTCGATGATATCAATATCCGTGAAAAACCAAGTACCTCTGCAGAGGTTGCCGATGTGCTAAGAGACAGTGACCCAAGCAACGAAGGAGAACTTTATTATCCTCAGTATGTCTATGATGTGACGGAAGCTGAGGGATATACCTGGTACAGGATCGGTACGGACCGATGGGTCGCAGATCATGGCAACTGGTATGAAGTAGAAATGTTTAAAGAATAACTGCGAGATTTATCCTCACAGCTCATAGATCAAGATAGACGATCAGATTGCTGCTGAAAATACTGTAATAGCGGGTTTCTTTTGCAGCGTTCATTACGACAGGAGAAAAACAAAGAAGCGATATTGCCGGTTGTTTTTTCATAAATCAAGCAGTTTTCTCAGTTCTTCCAGAGGACGGTTAAAGACCCGATCGGAATGAGTCATGTTTTTACGCATGTTGTTGTAGCGGGCAAGAAATTCCCGGCTGGAAAGACGGAACGCGCCTGCTGAGAAGACAGACAATTGTTCAAGGTTATCGGAAGTGACGACGATGATGCGGTATTTATCGCCAAGTTCCTTGACCTTTTCCTCGATAAACATGTCAGCCGTCTGTCCGTTACGGGTATAGACAAGCGTGATGTTGTCCCGTTTGGATACGGTCGCTTTCGAACTTTCCTGCAGATAGGCATCAAAGATGAGAACCAGAGAAGCAGAGACATAACCGGCAAAATCGCAGACCAGATCGATGACCTTTTCCCGACCCATGGCCAGGTTATCCAATGGCGCATCATCCAGCGCGTGCAGCACATTGTAGCCATCGACCATATAAAGTAATTCTTTTGTATCGATGCTTTCTTTTTTCTTTTCTTCCGAACGCGTATCGTGTTTTTCGATGTAACGTGGACGCGGCTTGTAAAGGGAGTTCCATACCCGTTTCAGTTCTTCTTCGTTGATGGTGCGTGGACGGTGCTTCTCCACCGGTTTGTAGTCGGTGAAGTGATTCTTTAAGTCTATATGCATGATCTCTTCGACTTCTTCCGGAGGGAAATAGGTGCCTGCTCCGTTTCTGGTGAAAATGGAACCGACCGGTTTATTGATATCGCTGCGGTAGTCATAAGCGATCTTGTGGATGATTTCATTTTCATTGCGGCAGCGGTCATAGAAACTTCCTTCGATCTCGTGGGAAAAGTCGTCGTGGTATCTGTTGCGTAAGGCAAGGATCAGATCGTTGAAACTGATCTTGGGGATTTTTGCCATGATCATGTTGTCTTCGATATCGAAGACGAACTGGTTTGCCGAAAGTTCGGAAATGATTCCGTTCAGTGTCTTCGGTTCAGCTGTCAGAGACAGAAGATAATAAGGCTCCAGCAGGTAGCTTTTCGCTTTGAATAACGCCTGACGGATAGCCCGGTTGAGTGCCTGGACGAGATCGCCTCCTTCGGTATGTTTGAGATGAGTCCTGGTTTCAAGGATCTCGATTTCGATATTGTCCAAAGGAGAATCGGTCAGCAGGCCACAGGGGTGGTGATGTTCCAGATAGTCGATCAGAACGGAGAATTCTTTTTTCGCTTTCACATGAAAAGAGGAATAAGGACGCAGCATGACCAGAACCTCGGCATAATGCCGCAGCGGCTCATAATGGCCTACCCCATAGACCTCTTCTTCGATGCTTTCCCGATAGGAGATCAGTACATCGGAATAATCGATATCGATATCGAAGCGTTCTTTGATCAGCTGGCGGATGAATTCCTTCTGCAGATCGCCTAAAAGATCGATACTGACAGAATCATTCAAGGTAATATTCAGTTCAGGGAATTCATCGTTAAGGACAGAGATACGGCGATACAGTTCGTTGGCATCCAGATCGGAAATCAGACGATAGGACAAAGCATCCAGCCTGATGCTGTCCTCACAGAACAGAGAAGGCAGAAAGGTGCCAGCCTTCAATCCCTGCAAACCCTTTACGGCACAGAGATCGTTTCCTGTCACTTCCTTGACCTGAACGGCTTTGTTTCCGTTGAACTGTACGATCTGCGAGATCTGATGGTCGCCAAACACATCACGGTTTTTCAGAGTCCCGGAGAATACTTTCACATGGGCATATTCATCTACTTTGTAGATATAGGCTTTAAGATGATCCGATGCATCTGGAACATCGATATAGCGGCAGATGAAATTCAGCAGTTCATCGACCCCTTCTTCATGCAAGGCGGAACCGGCAAACACAGGGTAGACATTTCCTTCTTTCAGATCTTCGATCACACACCCGTCATCGATGTGCCCATCCTGCAGATATCCCTCCAGCAAGTCTTCATGGTTCAATGCGACGTATTCTTCGATCTCCTGATAAGCAACAGAGGATAACGAGATATTTCTGTGTACTTCATCCAGGATTTCTTCAAACGTCCGATGTGCGATATCCATCTTGTTGATAAATATCAGCAAAGGAATCTTCATACTCTTCAGATAGCGAAAACGATGGATCGTATCCGCAGGGATCGGAGAACTTCCGTCGATGATCAGGATCGCAGCATCAAGGATCGCAAAACTGCGGTTGACTTCTCCGACAAAATCCAGATGTCCGGGAGTATCGACATAGATGAAATCTTTATTCTGATAGGAAAAACGGGCTTCTTTGGTTAAGACGGTGATTCCTTTTTTGCGCTCGAATCCATTAAAATCCAAAAAGGAGTCTTCATGATCGACTCTGCCGCTTTCTCTTAAAACCCCGCATTTGTGAAGAATGCTTTCAGAAAGCGTGGTCTTGCCACCATCGACATGCGCATAGGCGCCGATAATGATGCGGCTCATTCATCCTCCTGTTTGTTCATATGTCTCTATTATATATGATTGCTTCAGGGAATGGTTTTCTGTTATAGAGAGCACTGTGGAATGTTTACATGTGTTTTTGAGTATATATTGCTAATAAATTCAGGTTTGTTTTGCAATGCGGCACGGACTATAATCGTTGATATAAGAATCAACATAAATTAACACAGGAGAGGATCTGTCTGCATGGATATAAACAGAATCATGAATGATGACCTTGCGTATGCGATACTGGCAATTGTCAGCGAAATCCCTGAGGGGAAAGTCTTGACATACGGACAGATCGCCAAGGCTTTAGGAAGAGAAAAGAATGCCAGGCTTGTGGGAACGGTCATGTCGCACGCCAGCTATTATGGCAATTATCCGTGTCACAGAGTCGTGAATCATCAGGGAAGAACGGCTCCCGGCTTTGACAGACAGAAAGAACTTCTGGAAAGAGAAGGCGTAACTTTCAAGGAGAATGACTGCGTTGATCTGAAGAAACACCGGTGGGATGAAATAGGATGATCTGCATTGATATAAAAGCCTCTTGTTGTGTCATAAACAAGCGACGAGGAGAGACTTTTGCTTTACGGAGGCAATAGGAATCCTACAGAATGTAGTAAAATGAAACTGAAGAAACATTTAATTTAAATACGATAATGATGTGATATTCATGTTTTAAGCAAACAACAGGAGGATCCATGAAAATTCTTTTTGTGACAAGCGAATGTGCACCTTATTCCAAATCAGGCGGTCTGGCCGATGTGGCTTTCTCTTTGCCCCCGGCTTTGCAGAAAAAGGAAAATGATGTAGCGATCATCACCCCTTACTACAAATGTGTCAGAGACCGCTTTGTGGACGAACTGAAAGAAGTGATGAAAACAGAAGTGACACTGGGAGAACGCGATCTGGATTGCAGGATCCTGAAAGGCGAACTCTCTGGAGTACCGGTCTGGTTCATCGATAACGAAGAACTGTTTGACCGCGACCGTCTGTATGGCTATGACGACGACAAATTACGTTTCGCCTGGTTTTCCAAAGCAGTGATCGAGGTCATGGAGAAACTGGACTTCATTCCAGATATTCTGCATTGCAACGACTGGGAAACGGCGCTGGCAGTGATCTACCTGAAAGACGATCAGGCAAGAAGAAGCGAATACCGCAATGTTCGTACGGTCTATACGATCCACAATATCGCCTACCAGGGACAGTTTGGCCGAAACGAACTGACCGATACTTTTGATTTGGCTCCGGGCTGGTATGAAGGCGCTTTGGCTTATGAGTACGAAGGAAGACAGGATGTCAATCTGATGAAAGGAGCGATGCTGATGGCAGATGCGGTATCGACGGTATCGCCGACATATGCCAGAGAGCTGCATACTCCTGAATTCGGAAAGGGACTGGAAGCGGTTTGCGACATGGTGGAATCCAAGATGTATGGCATTCTCAACGGCATCGATCCGGATCATTACGATCCGGGAAAAGACCAGAGGATCCCTCATCGTTTCACGATCCGAAACAAGTCCGGCAAAGAGCTGTGTAAAGCCTATCTGCAGGAGACCTTCGGATTACGTAAGGAAAAGAAATGGCCTTTGTTTGTAGTGGTCGCACGTCTGGTGGAACAAAAGGGTGTGGAACTGATCCGGGGACTGCTGGATGAGATGATGCGCAAAGGTGTTCAGCTGATCATCTTTGGGCAGGGAGATAAGAAGTATACTGATTATTTCTATGGCTGCATCGATCGTTATCCGGGGCAGTTCGGTTTTTCTGACAAGTATAACGAAGAAATGGCTGCCAGAGTCTTTGCAGGAGCGGATTTCTACCTGATGCCTTCCGCTTTTGAACCTTGCGGTCTTTCACAGATGATGGCCATGCGTTATGGAACCGTTCCGATCGTTCATGAGACCGGCGGCTTGAAAGATACAGTACGGGCATATTCGGATTTTGACGGCATCGGGGACGGCTTCAGTTTTGTCCAATATAACAGCAAGGCGCTGATGCTGGCGATCGATGCCGCGATCAAGGTCTATTTTGCGGAACACGAGGTATTTGAAACAATCAAGGATCGCTGCATGAAGAAGGATTTCTCCTGGGACAAGTCGGCACAGACGTATCTGAAAATGTATTCCGATATCTGCGGCAGCGGTACGGATCCAAATGTGACATTTGCGGATGCCTACGAGATCCTTGGAGTGGTTTACGGCGATTTGGAAGAATCCCGTAATGCCTATCTTGCGCAGCAGGAAGAGGATTATCTGAACATCTGCCAGGTCCGTATCGAAGGACCGGGAGAAGGAACCTTCTATGTGAAATTTACGAAAGAAGGCATGGAGATGCAGCCGTATGATTATCAGGATGCTCACGTAAAGATCGCAACCACATTCGATAATCTCTATGATATGGCGGTAGGCAAAGTCTCGGCTGACAAGCTGTTTGTGAATGGACAGCTGAAGGTCGAAGGGAACATTTCCAAAGGCGCGGAACTGCGTTATCTTTTAGGAAATGATCATTATGAATAAATGGTAATAAGACACATACCGATACCATCCTGATCACACTATAATACAAAAATATATTTGGTACCGAAATATCTTGACAACAAAAAAGATATGCTTTATATTTAATTCGGTACCAAAATATATTAGGAGGTTGCATTATGGAAAAGACATTGGATGAACAGTTATTTGAAAAGCTCAAAGAAATAAGAAGACTAGGCCACAGAAAGCACTTTGGCATGCCGCAGAAAACACATCTGGACAGGCCATTCCGCTTCGAACGGCCGGAAGGCATGTGCTACCCCGATATGGAACACCTCCAGGAGGGGCTGTACGGAATGGAGAGGGAACACCGAACGGGACATCGTCCCCATCCTCTGCACAGGGAAAGGATCTTAAGCATGATCCTGGATGCGGATGAGAAAGGCCTGAACCAGAAGCAGTTGACCGAACAGCTGCACATCAATCCTTCTTCTGTTTCTGAAATGGTCGATAAACTGGAAGCAGACCGTTATGTCGAACGGATCGTTAACCAGGAAGACAAACGCTCCACTCTGATTACCCTGACAGAGAAAGGAAAAGCCAGAGCTTATGAGGTCAAGGATGAATATCTTCAGCAGTGTTCAAAACTCTTCTCTGCATTAAGTGAAGAAGAAAAAACGGAACTGCTGCGCTTATTAAACAAGCTGACAGTGAACGAAGAATCTTAGGAATCACTAAGGTTCTTTTCTTTATGGTCTGGATATTGTGTGATCCGTGCCTTTTTCCTTGATTTATCTGAATGTTTAAAGCTCGTTTCTTCTCCAATTTACGGCTTATCGGATCACTAGAATAAATAGTAAATATATAAAATTGACAAAAGAAGAGTCGGGAGGGTATTCTTTTTATAGACGCACATGGAAGATACTGAAAGAATACACCTGTTGGACTTGATCAAAGGCATACTGATCATATTCATAATCATCACGCACTACAACTGGACGGACGAACAAAGAAGGATGATGCTGTTTCCTTATTGGATCGATATGGCCGTCCCTGTTTTTATGATCATTTCCGGATACGTCTATGCACTGTCATACAAGAGAAAAAAAATTACATCTCTGAAGGATGCTTACGAATACAAGGAGATCGCCAGCAAGCTGATCCGTTATTCAGTACCGTTGCTGATGGCGTTCACATTTGAAGTATTCCTCTATGTCATCAGTGGGATAAAGATCGATTTAAGCTGTGTACTGACCGGGGGCATCGGTCCAGGCTCCTTCTACTATCCGGTTATGATCCAGTTTGTTTTTGTCTATCCGCTGATTTATTTTGCGATCAAAGAATATGACCTGAAAGGCCTATGTATCTGTGGAATTGCCAATATCGTTTTTGAAATAGCCAAAGCCATCTATGAAATGCCAACAAGCGAATACCGCTTCCTGGTGCTGAGGTATATCCTGCTGATCGCGACAGGCTGCTACCTGGCGATAGGAAAGCAGAGAATAAGAAGACCGATCCTGTATATATCGATGCTGATCGGGATCTTCTGGCAGTATGCAGTCTATTATCTCAACTACAAACCCGTGATCATCAATGAGACCTGGGCAACTACGAGCTGCATTTCCGCTTTATATATCATTCCGATCTGTGTTTCTGTTTTCAGTTCAAAAAAGATGATGGATATCCGTTTCGGTTTGTTGGAACTGATCGGGAGAGCTTCGTTCAATATCTTTCTGACACAGATGGTTTATTTTGTCGGAGCCAAGGTGATCTATAAGGCTATACAAAACATCTGGATTTCCAATTTGGTAAATATCCTGATCTGCTGTGTCGTGGGCATCGTTTTCTATATGATCGAAAGCAGGATCACAAAAGGTCTGTTGCATTATTTTGATAAAAAGAATTATTTTGAGAAGCGGCTTAAGAAGATCTCCAAAAAGATCGGCCACGCATTTAAAGACAAACGATAATCAGACAGTTCATCTTTAGATGGAAGTCTGTAATATATCATTGATCTATATGTATAAACAAAGGATCCTTTGTTTATGGAAACAATAAAGGAAGGCTCACAATATGATTGAATTTAGAAACGTATCCAAGTCTTATAAGAAAGGAATCAAAGCAGTAGATGATCTTTCACTGACGATCCACGACGGGGAAATCTTCGGCTTTCTGGGACCGAACGGCGCTGGGAAATCGACGACCATAAGAATGCTGACGGGAATATTGAATATCGATGAGGGTCAGATCCTGCTGGATGGCAAAGATATCGAAAAAGAACCGATCGAAGCGAAGAAGACCTTCGGATATGTGGCAGACGATCCGGATCAGTTTCTTTCGCTGAAAGGGATCGAATATCTTAATTTCATGGCAGATGTCTATGAAGTGGAAAACAGGAAAGAGATCATCAAGAAACTGACAGAGAAATTTGAGATCGCGGAGGCATTGAGCAGCAGAATCGAATCCTATTCCCATGGTATGCGTCAGAAGATCGTAATCTGCGGCTGCCTGATGCATGATCCGAAGAACTGGATCCTGGATGAACCGATGACAGGACTGGATCCGCGTTCTTCCTTTGATCTGAAAGAGATGATGCGTAAACACGCCGATGCGGGCAATTGCGTTTTCTTTTCCACGCACATACTGGATGTGGCAGAGAAGCTTTGCGATCGTGTAGGCATCATTCATAAGGGCAGGCTTTTATTTACAGGGACACTGCAGGAAATGCGGGAAACATTCAAGGAAGACGTTTCTTTGGAACAGCTCTTTTTGGAGATCACGGAGAATGATGAAGAATATCGTTAATCTTACCAGGATCTTTCTGATCTCTTCTTTCAACAAAGGCGGCAGCAGCAAAAAGAAGAACCGGATCGGTAAGATCCTCCTGTATGGTGCGCTGCTTGTGTATCTGGTCGGGGTCTTTGCTTTCCTGTCTTATGAGATCCTCACAGGGCTGATCGCCTTGAAACAGCAGGAAGCTTTCATTGGTCTCATCCTCATGGGGGTCATTACGCTGGTCATGTTTACGACAGTCATCAGCACGATGAATGTCCTCTATTTCTCTGATGACAACCGTTTTGTTCTACCGCTGCCTCTCAAACCGATCGAGATCCTTTCCGCAAAGATCAACACCCTGCTGGCGTATGTGTATCTGGAAGAAGCGATGCTGGGTCTGGCACCTTTGGTCATGTATGGAATCATGACGAAACAGAATGTTCTTTATTATCTGCTCATGATCCTTGTGCTGCTGGTACTGCCGATCGTACCGCTGCTGATCGTCACTATGATCGTGATCTGTGTCATGGCGTTCACAAAGGGTATCCGCAACAAGAATCTGATCCAGATGATCACGATGACCCTGTCGATCATCTTCTCTCTGATCATTTCGATGTTTTCTTCTTCGGTATCGTCCAACGAGGATGTCATGGCTCTGATGGAGAAAGCAGGCAGTCTGGTCAGGATTTATAAGAAAGCCTTCCCGACGATGCCGATGGCAATCGAAGCGCTCACCGGATCCGATTTCCTGTCACTGTTTCTGCTGATAGGGGTATCACTGATCGCCTATGTGCTGGTCTGCATATTTGCCCAGAAGCCATACTATCGTGGCATGCTGGGATCGCTGTATTCTTCTTCCGGTATTTCAGGAAAGAAACTTGATGAAAGAAGCGCATACCAGTCGAAAGGGCTGCTGTTCAGCTATGTGATGAAAGAAGTCAGAGTCTATCTCAGAAGGCCTACATTCTTTGTGCAGCTGATCCTGCCTTGTCTGATTCTTCCGGCTTTTACGATCGGTATCACCTATTTCAGCATCGTTTCCCAGGTAGATAAAAAAGAATTTGCTGAAGCACTGAAAATGATCTATGCGAATCGGGAATACGGGGCATTTGTTCTTGCAATCGTCATCCTGGGGATGATGTTTCTCTCGATGTATTCTTTCATCTCTACGGTTGCGATCTCCAAAGACGGACACGATGCCTATGCGATGAAATACCTGCCTGTGCCTTTCGCGAAACAGCTCATCTGCAAAATGATTCCGGATATCGCGGTATGTCTGTTTGCCTACTTGAATATCGCGCTGTTGGCGATCTTTCTGTTCAAAGTACCCGTCATCTACATCCTACTGAGTCTGCCGGTCGTTGTTTTTTATTCGATCCTGCATGGTTTCCTGATTTTAAGCGATGTCCGGAAACCGAAACTGGAATGGACGAACGAGATGCAAATCGTGAAAAAGAATCTGAGAATGCTTCTGACCATGGCGTTTTCTTTGCTTAATATGGGACTGGTTGCAGTGGTTGCGTTCATCTTACGGATCGGCGTATACCTTATGGTCTTCGGATTGAGTCTGCTGTACCTTGTTATGGATCTCTTGCTGTACCAGTATATCTGCAAGAAAGACATCGCTTTGGCAGAGGGATTTGAATAAAGATATTGCCTTTTTATGATGGAATCATCAAACTTGTGGAATGAAAGGAAGGTTTGATGTTATGATGTTGATGTTATGATTTTATTTACTACAAAAGCACACGCTTATATGATTGACAGCGAGAATGTCGGCTCGACCTGGGCAGAGCTTCTGAAAAACGAAGAGAAATGTGATTTTTATATTTTCGTAACAGAAAATGCCAAGAGCCTGAATTTCTCATTACTGAAAGACTTGACGGAGAACCAGAAGCACCGGATCAATATCATTGAATGTGAACCGGGCAAGAATTCTCTGGATTTCTATCTGTCTTCCTATCTGGGATATCTGATTGGCGTGGGGAAACATTCTTCCTACACGGTCGTATCGCAGGATACCGGTTTTGATCATGTGATCGAATATTGGAATAGACAGGGACTTGAAGTTGAAAGGATCAATACAAAACCGGAAAAGACCAATACCAGAGGAAACAGGTCACGCAACACCCAGATCCAGACGCAGACACAGACGGTAAAGAAGAACGAGAATTCCGAGACCAGGATAATTCCCAAGAAAGATCCGACTCCGGTCAAGACTGAGAGTAAACCTGCCGCCAAGACGGAAAACAAACCAAACCGCAACAACCGGAACAAGAACCAGTCGAACGAAAAACCGAAACAGACTCAGGAAGCTTCGAGTGAAAAACCGGCTTCCTCGCAGAATCACAACCAGAAACGCAATTACCGCAGTAAAAAGAATAAGGAATAACTTATTCTTTTTTTATGAAAAATGCTTGACATATATATCGCAGTCCGATATAGTATATATAGAAGTACGATATATCGGACTTAGATAGTCAGGAGAAAATATGGACGATAAGATTAAAAGAATATATGTTCCGATGACAGAGTCAGGTTTCTATATCCTGTACTGTCTGCAGACGCCGCAGCACGGTTATGGGATCAGCCAGCAGGTCAAGAAGATGACCGGCGGAACTGTCGTGATCAGCGCGGGAACGATGTATGGAACACTGTCGAAGATGGAAAAAGACGGCCTGATCCGTTTCTCTCACGAGGAAGAAAAAAGAAAGCTTTATCAGCTGACGGAGCTGGGTGAAGAGATCCTCGCTATAGAGATAAAAAGGATCGAAAGAGTCTATAGAAACATAAAAGGAGAGCATATCAATGAATAAAACAGTAACGAAATTCTTCACGATCGCTGATTATGAGGAAGAAGAAGAATGGTTAAGAGATCAGCACAGAAACGGCTGGAAGATCGTTAAAATAACGCCCCCGTGTTCCTATACATTTGAATTGTGTGAACCGGAAGACGTGATCTATCGGCTGGATTTCAGTAACAAAGAAGAGTCAGAAGAATATATGAATATGCTGAAAGATTTCGGGTGGGAATATATCGGACAGTGTGTCGGATGGCTTTATTTCCGAAAACCCGCTTCCGAAACAAAAACGCAAGAAGAAGGCGAACTGTTCTCGGACAACGTCTCCAAAGCGGAACTGGTCAGCAACGTGATCACGACCAGGATGGTGCCAATCTGTCTCATCTTCCTGTGCTGTGTCATTCCGAATTTCATGCGATTCATGAATGGGGAATTTGTTGGCACGTTCGGAATGATTCTGGGACTGTTCTTTTCGGTCATGTTTGTGGTGTATGTCTATCTGATCATATACTGCGGAACCAAACTGAAAAGAATCAGGAAAAGATACGAAGACTAAGACAAAACAAAAAGGGTGGAACAGAAATGTTTCACCCTTTTCATATGTATCGATTCATGTTTATTCCGCTGATTTTCTTTTGATCATATCGATTAGCCACTGGCCGGATGTCGAGAAATCATCATATTCGAATCCGCTGACTTTCAGAACGCTGGGTTTGATCGCCGCGGAAGATTCCGATACCTTCGAGAAATTCCACATGACATGAGAGATGCCGTTTTCTTCCAGAAAGTCGATCCAGATATCGCCTTCCTCGAGATCATAAGGGAAGTTTCCTGTTGAAGCAGTGACGCCATATTCACTGACGAAGATCGGCAGACCTTTATCGATCGCACGTTTTACGTTGTCTCTGGAATCCTGCTTATGGGAAGCCGAATAGAAGTGCAGCGCATACAGGAGATTCGGGTAATCCAGCGGATCCTCGGCAGCAATATCGACACGCGACGACCAGTCGGGCGTACCGACGATGATCACGGAATCCGGGTCATTATTTCTTATGATCGGAATGATCGTGTTTGCGTATTCCTTGATCGTCGGCCAGTCGACACCGTTGGGCTCATTGCAGATCTCGTAGATCACGTTTTTCTTATCCTTGCAGTCTTTCGATGCCTGATCAAAGAATGCTTTGGCATCTTCGATATACTTGTTCGGATCACCATCGGAAAGGATGTGCCAATCCAGGATCACATATATGTCGTTCTTTTCCCCGCATTCGACACCTTTCATCATCACCTGATACAGTTTTTCTTTGTCACCTCCGGTACAGTAGCCGAAGGAACCCATGCCATAGGTATAGAGCGCCATACGAAAAACGTTGACAACCATCACGTGTGCGAGGTCATAGAAGGTATCATCGGTGATATATCGTTCGGAACCCGAGACGCCATAGCTGGAAATGCCTCTCAGAATGACAGGCTTTCCATCTTCTCCGCAGAGCTGGCTATCAATGACCTGAAGCTGTCCCCGGGAAGAAGGGCGATCTTTTCCATCAAATGATTTCTTCGGTCCGCAGCCGATCAGAACGATCAGACATAAACAGATCAGCAGTATTTTTTTCATAACAGTACCTCCAATGTATGTGTATTCTTATCATCAGGAATCATGATTCGTGCGTTTGTTTTTTGACCGTCATAGAGATAAACGGTCTCAGGATTCGTTCTATAATCGTTGATTTTCCGGATGGATACTTCGATCGGTGTGTCGTTGATACGAAGCGTATAATTAAATGAATCGCCGTTCAGGATCGGATCGATGATCAAGGCATCTCTGTCGAAATGCAAACCAAGGATCTCATAATAAGCCAGCGTCAGCCAGGAAGCGGTTCCGGAAAGGATCGGACCGATGCTTTCGCCTGTCTCGGAATTGTTGTACTGGGTACAGAAACGCGGATTTCCTTTTAAAACATAAGGATTTTCCAATGTCTTGTAAGGCAGTGTCTTGTCGATCATGAAGAAGGCAAGATCTCTCAGGCGTTCCGCAAGCTTTTCATCTTTTGCGGTTTTCGCTTTCTTCAGGCAGGCGACCGTACACATCATCGCAGCATGTTTGAAGACGCCGCCATTCTCTCGGTCACCAGGGAAGTAGAAGGAAGAACCTGTCACGATCCCCAGCTTGTCGTAGTCGACAGGGGTGACCAGCTTCAGTCCCGCATCCGTCTTGAGATATCTATCGATGATATCCAGCATCCTGCTGATTTTCTCTTCATCCGCAATATCCGCAAGGACCGGCCAGGAAAAGCCGTTGAGATAGTAGGTGCCATCGATCGTTTCATCCAGGGAAAGGCCATCTCCAGTCGAACCCAGGTATGCGTATTCCCGTCCGTCGTTGATCAGACAGCGGGCATAGTAATCCTTGATCCAGGCGTTACGATTCACGGAATCAGCGACCGCTTCAGAAATCATGCGGCATTTGTCCGCCAGTTCATATTCGTGGAGAACTTCTGCCATTTCTGCGAGTTCATCAGTCGCGATCTTCAAGAGGCAGGCGTTCATCACTGATTCGCTCTGTTCGTTTTCCCATGCGGTACCGAATGGCTGACCTTTTTCTTCAAGCTGCTTATAATACAGATCTTCTTTTTCAGGACCTTCCAGGACGTTCTTGTCAAGCCTCAGGCAGTCGTTCCAGTCGGCTCTGTCCAGAAGAGGAAGTCCGTGTTTGCCGACCGAGATCATTCCGGAATAAGCAACGATGCTATCCAGCGTCTTATACAAAGGCCTCTTTTCGTTGGAACCGGCGACCTTCATTTTTTCTTTCAGGAAGTCAAGATCTCCACTCAAAGAGAAATAACGGTAGACTGCCTGTACCAGCCACAGCTGGTCATCCGAGCACATGCCCGGTTCTTTTCCGCGGGTTGTAAAATTGTGATAGGCATAGCCGAACTCAAAGACATTTTCTGCCCAGGAACGAAGCAGTTTTTTGACCAGCTCATCCTGACCCGAGGCATGCATATAATACATGGAAGCAAAGATGTCCTGGATCTCCCTGAAGCCTGTCTCGCGGTAGGATTTCTGTGTCCAGGCAAAGGAACGGGATACATACGTCTGATACAAAACCTGGAACGGCAGGTTCCTGGAAAGGTAAGAATCGCTGTAAGAATCGTTATTGTGGACCTGAAGGAAGGAATAGTAGCGATCGTTGTCTGCAATCATCTTCTGATAAGTCTCTTCCAGATGATCCGGATCTCTGTATTTTTCGTATAAAGTATCCAGATGTGCATCGAAGAGTTCTCTAACATCCGTTTCATCGTCATCCATGCCGACGAAGCAGTCAATGACGGTTTCTTTTTCCAGATGGAACGGCTTTCCCATCGCAAAGAAGGCAGCCTGGCGGCGGGAATGGGCATTGGACAATTCTGCAATCATCTCAGGCTGTTCCAGAGAACCAGAACCGATGAAGTCATAAAGGCTTGAACAGTATTCCTCCATTGTCTCTCCATCCTGCAGCAGCATCGCAAAGCGTTTCTCGCCGTTGCATTCTTTTGGCTGATGGTGAGCTGTCATTGCGATCGGCTTGCCGTTTATGCAGTAAAGTTCGCTTTCCACCACGACATTCGCGTAGATGATGTCACCTGCCAAGGTATCGGGATCGGTGATTCCAAACATTCCTGTCGCAACGATACGCAGGTCTCTTGGCTGATCCTTGAGATTGATGATACGGATACGCTGGGCCTCGACTGCGCTAGGCATATCCTTTTCCTGCGGAAGCAGGAAGATCGTACGGACGATGCGCAAGCCGCATTCGGTCTCATAGGTGATTACGGTCCTGTTCTGGCTGTGGCAGCAGCACGCTTTTTTGACATTGTATTTCACATCCAGAGAATAGAAGATCTGTCTTCCGTTTTCTGTGATGTAGAACTGACGGTTGGCCGGTTCGCCGTTCTCGTCCGGAGACAGGACATATCTGGTCGCCAGGACCTGTTTCTCCTGTTTGCCTCTGAAAGATCCGCGTCCGAATTCATCCAGCACGGATTTCGGGGTAGACTGCAGACAGTCTGCATATTCCGATCGATCTCCCAGCAGCAAGTTGACGCCGTAATGTGAGCCAATATGATATCCTTTCAGATCGATGATCAGTTCCCCATTTTCATTCAAGGAACCCGGCGACAGATCGATCAGATCACAGATCTGTTTCAGATGATCGATGATCTCTTGATCCGTTTCAATCTGCCGATCTCCTGCAAAGATATCTAAATCATCATCGATCAGGATACTTTCTTCATATTGATTCAATAAATCATAAATGATCGGATCATTGATGAGATGCATGCAGATCGGCGCATAATGCTTAAGTCCAGTATAGACGATGACCCTGTCTCTGTTTGCGTTCCGGAACAGTGCATCGCTGCAGTCCTGCAGACGATCCTGAAAGATTTCTTTCGCATAGCTTAACGCATCAATTTTCTGTTTCCTGCTGGTTTCTATTTCAAAATTCATAGCTTTCTCCCTTAGGTAAAAAAGGCGAACTCTTCATCCGCCTTATCTTCTACATGATGACTTCGACATTGACGTTCTTCTTGTTGGAAAGAGGAATGATATTGCCATCGATATGCTGACCATTAACGATCAGTTCTTTGATGCCTTTCTCTGCCTTGTTCGGATTCTTGATCGTTATATGATACATCGTTCCTCTAAACAGACGATTGACACTGTATTCTTTGACTTTGGAAGGGATGCATGGATCGATACGCAGACCGTTATAATCCGGCTGTATACCCAGGATTCCCTGTGTCAGCACGGTAAAGGTCCAGGCAGCCGTACCTGTCAGCCAGGAGTTCTTTCCTTCACCAAACGTTGGCGCATCCTTGCCCGCCACCATCTGACAGTAGACATATGGTTCGGTGCGATGGATCTCCGAGATCTCTTCTAAGAAAGTCGGACAAGTTTTCTTATATAATTCAAAGGCTCTGTTGCCATGTCCCATGACCGTTTCCGCAAAGATGATCCAAGGATTATTGTGACAGAAGATACCGGCATTCTCTTTGTATCCAGGAGGATAGGAAGAAATCTCACCGAGATTGAGACGGTATGTCGTATAGGCAGGATTCAAGAGAACGATGCCATACTTGGTTTCCAGCCGTTCCTGAACGGAATCGAGCGCTTTCTGTGCTTCGCCTGTTTCCGTACCAATACCCGCCATGATGCACATGCCCTGCGGTTCGATGAAGATCTGTCCTTCGCTGTTATAGCGGGAACCGACCTTCTTGCCGAAAGCGTCATAGGCCCGTAAGAACCAGTTTCCATCCCAGCCGTCTTTCAGAACAGCCTTTTCCATATCTTTGACAGCCTTGTCTGCTTTCTTGGCTTCGTCGTTCTTATCCAGATGTCTGAGCAGTTGTGCATAAGCCTTGCCATACTTCACAAACATGCCGGCAATGAATACCGATTCCGCGACAGGACCTTCGCTGGGTCCGGTGATCTGGAAGGATTCGCCCGGATGTTTCGAGAAACAGTTCAGGTTCATGCAGTCGTTCCAGTCAGCTCTGCCGATCAACGGAAGCTTGTGAGGTCCCAGATTATTCAATGTATAGTTGAAGCTTCTTCTCAAATGTTCCAACAGGGTATCTGCCAGTTCGGGCTTGTTGTCGAAATCGACCTTTTCATCCAGGATGGCCCAGTCACCGGTTTCCTTGATGTAGGCGTCCGTGCAGGCAATCAGCCACAGCGGGTCATCATTGAAGCCGCCGCCGATGTCGGAGTTGCCTTTCTTGGTCAGAGGCTGGTACTGATGATAAGCGCCGCCATCTTCTTTCTGGGTCGCAGCGATATCCAGTATCCTCTGTCTTGCCCTTTCCGGAATCATATGGACAAAACCAAGCAGATCCTGGCAGGAATCTCTGAAGCCCATGCCTCTGCCGATTCCTGACTCATAGTAGGAAGCCGATCTTGACATATTGAAAGTCACCATACACTGGTAGGCATTCCAGATGTTGACCATACGGTTGACTTTATCGTTCGCTGTATTGACTTCGAAACGGGATAACAGTTTGTCCCAGAAAAGATTCAGTTTTCTGAGTCCCTCATCAAATTTCTCATTTGTATCGTACTTCTTGATCAGTTTGCGTGCAGGACCTTTGTTGATGATCGAAGGAGCGATGAACTTCTTGCTTTCCGGAACTTCCACATAGGCCAGACCGAAGATGACGTCATATGTTTCATCGGCTTTGAGATCCAGATGGATATGGTGTGCGCCCACAGGCTGCCAGCCGTGAGCGATGGAGTTCGAGCACTTGCCGTTTGTGACAGCCAGCGGAGCGGCAGGTGTGCCATAGATACCCATGAAGGCATCTCTGGAGGTATCGAAGGAATTTACTTTCTTATTCGCAAAGAAGGCGGCATAGTGGTTTCTTCTTTCCCTATATTCCGTCTTGTGATAGATGGTGGAATCTTCCACTTCGACTTCACCGGTCGAATAGTTGCGCTGGAAGTTGGTCGTATCATCCTGAGCATCCCATAAACAGAATTCTATAAAAGAGAATAAATCGATATTTCTTTCTTTTTTATCCTTATTCTTGACCGTGACCTTCATCAGCAGGATATTGTCATTCTTCGGGACATAGAGCTCCTGAGAGACTTCGATCTTGTTTTTGGAGCCGGTGATCGTGGAATAGCCCATGCCATGACGGCACTCGTAGCTGTCCAGCTTGGTGCCGGCCGGACGGCAGCCCGGATTCCAGATCGTTTTATTATCCTTGATATAGATATGGAAACCATCCTGATCCAAAGGAAGGTTGTTGTATCTGTAACGGGTGATCCTTCTGAGTCTCGCATCCTTGTAGAACGCATAGCCTCCTGCCGTATTCGACAGCAGCGCAAAGAAGTCATCGCTGCCCAGATAATTGATCCAAGGAAGCGGTGTTTCCCAGTTGGTGATCACATATTCTCTGTTTTTATCATCAAAATAACCATATCGCATATGATATTCCTCCATAGACTTAAACGATTAAGTACAGTATAACCTATTCTTATCCCCAATAACAAGCAGTTTTTAAAGGATTTGGAAACGTTTACAAAAAACTGTTGACATTTTGGAGAAATATGAGATACTTAAATTAACGAAAACGTTTAAGTGGAATTTTAGAAACACTTAAGCGGGATCTGTTACAACGTGTAGAAGATACACAATTACTTAATAGGAAGGGAGAGAAATAATGAAAAAACTGTTAAGTATCTTATTAGCTCTGCTCATGGTCCTCTCTTTAGCTGCTTGTTCAGGCAACGGCAACGGCGGCGAACAGCCGGTCGAAGAGGGCGAAGGCAAAGTATTCCACATCTATGCATGGAATGAAGAATTCAAAGGTTTCTTTGAGAAATACTACACAGTACCGGAAGGCATCGAAGTAGTATGGACCATCGTACCGAACGAAGGAACTCAGTATCAGGATGCTCTGGACCTGGCTCTGATGAATCAGGATTCTGCAGAGGCTGATGAAAAAGTCGATATGTTCCTGGCTGAAGCTGACTACATCTTGAAGTATACGAATTCTCCATATACTCAGGACATCAAAGCTTTAGGCGTTACAGACTTCTCTAACACTTACACTTACACGGTCGAAGCAGCTTCTGATGCTGATGGCGTTGTCAAAGGCGTCTCCTTCCAGTGCTGCCCGGCTGGTATGATCTACCGCCGTTCCATCGCTGAAGATGTCTTAGGCACTTCCAATCCGGATGAAGTTCAGGCTCTTGTTTCTGACTGGGCAAAATTCGACGAAGTCGCTGCTAAGTGCGCTGAAAAAGGTTACTACATGACTTCTTCTTATGCTGAAGACTACCGTGTATTCTCCAACAACACTTCTTCTCCATGGGTTGACGCTAACAACAATCTGCAGATCGACCCGGCTATCCAGACTTGGATGGATCAGGCTGAAGAATATGTCAACAAAGGCTACACGCTGACTTCCGGCGTATGGGATGCTCAGACAACCGAACAGGCTGCAAAAGACGGCAAGACATTCTGCTTCTTCGGACCTGCTTGGTACTACAACTTCTGCATGGGCCCTGCATTCGGCGATGACGCTGTTGCAGCAGGCACTGACACTGTAGGCGATTGGGCACTGGTTGAAGGTCCTCAGGCATTCTTCTGGGGCGGCACTTGGCTGCTGGCTGCAACCGGTTCTGACAACCCGACAATGGTCGCTGATGTCATGAACGCATTCATCAACAATGAAGAAGTATGCGAAAATCTGATCAAGAACGAAGCTCAGTTCACGAACAACCAGAAGGTCAACAACAAGTATGCTGAAGATCCTGATTTCGGTAACAAATTCTTAGGCGGTCAGAACGACACTGCTGTCTTCGCAAAAGGCGCTAAGAACATCAAGTTCCAGAACCAGACCATTTATGATCAGGGCTGCAACGAAGGTATCCAGAATGCATTCGTAGAATATCTGAAGGGCACCGTTACGAAAGAAGAAGCTATGAACAACTTCTACAAAGCTCTGAAAGAGAAATACACTGCAATCAACGTACCGGAAGCTTAATAAGCGGTAACACTTAAGAAAACGCTGTGGCAGGGATCATCTCTGCCACAGTTTTTTAAACAAAGCATAGAAAAGTGATTTTCTTGCCTTGTTTAAGAAGAAAGAAAGGAAAATCGTATGGCAAAAGAAAACGCAAA
>JAFRVK010000048.1 GCA_017441765.1 Erysipelotrichaceae bacterium
CCGTATAGAGACAGACAAGATAGAAGATCAGATTGAACAGTCTTCCCAGATAGAAAGTACGAAGCATATTCCATTTGAGCAGACGGCCCACCGTGATGCCCAAAGCCTGTGGAATGAAACAGATCTTGTAGGATTCGTTGATATCGTAGCGCATGCGGACATCGCTGTCTCTGAGATGCAGAGGCTTGTTGATCTTCTTGATAAAACGTTCATATGCCGCACTGATGTTCAGATGACCCACCATGGCTCCATAATTCTGATATTCTTCATTGAAGACCATGTGATCTTCCGTACGCATGATATAGTTGGAAAGCTGGAAGGAATACTCGTAATGGACCGTTTCATCCGGAACGGACATCGGCGTGATAATCAGCCAGAAGGTCAGTCCAAAGGCGATTCCTATGCACAGGAAAAGGATCTCGTATTTCGGTTTGATAAACAGAAGCAGCAGGATGATCAGGGTGAACGTCGCGATCACCCAGGTCATGATGAGATGATAGAACCTGGCCATCTCTTCGCTGTCGTTCAGAAACCGGACAGAAAGATCTCCTTCCATCACTTCATCGCCGATCGTCAGAGTACTGTCTTCGTAGGCCTGTTCACTGGAATAATAGACACCGACCGCGTTCCCCGGGGATGCTTCGGATTTCAGAGTGATATTGATCGTCTTATCCACAGAGCTGTCCAAAGGCTCGTTCAGCTCCACGGTCATGAATGCGTTGTCCTGGATCAGCTTCACATCATATTCGGTGGCGGCATAGACTTTACGGGACTCTGTGCCGATCACGGTAACGCTGAATTTGCCGCTGTTTTTCCGGGCATAGGTCGCCAGTTTGATCGCCAAAGCATCGCAGTCATTCACGGCCATGAGCGTTTCAGAGACCTTGTTCCCGCGGACCAGTTCGACGATATTGTCAGACATCTCGTTTCCGGAAGAGATCTTGCCAAGGCTGTTGCGGTACATCAGAAGCGTTCCCAGAACCACATTGATCCACAGCAGCAATAAAAAGATGATCACAAGTCCCTTGTGACGGGTATTCTTTCTGATTCTTTCTCCTATGCTTAACTTCTTTTCCATATTCACTTAATCAATACTTTATCATAGTGATCATTGTTCAGGTTTGTCAACGAATGATCATAGTTTCTATCGTCTTTCAGAAGCGCACGGATATTCGCCTTGATCGTGTCCTTGTCTGATCCCACCGTGTCATAGCCGTATTCTTTCAGGATGCGGTAGCTCGGACTGTTGGGATCGCAGATCCCCAGGATCGCTTTCTTCAGCATCAGATATTCCACGATCTTGCTGGGAAGATAGGGCTGAACCTTTTCATTCGGCATCAGCGTATCGAACAGGACAAGGATATCCGCTTCCTTCATGAGACCGATCGATTCCCTGTAGGAGACCTTGTCATGAATGATGAACAGTCTGTCCAGTCCATATTCTTTTATTGTTTCGACATCTTCTTTCTGGATTTCCGAATACTGATGGAACACGATCTGTCTGTCCAGGTCCTGAATTTCTTCCTTCAGTTCCTTCAGCGCTTCCAGGAAGGAATCGATCCTTCTTAAACCGTAGAGCCTTCCCAGATGGACCGCCTGCTTCACTTCGTGCTTCACAGGCTCATAGTCCAGAAGATCCCTGTACATCTGCCAGTTCTCAAGGTAAGTCAGAGGGTAGATGATGGATTTCTCCTTGTATTTTTCTCCGTCTTCATACTGGCTTAACGTGAAATCCCGCTGTTCGGGACAGATGAAGATCAGCTTGTCCGCATTCTTCACGGCAGCTTCTTCATAGTTGTCGTGATAAAGACAATAGGAGCCTACAGGGAAAGCGATCCTGTAGAACAGGCTCTTGTTGCTGAGATCGGTCTTCTTGTATGGAGAACCCTTGAAAGGATCCGAGAATGACGCATACCAGATGACCTCGGGATGCTTCTTTTTGATCGCCAGGCCCGCCAGATGCGAGATCCCCGGAACGATCGATGTGAACAGGTATTTATAGCTTTTCTTTTCAAATTCCCTGACACTGTCATAGATATACTTCTGCATCAGGATGAGACTGACGGGCAATCTGAAAGGATGGTTCCGGGCGATCGCCCAGTCCAGGTCGCTGGTATAGGTGATATGGAATTTCTGAAAAGCAGGATCATTCTGCAGTTCCTGCTGGATGCTTTGATCCGCTTTCCCTTTAAAGCAGAAAACATCCATATCCAGATCCAGATTTCTCAGTCGTTTATAAGTCAGTAAAGTAACGGTGTCATTGTAGGGCACGAAACTGCCGGGAATGACGAACATCCTATCTTTCATTTTGCCTTTTCAGATCATCCAGTTCTTTCCTGAGCACGGAAATCTCATACGTGAGTCTGACGATCTCTTTGTTGTGTTTGGATATCGTGATATAGACATTGAAAGTCAATGCATACAGCAATGCCGTCATGATCAGAAAAACAGTATTGACCGGCATCTGAATGCTTAAAAGATGCGAAATTTTATAGAAGGATTCCGGAAAGACCGCCATCAGCAGGCTCAGAAGCGACCACAGGATCCAGACGATGGAATACTTGATGTTCAGCATTTTTCTAATCACGGTATAAAGGATCAGTATGAAAACCATCAATGATGCCAGCAGCAATCCTAATCTTAATACACTTGACATAAATAAATCCTCTTATTGAACAAAAATGATAGACAGCGATACTGCCAGCATGTAGTAGAGCGATTTCAGCGGATTATGAAAATACGAAACGCCTGCTTCCCTCTCCTTCATCGTTACCTGGACTTCCTTGACTTCAAAGCCCTTATGCAGCAGGTGGCAAAGCGCATCCGGTTCCGCATAGAAGTTCATCGATTCCGCAAAATCTTCAACGACCTTCTTTCCCAAGGCTCTCATGCCGCTGGTAGGATCAGTCACCTTTTTTCCTGTTTTCAGCCGGATCAGCAGACAGAGCAGTCGGCTTCCCAGCATTCTCGGCGTCACAGGCTTTTTCTCGCTGACAAAACGGGAGCCGATGACATAATCGTTACCCTTTTCAATCTCGCCAACAAGATCCTTTATGTATTCAGGAAGATGCTGGCCGTCGCCGTCGATGCAGATGACACAGTCGTAATCACTGTCTTTGGCATATTTAAAACCGACCTGCGTCACTCCGGCAATGCCGAGATTGATAGGCAGATCCAGATGAACGATATCGTTGCTGATAAGCAGGTCCTTCGTAGAATCGCGGGAACAGTCGTTGATCACCAGATAATCATATCCGTAGCTCATGACATCCTCCACCAGTTTGACGATATTGTCCTGTTCGTTATAGGCAGGAATCACGATCAGCGTTTTCATCATTACAAGTATAGCGCATTTAGGCTTTATTACCAAAATACTCCCTGATCCACGGAAGCTGTCTTTCTGCCATGCCTTCGATCGTATAGTTCCTGATGATTTCAAGACTTCTCTTGGACATGGAACGGTTGCTGCTTTGATCAAGACACCTGTCGATGGCTTCCGTCAGTTCCCTGACATTACCGGTTTCATAGATGATGCCATTGCCTTCGACCAGACCGAAAGCGGCGACACAGTGATCACTGGAGATGATCGGAAGACCTTCGGCCATGGCTTCATTGATGACCAGACCCCAGACGTCGGTCTGGGAAGGCAGGACAAACAGATCGCTGGCCTGATAGTATCTGTACACCTGATCCGGCAGGACAAAATCGATGTAGTGGACCCTGTCGCTGTCTGCGGACAGTTTCAGATATGCTTCGGTAGGCTTCCCTCCGACAAGGTAGAGTTCGCAATCGCTCTTGCAGTTCAGAACGGCTTCGATCAGATCTTCATAGCGTTTTCTGGGAATGAAGGCTCCGACGCTGATGACGATCGGCTTTCTGCTTTCGATGCCAAGTTCTTCCCTGATCTTCATCTTCTGTTTCTGACTCAGAGGTTCGGAAATGATCGCGTCCCGACTGATCGAAGAAAAGTTGTGGACATGGACGTTTTTCGGATCTGCTCCGTTTTCGATAAGATGCTCCCTGGTCGCTTCCGAACTGCAGAAGAAACCTGTGCAAAGATGAGAGATGATGTATCTTTTTATCTTTAGTTTGAGCGGGGAATTCTTTTCTCCCAGAGGATAACCGTCGACATTCGTATAGGTGAAACGTCCCTTCAGTCTGCAGTAAAGAAGGCCCAGCAGGTTCGTTTTCGGCCCGTAGCCGTCAAAAATGACCAGTGCTTCAGGATCGCTTTTCAGTATGCCGATCACATCAGGGCACAGAGCGTCATACTTGTCCCGATCATTTTTCAGTTTGATGATCCTGCAGTATTCAGATTGTTTCTGCAGCCAGCGGTCATCCCGCTCGTAGTCATGGTCTTTCGTATAGACGATCGTGACATCATAAAAACGCGCAAGCTCTTCGCACCAGCGCAGACGGTATGGAGCGATATTGGAAGTGATAACGATGATCTTAGCCATTCAAATCTAACCTCCGGCAGAAACGGTAAAGCAGTTTCGGGGAAAGGCTGCACATTGCACCCAGCAGATATGCCTTGATCTCACCGATCCCCCGCAATCTGGAAAAGACGGTCTTTCCGTTCATTTCCTCATAGATCTTTTTGAAATCGTCATAATCCGTGATCCTGGCAGAAGTATACAGCGCACCCAGTTCCCAGCGGGGAAGGAGTCTGTTTCTGATGGAAACATATTGCGGATACGGTTCGAAGTATTTTTCGATATAGACCTTGAATTCACGATAACCATTCGTGATCTTCTTGAGGGAAGAACCGGTCATGGTGGAACGTTCACGCAGATAGTAGCCATACATCTTTTTGTGCAGATAAACGATTCTGTTGGAATGAAGGATCACGTTCCACATATACAGCTGATCCTCCGAGAAATGGATCTCTTCCTCAAATAACAATCCATTGTCCAAGAGAAACCTTCTCTTGAACAGCATCGATGGCAATACGAAGTCGATTGTGCGTTTCAGGAAACGGTCCAGAAGTTCCTTTCGATCGAGTATCTCTTTCTGATCATTAACATCTTCAGGAACCTGCTGTTCCTTGATGAACTGATAACTGCAGCACACGAAATCGGTCTCTTCTTTCATTTCATTCACTAAAGAGGACAGAAAATCACGAGACAGCATATCGTCCGGATCGACAAAGACGACATAGTCCCCTTTGGCTTCCTTCAGCCCGGCATTGCGCGCACTGGAGACCCCGCCGTTTTCTTTCTCGATGGTACGCCAGTTAAGATCGGTATTTTCAAGATAATCTTTCGCTGTATCGATGCTGTGATCCAAAGATCCGTCGTTGACCAGCAGCACTTCAAAATCCCTGAAATCCTGTTCAGCGATGCTTTTCAGGCAGGCAGAGATATATGCTTCAACGTTGTATACAGGAAGGACGACCGATACTTTCATCTCATTTCCTTTCGGTATGTCTCATTATTCATGTTGATACGCGGAATGATGTTTCCATTCTCTTCGCGATAAGGCAAAGCGTAAGTCATAAAGACATGATCAAAGATTCCAGAAGCGGCTTCAATGTTTTCTCTGGAACAGGCATACATCGATCCGAAAGGAAAAGCGAAATCTTTAATTTCTACATCGAATCTGTCTTCCAGTTCTTCTTTGGAGCGTTTCAGCTCTTCTTTCAGTTCATCATCTTTCATGAAACGGGACAGGACATGACGGTAGTGATGCGAAGCAAGGATCGCTTTGGAGTCCTTCAGCATCTCTTTGATCATATCTGTTTTCAGATAATTCTCCTGATCCAGATATTCATTGCAGACGAAAAGATAATAAGGGATCCCTTTTTCTTTCAGAAAAGGATAGGCATTAAGATAGACACTTTCATAGACGTCATCGAAAGAGATCACGACATTGTCAGGATCCTTTTCTTCGATCAGCGTTTCGATATCGACGATCTTTTTCTTCTGCATCAGATTCTCCAGCAATTCTTTGAAGTGTTCCGTACTGATTGCGTAGAGATCGTCTTTTTCATTTACTTCATGAAACATAAAGACCTTGCCTTGGCAAGGTTTCTGTTTCTGTCTGAAGACATAGATACGCTGAAGAAGGATGTAATACAGCCTTTTAAACATTCTTTCTCCAGACCATTCGGTTGACGATTCCGGTATACGACTGGATCAGTCTGACGACTTTGTCCGAGACATTGAGATCGGTGTAGTCCGGTACTGGCGTGCCCAGATCGCCGTTTCTGTTCATCCTGATCGCCGTTTCGACCGACTGCAGCACTTCGTTTTCCGTGATGCCTGAAAGGATGAAATTGCCCTTATCCAGAGCTTCGGGACGTTCGGTCGAGGTCCGGATCGCGACTGCCGGGATCGGCTTTCCTATGCTTAAGAAATAGGAAGATTCTTCAGGCAGAGTACCACTGTCCGATACGACGCACATGGCATTCAGCTGAAGCTTGTTGTAGTCGAGAAAGCCTAGCGGCTTGTGCATGATGACGCGCTTATCAAGCTTGAACTTGTTTTGTTTCAGCCGGTTGGCACTGCGCGGATGGCAGGAATAGAGGATAGGCACATCATACTTTTCCGCCATCTTATTGATCGCGTTGAACAGTGATTCAAAATTCTCTTTGGTATCGATATTCTCTTCCCGGTGGGCACTCAAGAGGATATATTTCCCTTTCTTCAGTCCCAGTTCTTTCAGGATATTCGATGCTTCGATTTCTCTGATATGGGCATCGAGCACTTCCGCCATCGGGGAACCGGTCACATAGGTCCTCTCCTTGGCCACGCCGGAAGCATTCAGATATCTTCTTGCGTGCTCGCTGTAGCACAGATTCACATCCGAAATGATGTCGACGATACGGCGGTTGGTCTCTTCCGGCAGACATTCGTCGAAGCATCTGTTTCCTGCTTCCATATGGAAGATCGGGATGTGCAGACGCTTGGCTCCGATGACGCTCAGACAGCTGTTGGTATCGCCCAGCACCAGTACGGCATCCGGTTTCACCTTCAGCATCAGTTTATACGACTTGTCGATGATGTTTCCGATGGTCGAGCCGAGATCGTCCCCTACCGCATCCAGATAGTAGTCAGGTTCCCTTAAGCCGAGATCCTTAAAGAAGATCCCGTTGAGCTCATAGTCATAATTCTGGCCCGTATGAACCAGAACGGTATTGAAATACTTGTCACATTTCTTGATCACTTCGCTCAGTCTTATGATTTCCGGCCTGGTGCCGACGATGATCATCAGTTTCAGCTTGCTCATCTAAACCTCCTCATAGAACGTATCCGGTCTGTCTTTATCCAGCCATTCATTGGCCCACATGAGCGTAACCAGTTTCTCGCTGTCGCTCAGATTGATGATGTTATGGGTGTAACCCGGAAGCATATGCACGGGTTCCAGCTTGTCTCCGCTCACTTCGAATTCCATGACCTCATCCGTACCGATCTTCCGTTCCTGGATCAGGCCGTGTCCGCTGACCACCAGGAAGAATTCCCATTTGGTGTTGTGCCAGTGCTGTCCCTTGGTGATGCCGGGATTGGAGACGTTGATGGAGAACTGACCGTTGCTTTCGGTCTTCAGGAATTCGGTAAATGAACCGCGACTGTCTTCGTTTCCCTGCAGAGTGAATTTTACTTTTCTTTCAGGCAGATAGGACAGATAGGTCGAATACAGTTTTTTTTCAAAACTGTTCTTCGGGATCTGAGGCATGACAAGCGTTTTCGGTTCTTCATTGAACTCATATAAGAGATCGACGATCTCGCCCAGGGTCTTCTGATGCGTGACAGGCACGAAACAGAGATCCCCTTCTCTGTGCTCGTTTCCTTTCAGCGCTTCAAACATTTCATCGATGATGTCGTCGATATAGACCAGCGTCAGCAAGGTGCTGCGGTCATTGACCTGGATCGGCAGATCGTTGGCGATATTGTGGCAGAAAGTCGCAACTGCGCTGTTGTAGTTGGGACGGCACCACTTGCCAAAGACATTCGGAAAACGGTAGACCAGTACACGGACATCGTTCTTCTTACCATAGCTGAGCAGCAGTTCCTCCGCTTCCTTCTTGGATCTTCCGTAGTCGTTCTCCAGAGCCGCCTGAGTCGAACTCGACAGCATCACCGGCGCTTTGTTTCCGTGCTTCTTCAGTTCGTTCAGAAGCTCTGCCAGGAAACTGTGATTGATATTGAATTCCTTGGCATCCTTCGGACGGTTGACTCCGGCAAGATTGAATACGAAATCGCATTCGGCGCAATACTGTTCCAGCAGCTCCTTCGGCGTATCGATATCATAGGTAAAGATCTCATCGATCGCGACGGCCCGGGAACGGTCTTTATTGTTCTGTACGTTCTTCAGATTGGCGACAAGGTTCTTTCCGATAAAACCTCTCGCTCCAGTAACCAGTATTTTCATCTCTTCTATTTTAATAAAAAAGCACGCTTTTATAAAGCGTGCGCATCATCATTTATTGGAACAGTTCCAGTTTCTTCAAAAGTTTCTTCATTCCTTCCACATCCAGCCTTGCGGTATTGTGGGAGTTGTATTCCTCGACTTCATCCAGTCTGGCAGAACCTTTGCTGATGTAGCGGTCATAGTTGAGATCCCGGTTGTCTGCCGGAATGCGGTAGTAATCTCCCAGGTCTTCCGCTTTGACCATATCTTCCTTGGTAACCAGCACCTCATAGAGCTTCTCGCCGTGGCGCGTTCCGATGTTGACGATCCTGGTATCTTCGTCGCCCTTGAGTTCGACGATCGCCTTTGCCAGCGTATCGATCGTGGCGGCCGGAGCTTTCTGTACGAAGAGATCTCCCTGCTTGCCGTGTTCGAAGGCAAACAGCACCAGTTCCACCGCTTCATCCAGAGTCATCATGAAACGGGTCATTTCCGGATTGGTGACGGTGATCGGCTGCTTGTTTGCGATCTGCTCGACAAAAAGCGGAATGACCGAACCGCGTGAAGCCATGACGTTGCCATATCTGGTCAGACACAGTACCGTGTCTTCTTTCTGAAGCTGTCTCGAACGGGCGATCACGTTCTTCTCCATCAGTGCCTTGGTCATGCCCATCGCATTGATCGGATAGGCAGCCTTGTCGGTCGAAAGGAAGATCGCCTTCTTGATGCCGTGCTTGACACAGGCATCGATCACGTTGTCCGAACCCAATACATTCGTCTTGACGGCTTCGATCGGATAGAACTCACAGGACGGAACCTGTTTCAATGCCGCCGCATGGAAGACATAATCGACGCCTTTGAAGGCATACTCGATCGATTTGTAGTCTCTGACATCTCCGATATAGAATTTCAGCTTATCAGCATGCTCCGGAAACTTCTGCTGATACTCATGACGCATATCGTCCTGCTTCTTCTCGTCGCGGGACAGGATACGGATCTCTCTGATGTCACTGGTCAGGAAACGCTTCGCAACTGCGTTACCGAAGGAACCGGTACCGCCGGTAATCAATAGTACTTTATCTTTAAACATGGGAATCCCTCCTGTTCAATACTCCTTTTAATAGGATCGCATCCGCTATTAGTTTAGCATTTTCTCTGATATCTTTCATCGCAAACAGACAGAGGAAATTGGTGATCAGCTGGGTCAGGACCGCCGCCATTGCCGCTCCGATCAGACCGTAGGCTCTGATCAGGAAATAGTTCAGAAAGATGCTGGTCAGGGCTCCGACCAGAGAGATGGCTGTCTCATATCTGGTCTTTCCTTCGCACTGCATCCAGATCGTTCTGGCGACCCCGATATAGGAGAAGGCCGTGCTCCAGGCATAGATCTTCATCGGTACGGATGCTTCGATGTATTCCGGACCATAGATGATCAGAATGATCAGCTTTGACAGCAGCGTGATCATGACGGCAGCCAGGACGCTGATATAGAAGATGATGGCATAGAGCTGTTTCAGTTTCTGCTCGAATGCCTCGTGATCGGTCTTGTGTGCATCGATGATGACCGGGCTCAGGGAATCGATGATGGCGGTCAGGACGAAAGGCCAGGCATTGCACAGCATCGTCGCTGCGGCATAATAGCCGACGCTGGTCTCATTGACCATCTTGCCCAGAAGAAGCGTATCCGTGACCTTGCCATAGATGACCACCAGCAGTCCCGCAAAGATGTAGTAGCGGCTCTTTTCCAGCAGTCTCTTCGCCATCGCGCGGGATACCTTGAAACCGTGCCCGTCTTTCTTGTAGACTGTCAGCAGCAGTATCGCTATGACCGCAAAATCCAGAGACATCGCCAAGGCAAAGAAACGGTAATCCTGTTTCAGCAGAATGCCGATGATCCGGATGATCGATGTGATCACATAAGACAGGGCATAGACCAGTCCGCTTTTTTTCGACAGCAGCTTGGACTGGTAGAAATACATGATCCCGTCAAAGGACTGGAACATCAGTCCGATGGACTGCAGTGTGGCGATGATGATATAGGCTTTCCCATCATTCAGAACCGATACCGCCAGCACCGAACAGAGCATCGAGACCGCTGAAGCGATCAGTCGCAGAACGATCATCGTGCCCAGGATCTCGTCGTTGTGCTCCCTGTCATCGACCAGTTCCTTGACCGCGATATCATTCATGCCCAAGGCGCACAGCGGCAGAAACAGCTGGATATAGGAATAGACATAGGTGATCTTTCCGTATTCGGTCGGACCCAGATACCGTGTCACCAGCATCGTCGTGACAAAAGTCAGTGCGAGCTGGAAGATCCTTCCGATCATGATCCACGAAGCATTGACGACGATTCTCTTATTGCTCATGGATCAGGCCCTCCAGGAGTCCGTGGATGATGATGCCGATCAGCAGAAACAGCGAAGCTCCGGTCATGACCGGTTCCAGAAACATCTGAATGACGACGCAGGATAAAACGCCGATCATCAGGATCCTGAAATCGTCCTGGGTGTCCCTGCGTGTAAAGAAACGGAACACATCCCGCACAAACAGAACGGAATATGCCATCATCAAGAGATAGCTTACGATCCCCGCATAGTCATAGATATCGATCCAGAAGTCGTGGACCTGTTCCCCCAGGACCGTGCTGATCTGCTGATGGCCCCAGAGATACTGAGGCATCAGACGCAAAGCTCCCAGATACAGTTCGATACGCTTATCGCTGAAGAAATGCTGAGAGAATTTCTGAATGATATAGAAGTCGTCAAGAAAATCACGGCAGCCCAGAAGATCGAACGAATAGAAAACGATCAGCCCCCCTACCAGGAGAACCAGGATCCCTGCCATAAGCAGGAAGCTCTTCCGCAGCTTTGCGGAACCGCTTTTCAGAATAAACACTTCATACACGAAAGACAGTACAGAAGCGATCCCCAGCAGCATGAACGGCGTACGGCGGCCGATCACGATCAGATAAAACATCGCTGCCGCAAATACAAGGAAGCTCAGATAACGGATCTTCTTTTCCTTTTCATGAAAAAACAGATAATACAGGGAACCTGCCAGCAGATCGATATTGAGTGCAAGAACCGTATTGGAAATCTTCTCTCTGGTCCAGATATCGTAATGCGTTCCGGAATGGAAAAAGCCATGAGAGCCGTGAACGATGAACTCATAAATGCTGCTGAGTATGATGTGCAAGCCCATGCTTAGGGCCAGAAGATAGATGATCTTCTTCACGTTGCTTTCATTTGGATGGCGCATGTTGCAGCCGATATAGTAGGCCATCGGACAGGTGAAACCCATCACGCAATAGAAGTTCTTGTCTGAGAAAGCATAGAAACTTACGCCAAACAGGCACAGTATGATGAACACCAAGGGATCATGCACATGGAATGTCATTTTATGATCGATAAACAGAAGAAAACAGATGACAGGCAGGATCAGCTGGCCGTAATGTAAAAAATTGATTCCCGTCAGGAATATCAGGATATCGATCAGCAGATCGAGATACTTGTTGTCGGACCAGATCCTGTTCATTCAGCGATGCTCCTATAGAAATCTTCCAGCCATTCCGCGGTCGCATGGACATCGAAACCAGCCTTGATTATATCTTCTTTCGTATCATGCCGCAATGAAAAGTCTTCTTTCATCGCTTCAATCCAGACAGGGCTGTCCAGCGGAAGGAAACGGCACAGACCGGTGATATTCACGTTCTCATCGCATCTGTCACTTAAAAGACAGCGGATGCCTGTCGCCTGAGCTTCGACAGCTGCCACGCTCAGCCCCTCGAACAGGGACGGCATCATGAAACAGTCTGCCATCTGCAGCAGTTTCTCGACATCGTTCCGGTATTCCAGGATCGTGATATGATCTTCAAGATCCAGTTCCCTGATCTTATTATCGATCTCCTGTCTCAGTTCCCCGTTGCCCACCAGGAACAGATGGCTGCTGCCGTCTTCTTTCAGGTATTGCGCATAGGTCTCCAGCATGAACAGATGATTCTTCTGGACATCCATCCTTCCGACCTGGATGAAGACTTTCTCGTCCTTCAGGCCGAACATCTTCCGGTATTCCTCGCGGATCTTCTTTCTGAAAGTGAAACGATCCGTATCGATCGCGTTGTTCAGCACATGGAAACGGTCCCCTTTGACGATCCTGTCGCCAAAAAGCCATTCTCCCGCTTCTTTGGAACAGCCGATAAAATAATCCGCCTGATAGCGCAGCGTATACTGCAGAACGTTCTTTGCGACAGAAGTAATCCCCTTTCCGTTGGAAGTGTTATGGGAATGAATGATCGTCTTCAGGCCATGCTTCTTCGCGATCGGCAGATACAGCGAGGCATAGCTTCTCGAATGGGAATGCAGGATCTGATAATCGGGATGTTCCGTAAAGAAACGGTCCCAGGCTTCTTTGATCTCCTTGACATTCGTGCCTTTGAACGTCGGCATCACATAGATCTTCGAACCTAATGATTCAATGATCTCTGCCATCCCCGAAAGCTCCGGATGATCGATGATGAAATCGCAATGGACCTTGTTCCTGTCCATTGCTTTGCACAGATTGACGATCATTGCCTGCGAGCCTCCGTAAGTGAGACTGGCGATCATTTCCAAAACTCTTACCGGCTCATTCATTGATCGCCTCCAGATATTTATTTATAACGATATTGCGATCGAACCGTTCCTCCACTTTCTTTCGTCCGTTGATGCCGAACTGTTTCCGTTCTTCAGGACTCAGGGAAATGAATTTCTCGATCTTTTCGATCAGGTCTTCAGGATCCCTCTGCCTCACCACGAAACCGTTGATCCCGTCATCCACGATCTCCCTGCAGCCCGGACGGTCGGTTGTAATAATGGGTCTTCCGCAGGCCAGGGATTCCAGAAGGACGTTGGACATGCCTTCCGGGTAATAGGTCGGATGTACGGTACAGTCGATCGTCTGATAGATTGAACGCATATCTTCGACTCTGCCATGATAGATGACAGTTCCTTTTTCTTCCAGCTCTCTTACAAGCTCTCTGTAGTTGTCTTCGTCATCTCCGCACAGATGGAAACGGGTCTGAGGATACTTCTCTTTGATGATCTGCGCCGCCTCAAGATAGAGCTCGAAACCCTTCTCTTTCATCATTCTTCCGACATAGACGAAATCGATCGTGTCTTTCTCAGGAAGATCAGAATATGCAAAACGTTCCAGATTCACTCCGGAGCCGGGAATCAGTTCATAACGGTCTCTGACGATCCCTTTTTCTTTCATGAATTCAAGATTGGCTTCATTCTGAAGAAAGATCTTCTTTGCTTTCTTCAGACCCATCCTGTATAAGCTGGAAGTGATGGTCTGCAGGATTCCGCCATTCTCGACGGCAGAACCAAGACCGGTCACGTTGGCGATATAAGGGATCTTCTCCATCTGACAAGCCATTCCGCCATAGACATTCGGTTTGATCGTATAGGTCAAAACGACATCCGGCTTTATTTCTTTCAGGAGTTTCCTGTAACGGTTCATCAGTAAGAGATCCTTCAATGGGTTTGTGCCTCTTCGCTCGATCGGGGTCTCCAGAAAGACGCATCCCATTTCTGTCATCCTGGGCACGAAAGAGCCGTAAGGAAGAGAGATAAAAACTTCGTGTTTCTCTGCCAGCAGCCGTTCCAGCAGTTCCCCACGGAATTTATACAGTCCCACATCGTTGTTTCCAAGGATCAGGATCTTCATTTCTTCTTTGCCGGGACACCGATATAGGTACCCGCCTCTCTGATATCTTCAATGACCACGGCGCCTGCCGCGATCACGGCATCGTCGCAGATCGAAACATTGTTTATGATGGAAGCGCTCATTCCAACAAAAGAACGCCTGCCGACCGTTACGGTCCCTGCCGTATGGGCATTGACCGAAATATGCGCATAGTCTTCGATCCGGTTGTCATGATCGATCGAAGCGCAGGTATTCACGATGACTCCGTCTCCGATCACGCTGCCGGAATTGATGACTGCTTTCGCCATGATGACAACACCATGACCGATCTTCACTTCTTCACCGATCACTGCGGTCGGATGGATCAGTGTTACGATGTCTCTGTTCATCCTTGATGAGATCTCTTCTCTTGTCGTGTTATCTCCGATCGCTATAAAAAGATCATGATCCTCATAGTCATGAAAATCATGGATCACTTTATACTGACCGACAACCTTCTTGTTTGGATCATCATCATAGAAGACGATCTCTTCATAGCCGTTGAGTCTTGCGATATCTGCCGTCACCTTCCCGTGGCCGCTTGCCCCATAGATGATAAGTTTCTTATTCATAAATCAGTTGTTCCCCGTAAAATATTCTGCCGTCGAAGAACCTTCTGCGTTGATTCCTTCATGTTTCAGCACGTTCTTCACTGTTTTTAAAATGATTCCGATATCGCCAAGTAAAGTGATGTTGTTGACATACTTGAGATCATATTTGAATTTATCATCCCATGACAGAAGATTCCGACCGTTGACCTGTGCCAGTCCGGTCAGACCCGGACGGACATCATGGCGATGCTTCTGTTCCTCGTTGTACAGAGGAAGATACTGCACCAGCAACGGCCTTGGCCCGACGATCGCCATGTCTCCTTTCAGGATATTCAAAAGCTCCGGAAGTTCGTCCAGAGAACTGCTTCTCAGTTTCTTGCCGTAACTGTTCAGCCGTACTTCATCCGGAAGATAGTTTCCGTTCTCATCTTTTTCCTCGGTCATGCTGCGGAATTTGATGAGCTTGAAGATCCTGCCGTCCTTTCCCGGTCTATCCTGCGTAAAGAAGGGATCGCCTTTCATTTTGATCCTTCCCATGATGATGAGTACCAGAAAAAGCGGTGACAAAAGGATCAACGCGATCAGTGAAAGACAGAAGTCAAATACTCTTTTGAAACAGTTTCTATACATTTACTCAAAACAGCTCTTGATGACGTCGATGACGATCTGCTGTTCCTCGGCAGTCATCTTGATGTCGGAAGGAAGACATAAACCTCTGGAGAAGATATCCAGTCCTACGTCCCTTCCCTTGCCTTTGTCGATATAGGCATTGCTCTGGCCGCGGCCATCGCCATTGACGGTAACGAACGCATTGTTGCGGTAGATCGGCTGCAGATGCATCGGCTTCCAGATCGGACGGCCCTCGATGTTGCAGGCTGCCAGCGTCTCCAGGATCTCGGTCGGACAGGACTTGCCTTTTTCATGGACATACAGGGCTTCCTTTTCGTCCCGGACCTGATGGCACATCGCATCTTCATCGATGATCAGGCAGCTCAGCCAGAAGTTCGGTTCGCTCTTTTCCGCATCATACGGATTCATTCTGACCGGAAGTCCCTTGAAACCTTCCTTATAGCGTTCATAGATCGCTCTCTTCAAAGCGATATGTTCCTTCAGATACGGGAACTGCCCGCGGATGATTCCCGCGATGATATTCGACATGCGGTAGTTGTAACCCACTTCTTCGTGCTGATACCACGGAGCAGCTTCCCTGGACTGGGTGCTCCATTTGCGGACCTTATCCGCGTCTTCCTTGGAATCCGTCAGAAACATGCCGCCGCTCGATCCGGTGATGATCTTGTTGCCGTTGAAAGAGATGCAGTTGTAGTCGCCGAGGCTTCCGGTCTCGACCCATTCACCATTCAGTTTGTAGCGTGAACCCAGGGATTCGCAGGCATCTTCGATGATCAGGATGCCGTGTTCATCACAGATCTTCTTGATCTCTTCCGCCTTGCCCGGAGTGCCATAGAGATGGACCATCACATACAGCTTGACCTCAGGATACATCTCGATCGCTTTCTTCAAAGCCTCCGGATCGGTGTTCCAGGTATCATATTCGGTATCGATAAAGATCGCTTCACCGTTTTCATAAGCGACCGGATTGACCGAAGCATCAAACGTCATATCTGTAGCGAAAACTTTCTTGCCGGACAGAACGCCTTCATTCGCCTTGACCTGGCCATACAGCCTTTCTCCGGCCAGCCTGGTCGCCAGATGCAGCGCTCCGGTTCCCGTGCTCAACGCCACAGCATATCTGACGCCAAGATATTCAGCGAATTCCTTTTCGATCTCATTGATATTCTTTCCTACAGTCGTGACCCAGTTGCTTTCGATCGCTTCATTGATATATTTCTGTTCATCTCCATGCATGGTAGATGTTGCCAGAAACACTTTTTTCTCTAACGGTTTTCTTTCCATATCTATTCCTCGCTTCTTGTGTATGTCACAACAGTCTCTGCCGACAGTTTCAGCAGCTTTTCTTCATCGTTATCATAGGATGCTTCGTAGAGTTCTTTCAACTGTTTCAGGAACACATCTTCATCGATCTCCAGCGGTTCGCCGATATAGATGAGATCGTTTTCCGTCTTCTTGTTTCCTTCCGCATCCATCAGTTTTTCTTCATAGAGTTTTTCGCCCGGCCGCAGTCCGGTATAGACGATCTTGATGTCTTCATCCGGCTTGAAGCCTGACAGTTTGATCAGGTTGCGGGCCAGCGTATCGATCTTGACCGGTTCGCCCATATCCAGAATGAAGATCTCGCCGCCCTTGGCATAGACACCTGCCTGCAGGACCAGAGAGACAGCTTCCGGAATGGTCATGAAATAGCGGATGATATCCGGATGGGTCACGGTGACAGGACCGCCTGCTTCGATCTGTTTCTTAAAGAGAGGGATGACGGAACCGTTGGAACCCAGGACGTTCCCGAATCGTACCGCGACGAATTCAGTCTTGCCTTCCAGATGCTCGGCACTCATCTCCGAGAAACAGTCTTCGACGACTGCCAGTTTATCTGTCTCATTGTTCTGTATCAGTTTCGCAAAGGTCTGAATGACCATCTCGCACATGCGCTTGGAAGCACCCATGATGTTGGTGGGGTTGACGGCCTTGTCGGTCGAGATCAGAACGAAACGTTCCGTACCGTATTTGGTCGCGGCATAGGCGGTCTTGAAGGTGCCGATCGTATTGTTTTTGATGGCTTCGCACGGCGAAGTTTCCATCAACGGAACATGTTTGTGGGCCGCCGCATGGAAAACGATCTGCGGACGGTAGCGGTCGAAGACCTGATCGATCCGCTTGGAATCTCTGACGGAGCCGATCAGCACGACCAGATTCAGTTTCGGATATTCCCGTACGAGTTCCTGCTGGATGTCGTAGGCGTTGTTTTCATAGATCTCGAAAATGATCAGCTGCTTCGGATGATGCTTGCTGATCTGGCGGCACAGCTCCGAACCGATGGAACCGCCTCCGCCCGTGACCATGACGACCTTGTCCCTGACGAAATCCGCGATCTCTTCGTTGTTGACGTTGACCACATCTCTTCCCAGAAGATCTTCGATCGCGACATTCTTCATCATGCTGACGGAGACATCGCCATTGACGATCTGCTGGATGCCAGGCAGGACCTTGATCTCGCAGCCGGTCTCTCTGCAGATATTCAGGATATCCCGCTTCTGGGCGTTCGTGCTCGACGGGATCGCATAGTAGATCTTGCTGATATTGTATTTTTCGACATTCTTCAGGATGTCATCTCTTCCGCCGACCACCGGAACGCCGTCGATATAGCGGCCGTACTTGTTGGTGTTGTCATCGATGATGCAGACGACTCTGGCGGTGGATTCGATATTCTTGTTGATATCGCGCAGGATCGTCAGTCCCGCATCTCCCGCACCGATCAGCATGACATTGGTATTGTTCTTGCTGTTCCTCTGCTGACGTTTCAGAAGCAGGATGAAACGGTAGGAGAAACGGACGACTGCCGCAAACATCACCTGCAGCAGGAAACCGATCACGTGATAGGAAACCGGCATTCTCGCCCCGAACAGGCGGGTCAGGATATAATTCAATGCTCCGCAGGTAAATGTGGCGATCGCGATATTGATCAGTTCGTTATAGCTCGCAAAACGCCAGATGCTGCGGTAGAGTTTCATGAACCAGTAAATAGCGATGCTTAAGATCGCAAAAGGAACAATGAACTTATAATAGACTGCCAGGTACTTCTCCGGGATCAGCAGGAAATGGAAATCAAAACGCAGCCATAAGCCGAAGAAATAGGAAAAGGCAATCGTTACGAAATCATAGATGATCAGAAAGAACGCAATTACCTTCCAATGTTCAACATAAAAAGCACGAGTTTTGCTCATGCCTTTATTTTACAACATATTACTTTATATTAAAACAAAGCTGTCGTATCCTGATCTACCAATGTATCCAGAATATCTTTGGTCACCAGGGTATACCTCATGCCGTTCCGTTCGATATAGGCTCCGTCATAAGGCGGAAACCAGAAGGCCCGGATCTTGACATCCAGATCCTCACTGTCGAGTTCTTCTTCTGTAACGATCTTCATTTCGTTCATCTGTTTGCGGGAGATGTAGGTGCCCTGGCTGTTGTCGATATCCAGAGCCTTCAGCCTTCCCTCTTCAGCGATTTTCAGGATCGTCTCTTTGTACAGTTCCACCAAGGCATCCTGCGTGATCTTTTCCAGGGATTTTGCGGTAGCGGTACAGTAATCGAAAGGGAATCGCTTTACACGGATGATCGGTCCCGTATCGATATTCTCATCGACATAGTGAACAGTCACGCCCCATTCCGGAAGTTTGTACAGGATCGCGATATTATAGCCTCCGCAGCCCTTGTAGTCCGGAAGGATCGCAGGATGGAAATTGATGCAGCCATAACGGTTGTTTTCGATCAGAGGCTTTCTGATCTTGCGCCAGTATAAGTAAGAAACGATCAGATCGACTTCGTTTGAAAGCACATATTCTTCTGCTTCCTCCATTGACAGGATCGGAATGTTCAATTCTCGGGCAGTCGCTGCGGTCGGAGAATTGCTGAACTGGTCATCGGTACAGACTGCCACGATCTCATGGCCCTGTTCCACTGTCCATCTGAGCAGATCGGCGCTCTGTTTCTTGCGTCCCATGAATAGTAGTTTCATTGTGTTGCCCTCCATGATACTTCTTTATAGGATGGTAATATGATCTGTTACTGATTGTTTGTGTGTGGTGGCTTTTTCCGTCCTACCGTCCATGGCAGGTAGCGGTTGATGAATGCGGTCGGGACGATCAGAAGCAAAGCCACGATCGCTGTCATGGCAGCACAGAACAGCGCCGACAGCAAAGGATTCGCCGTGACTGTCTGATACAGCCCGGAAAGGAAGCGTTTGAAGCAGACTTCCAAAGCCGTGATCGCTTTATTGTGCAGACAGAAATAGATCAGAGTATTGCTTCCGATATAAAGCAATATCTTATAAGCAGGAATCTTCTTGGCGATCATGATGATAAGAATGATTCCCAGGATGTGACAGAGATGGTCGTAGAAGAAGTCAGCGAACCAGACAAAAGAAATATCACCCATGTAAGGAACGTAGACCAGAAGCAGATATACGGCAGCAATCAGCAGTTTCCATTTCAGATCCAGTTTCTCATCGAATGGTGCTTCGACATCTCTGAACAGATAACCCAGAACCATGAACAGCAGTGCGGTCGGAATGTAGTCGATGTGCCACGGCAGCTTGATCAGCTTCCAGGGCAAGAGTTCCGGATTCATGAACTGCTTGTACAGTTTTCTCAAGAAAGCCAGCACCGCACACAGCAGAAGCAGCTGTCCTCTGTCTTTCTTTTTCTCATACCATCTGATCACGAAATAGAATGCCAGATAGGCCGAGAAAAGCGCCGGAATGAACCACAGACGTTCGTCATAGTATCTTATCTGCAGAAGGTTACGGAACAGTTCCGTCGTGAAACCGCTTCTGTGATGCTTGAACGATTTGATGTTGGAGAGGATGATGTTGAGATTGCTGTAGATGAACCAGGGAAGCACCAGCTGCCGGACCTTCTTCCTGAAAAAAGCAGAGAAACCTTCCCTGTGGCGATACGTATATCCGGAACAGAAAAAGAAAATCGCCAGATAGAATGGCGTAAAGAATTCTCTCAGGAAAGAGGGACAGGACTCAAAATGACTCAGCATCACAAAGAAGATACCGATAAATTTAGCGATATCAACCCATCCGATCCGTTTCTTCCTGTCCTGTTCATCAAAATAGCGTTTCATTACACAGATTATAACATGATGTATAATAACAATGATGAAAACCGTAGTTGAGGTCAACAGCAACAATTATGCATCGACAGGCAATGTCGTCCTGAATATCGCTGCAGCCGCCAGGAAACAGGACCTGAAAGTCTACACCTGCTGCCGCCGTTCCCGTTTCGGTCTGAAATACAAATACGAGGATCAGATCTATATCGGAACCTGGCTGGATCGGGTCATTTCGGAACGCCTGGCGCTTCTGACGGGATTGAACGGCTATTTCAACGTGATCAATACCTGGCTTTTTATCCGTAAGCTGAAGAAGCTCAAGCCTGATCTGATCCACATCCATTCCTTATGCGAGAACTATCTCAATATCCGGATGTTTTTTTCTTATTTAAGAAAGAACGAGATCCCGGTGATCTGGACCATGCACGACAACTGGGCGTTTACCGGAAGGTGCGCACAGTTCCGCTGCGACAAATGGAAGGATGGCTGCGGCAGCTGTCCGCATCACGATTTCTTCCCGCCGACTTTTCTGCTTGATCCAAGCGCCAGAGTCTGGAAAGAAAGGGAGCAGATCTACAACAGCCTCAATAAGATGACCATCGTTACACCGTCTGCCTGGCTTTCGGATCTGGTCAGGATTTCCTTGTTCAGAGAAAATCATCCGATCCGCGTCATCAACAACGGCATCAATCTCGATATCTTCAAGCCGACCGATTCCGATTTCATCGAAAAGCATCAGCTTCAGGATAAACACGTCATACTCGGTGTCGCCTACTGGTGGGATACCTGCAAAGGCCTCTATGTTTTTCTGGAACTGGCCAAACGTCTGCCGGACGATTACCGTATCGTCATGGTCGGAACAAACGAAGAGACGGACAGGCTGCTTCCCGGCAACATCGTTTCCATCCATCGTACCCAGAACCAGAAAGAACTGGCCAAGATCTATTCCGCAGCCGATGTCTTTGTGAACCCGACGACCGATGACAACTTCCCGACCGTCAATATGGAGGCGATCGCCTGCGGAATCCCGCTTCTGACTTATGATACCGGAGGCTGCGCGGAGGTCATCGATGAGACCTGCGGTTCGGCGGTCCCGATGGAAGATATCGACGGACTCGAGAAAGAGATCTACCGGATCTGTGAAACGAAACCTTACACTAAAGAAGCGTGTCTGAAGCGCGCACAGCACTTCAACATGTACGATAAATATCAGGAGTATATCGATCTGTACAAAGAGATACTTCAGGTCAAATAGAAGGAGAAGATTATGAAAATACTAGCTATCGGAGCACATCTGGATGACATCGAGATCGCCTGCGGCGGAACGCTATGCAAAGCGGTCGAGAATGGCCATGATGTCAAGGTGCTCATCATGAGCAAATCCGGTTATACGAACAAAGAAGGAAAGGTGCAGCGGTCCGATGAACTGGCGGTTGAAGAAGGCACGAAAGCTTTGAATACTCTGGGAATCACCAATATCGAGATCCTCGATTTCCCGACCAAGGATATCCCCTGGATCTCCGATGTGGTCAATGCGATCGATGTCTGCATCAGCGACTATGATCCCGACATCATCTTCACCCATCATCCGTTCGATACCCACCAGGCCCATGCCGGTGTCAGCAATGCCACGATTTCCGCAGCCCGCAGAAGGAATACGATCTTCTTCTATGAGCCGATCTCTCCTTCGGGAAGATCCTACGTGGCGTTCAAGCCGCAGCTGTATGTCGACATCAGTTCGACCATCGATCAGAAGATCGCATCGTTGCGCGAACACAAGTCCGAATACCACAAATTCGGCGGCGAAGACTGGATCGATGGCGTGCATGCGAGATGCGGTTTCAGAGGCTACGAGATCGGCAAGAAGTACGCCGAAGCCTTCGAGGTTCTGCGTATCGAATCTACCTTCGATAAGGATTTCAGCCTGTAAGGAGTCATTATGGATCCAAACAATCGCATCGACGGACATCTGGTCATCCTTGTTTCCATCGAACACTACAATCCTCTCAGCATGATCCGGGGTCTCGGAAAGAACGGGATCAGTCCGATCTATATCGCCGTCAAAGGCAAAGGAAAGATCGCTTCTATAAGCCGTTATGTTTCGCTGTGCCACTATGTGGACAGCGTCGAAGAAGCGTATGAGTTCCTTCTGAAAGAATACGGCAACGAAGAAGTGAAGCCTTTCGTACTGACCGGCGACGACAAGACGATCGCCTACCTGGATCGCCATTATGAAGATCTCAAGGATCATTTCATCGTTTTCAATGCAGGAAGGACCGACGGGATCATCGAATACATGGATAAGTCAAGGATCCTGGAAATCGCCCGTAAGCACGGTTTGAACGTTCTTGATACAAAGCGCGTCCCGAATGGCACGATTCCGGAAGATCTTGTCTATCCTGTCATCACCAAATCCATCTCTCCGGTCATCGGCGGATGGAAATCCGATGTCTTCATCTGTGAGAACGAAGAGGAACTGAAGAAAGCTTACGCTTCCATCAAAACCCCGGAAGTCATCCTGCAGAAATACATCGACAAGAAAAACGAATATGCCATGGAAGGCTATGTGATCGATCACGGCAGGAAGGCTTACTATGGCGTTGCCATGACCTACAACTATCTGATCAAAGGCTACTACAGCCCGTATTTCACGGTACATAACGCAGACAGGGAAGAAATCAATCAGAAACTTTCGGAAGTCTTTGAAGAGATCGGTTTCGAAGGGATCTTCGAAGTCGAATTCCTGATCGACCAGGATGATACCTTATACTTCGGAGAGATCAATTTCCGCAATTCGCCATGGTCCTACCCGACCGTGTTCCTGAAACAGCCGATCATCGTCGACTGGATGAAATCGATGCTGAAGGGCGAGGTCGTTTCTGGAACTCCTGTGATCCCGGAAAACTATACAGGCATGAATGAACCGATCGATTATGAAAAAAGAGTCAATGGCGGCATGATCTCTCAGGCCCAATGGCTCTATGATTTCAAGAAAGCGGATGTGACATTCTACTATGATCCCGATGATCCGGAACCATACTATCTGATGATGAACAATTTCAATCAATACAACTGATAAGCTCTTCGGAGCTTATTTTTTTAGATAGAGTTTTTCAAGATTGCGTATCTCTTTGCGCATATCGTAATCGTCGAGGTTTCCGTAATGTTTGATATTGCCTTTCGGATGAAGCAGCGCATCGATCCATTTTTCTGTGTCATCGTCAAGACGCAGACGGGTGATGTTCGGGCTCTGGTAGGCTTCTTCAGGAACCTGGTCGGAGACCACGCAGGGAATTCCTGCGACCTGCGCTTCGATGAGCACGATGCCCAGTCCTTCGAAACGGGAAGGCAGGATAAAGACATCCATCGCTTTCAGAAGACGCGGGATATCTTCGCGGTTGATCAGTACCTTTGCTTTGTCTTCGATCTGAAGATCTCTGATGAGCTGCCTGAGTTCGTTTTCCTGCTTGCCTCTACCGATCAGCAGAAGACAGGCGTCTTCTCTGACTTCCAGTAATTTCTTAAACAGATGCACGGTGAATTCCGGATTCTTCTGATAGGTGAAACGGCCGATCTGACCGATCACATAGGTACTGTCGGCGATCCCCAGTTCCTCACGGATGCTGTGTCGGTCTTCCGGAACATCGCGGAATTTCGCAAAGTCCACGCCGTTGCGGATGACGGAACAGTTGCCGATATGAAACATTTCATTGATTTCGTTGGCCATGTCCTGATGCAGCGCGATGATCTGCAGATCATTGTGATCCAGAAGATACCTGCAGGCATCCCGTTCTTTCGGCCTCTGATCCCCGATCAGCATCTTTGGCGGGTTGTGGCAGGTGAACAGCAGTTTTATGCCATCCAGGCAGTCCCTGGCATGGTACATGATCTCCAGCATCTCCAGATGCGCATGTATCACATCGGGCTTCAGCTGCCTGATCGCCTTGCGGAACAATGCTGCGACATATTTCTTGCCTAACAGTCTGGCCAGGACTTTGCTGATAAAGAACGATGGCTTGTACATGGCGACGATCTTCACATGATTGCTGACCATCTGCTTATAGACGTTGGACTGAGGCACATAGTCTTCGCACAGGACCGTCACATCAAAAAGCTCTTTGTCCAATAACAAAGCGTAGTCCTTTACCAGGGTCTCCGCTCCGCCATCCTGTATCCTTCCGATAAACTCAACAAGTTTCGTTTTCATTCTTCGATCCTGTAGCATTTGAAGCTGTGCGTAAAACGGTCTTCCTCTTTCGGAATCGTCATGTAATCGCCAAAAAAGGCGGTCAGGAAGGTATCGTATCCTTTCGGTATGCAGAAGGTATGTCCCTCGAACTGCCCTTGAGCTTTTTCATAGACTTCTTTCGGCAAGGCTCCGGTAAAGCCGTTGGGCGACCAGCGCATGCGGATGACATAATCGCTCTTGTCGTAGTCGTAGGTCATCGCATTCTTTTCGATCATTTTCACGAGATTCTTGCTGCCGATGATGCGGGGAATGATGCGGAAGATCGCTTTCAGAGGATTTTTACGCAGGAAGATCGGCTGATTCGAGAGCCGCAGCAGCATCTCCAGAAAACACTCTTTCTTGTACAGCTTGTCGATGATCTCCTGGTCGTTCACGATCCCATCCAGCGGGAAGATATCGATATCCACACCGATCGCCTTGTTTTTCCTGTAGTCCGTATCGGCTTCATATTTGACCGTTTTGGGGTCATAAGCCTTGGCATAATACAGAAGGCCTGCGCTTGGCTTCAGGATCCTGTAGGGGCCCTCATATTCGTTCAGAAGACGGATGTAGTCCGGTCTGGGCATCATGATGTCGATGTCATCATCCCAGGGGATAAAGCCCTGATGCCGTACTGCTCCAAGCAGGGTCCCGACCGCAAGAAAATAGGTGATACCATGCTTATCACAGAAATCGGCGATATCGATCAGGATATCCAGCGATATCTTCTTGCATTCGTCCAGTGTCAGTTCTTTCATGCCTGTTTCTTCTTCAGGAAGCGGGATAAAAAGTTCCTCTTCAGTTTATCAATGAAATTGAACAGATCTTCTTTATAGAAAATGTAGTCTGTAGCCAGTGTCAGGATCAGCGCGATCGCTGTCGTGATCGAAGCGTAAAGCACCCAGTCGAACCAGCCGTCGAAGCTAGATGGAATATAGAACTGTGCCGCGAAATAGACGACTGCCATAATCGCGAAACAGATGAACGCATGTTTCAGGAAATACTTCACATCGCGGTACATGATGTTTCTGGACAGATAATAGACATACTGCCAGGTACGAAAGGCCATGGCGACCAGCGAGCCGATCGCGACGCCGGAAAGACCGAAAGCCAGAACGCCCAGCACGGAAACCACGATATTCAGTACCGCTTCGGTAATCGCGCCGTTGCGGGTCTGCTTATAATGCCCTGCCGCGATCGTAATGACCCGGTATGGAACACGGAAACAGTTGAAGACGCCGCCCATGATCAGGAGGAACGAGAACATCGGCTTGATATAATTGACGTCCGTGACCTTTCTGGTATAGATCGCCACAAACGGAAGCATCATGACCAGCGTCACGGAATAAAGCACCGAAGTGAACGAGTAGATGATCAGTTCGAAAATGCCCAGGTTCTTGTGCATCAGATCGATCTCTTCTCTGGCATACATATCGCCGAACGCGCTGCCGAAACCGACCGTGAATTTTGTGACGATCTTCTTCAGATTCGCGATGACATAGTGATAGACCGTATAGACGGAAACGTCCGTTATGGCTGTGACATTCATTGCCGCAAACAGAGTCAGGATAGTGACATCCGTATTGTTGTTGACGAAAGATGCGACTTCATGCGCAGCGGCATCCCATTTCTGCGGGATGCGGTCGACATCGTCCTTGACGCCGGAGATCAGGTGATACTTTTTGTGGCAGTAGATATAAAGAAACAGCGGCGTAAACAGATGTACTAAGGAACTTCCGAGTTTCACGATATGCAAAGAAAAATTGTTGTTGATGAGGATGACAGCGACGATGGTGTTCATGATGATCGTCACGATATCCAGAATGCCTGTGATGTAGTCCTTCTGATCCGCTGCCAGCAATGCCTGGTAAGTGAAACCGAAATAATACTGGCCGAACGTCGAAATGGAAATGATAAAGATCAGGGAAGCCGTAAACCACCATCCGTAATCTTTGACGATAAACAGCGGATAGAAAACAGAAAGGCCAAGGATGAACAGCACGAAAACAAAAGCGATCTTGCGCATGAACTTCTCTGTCGAAGCCAGCACGGCGCTGATCTCTTCCGTATCATTCTCGGCAAGCGGCTTATACAGGGCGACTGCGGTCGCTCCGCCGATTCCCGCTTTCATCAGGGAAATATAGGAAATGAACTGCGTGATCGATTGCGTGATGCCATGATACTCCGAACCGAAGGTCGTCAGGATCATCTGCGGAACGATGAGTCCGCAGATCAGAGAGACGCCTTCGCTGATCAGGCTTGTCGCAACCGACATGAAAGCTCTTTGGGTTCTACTTTTTTTCATATTAACTATTATACCGATCGCCCTTCTTTTTGGAAGCGAAGAAACGTTTCAGGCATTCTTCATATTCTTCGATCGTCGACGGGATCATGATTTTTTCAGGATCGCGGTGTTTCCGGATGAACGCGTCGATCACTTTCTCCATCATTTCAAAATATTTCCAGTCATGTTTGATCACGATCCTGTAAAGCAGGATCACGTAGGGCTCCTTGTCGAACAGGATCTTCGGAGTTAGGCAGGCGGTGGAATGGATGGAGATGATGAGCTTGTTCTCGATGTCTTTCGTATTCAGTACCTGCAGTTCCCAGATCTGTTTCGGATCGCTGCCAAGGAAGATCGTATCGTTCTCTGGATTGCGCGGATGCGGACAGTACAGTACCCGTTTCGAATCGCGTTCGAGGCTCTGCAGCGCTTCCGCACAGTCGAAGCTTTCTTTTCCCTTGCGGCTGGAAAGGTTCTGTGACAGCCAGTAGATATCGATCTGTTCCGGATAGTCAATCAGGAAGTCCCGGAACAGTTCCTGCACTTCTTTGAGATGATCCGGATCGAATTTCGGGATCTGTATGACTTTATCCTTGTCTTCCCTGAAATACAGGTCAGGCTCATTGATATAGGCCTTTCTGTAGGCATAGAAGTCTTTGCCGTGGTTGAACGTTTTGTAGAACCATTTATAGGACTTGGAACGCATCTCCAGATCGAAATAGGAGAAATAGCTTCCTGCCCCATCTTCCAGAAGATGAAGCTCCGCCTTCGGATTCAGCTGCCAGATCGCAGCGATCACCGGCATAAATTTCGGTGTGGCGATCACGTCGTAGAGATTCTTTACATTTTCGATCTGAAAATAGCGTTTCAGGTAATTCTTTGGGAACACGATATCTCCCAAAGCGGAAACGATCGGAATGCTGCCCTGCGTATCCTTCTTTCCCACAAGCCTGACTGTCTTGAAAATATCCTGCTTCTTTACGATACCGCAAAGCTCTTTTACACCATCGAACGAATCCTGCATGATCAGATCTGCTTCATAATCGGGAAGATTCTCAAAGCCGTTCTGACGCTGATGATGCAGATTCAGGATATTCAGAAGCTGATATGCGGAATTGCCGTAGTAAAGATATCTCATGAATTCACTCCGTTGATGATATCAAGCATCTGATGGATCCGGTTGCCCCAGGTATGATGTTTCATGACATAGTCGTAATTCCTGTCCAGAATGGCATTGTATTCGTCCTGGTGATTCTCATAGTAATCGATGGATTCGTTGAAATCCTCATCGTTGTTGAAGCTGATCATCGCCTTGTACGGGAACAGTTCGTCGAAAGTATCCGGTTTCATTCCGATGATCATCGTCTTGGACGCCATGGCTTCATAGTAGCGGCAGATCGTCTCGGAGATCGCTCCGGTCCGTCTGAAGTTCTCGTAGGATTTCGGCACACAGACGAAATATTTGGTCCTGTTGACTTCCCTTGCAAGTTCGTTGATATCCGGGAAGATCATCTCGTCGCGGTCATGGCGATAGACGTAATTGTCTCTGCTGTCTTCCAGGCCGTGCAGCTTCAGATAATCCAGGATCTTCTCATGCAGGACATCATTCCTTCTGCCCATCTGCATGAACATTCTCGTCTTTTTCTCGTCTCTTGGCCTGAAGATGCGGAAGTCTGCACTCAATGGGACCCAGTAGGAATTGTGACCTGTTTCCTTGAAGTATTCTGCCGACTTCTTGTATCCGAAGAACAGAAAATCGATCCCGATGTCATCGATGACCTTTTCCCAGTCCTGAAATTCCGGTTCCCAGCAGTCGTAGCAGAAGATCGCCGTCCTGTTTCCGGAGGCTTTGAGTTTTTTCAGAAGATAGGCGTTCGCCTTCAAATAAAGCAGATTCATCGTCACATAAAGAAAAACGCTGTCTTCGTGTTTTCTGGTCGCCCAGGATTCATACAAAGTCGGAAGATGCAGCTTTTCCGTAATGCGGTTGATGTTCTTTATGACGATATTCTTGTATACGATCGAGACATCGCCTTTGCCATAATCAAGAAACGCCTGCTCCTGTCCTTCGATCTGCGGAGCGCTGGCGCCTTTCTTGATATAGGATTTCTGTTCCGATAGAATAATGATCTTCATAATTAATCTTTACAGCCATTGCTGAACCAGGCGATCGCTTTTTCATAGTCGTTGAACGTATCGATCTCCTTGGTGCGGATGACCTGCGCCTTCAGCGGCAGCAATGGTTCCAGCATGAAATACAGGTGCCTGTCATCCGGGGTCAGACGATTTGTCCGGACCTGGGAAAGGCCGGTCCATTCCAGATCGCCCTTCTCTCTGGAGAAGGCGATGACTTCGTTTCTTTCGTTCAGCTGCATCAGTACCGGGTCATCCGTACCCGGGGTGCAGCCGCCGATCTTTTCCTCATCGTCATGAATGAAGGCTTTCATATCTTCCGGATTGACCAGCAGGTCGCCATCCAGGGATACGACCAGTTCCTTTGCACAAAGCAAGGCTTTGGAAAAACTTGCCGCTGTACCGGTCGTCTTGTAGTTGTAGTTGAAACAGAAGGTGATATCGTTGCGGTATTCCTTGGCGACATCGATGACCTTCTGAGCCTGATAGCCGACCACGATGCGCACGTCTTCCACTTCATCCAGCATCTCCAACTGCCGGATGATCATCGGTTTCCCGCAGATATCCACCAGGGCCTTCGTGGATCCGATGCCCAGTCTTGTGCCCATGCCGGCACAGCTGATGATGATCGTCTTGTTCGTTATCATAAGAGCCCCCTCAGGAATTCCGCACATTTGTCTTCATCATAGAAGGCATAGTCGATCACGTTCAGCAATGATGGTGCGATCGGCCGTACGCCTCCGTATCCGATGGCGATCGCAGCCTGCGCAGCCATTTCCGAATCGTTGTCGCCGTCGCCTACGACGACCAGGGGTTCCTTGAAGCTTCTGGCTGTCGCATACTTGTTTCTGATGGTCAGCACTTCGCCGACCGTGTCATTGTCATCTCTTGCGGTAGAGCACAGGCAGTGATCCATCATCCCCAGTTTGTTCATCAATCCGCTGATCCAGATGTCCAGATTTCCTGTCACGACGTAGCAGCGGTCATGGTTCTCCATCATGAAACGGACGATCTCCTCGTTCAAAGGGATCTCGCTGACCAGCTTGTTTACTGTCTTGACCGAGATCTGACTCAGGATCTTGACACGCTTCAGAAAAGACTCCTCAAAAGGGATCTCCCCCTTCATCGTCGACTCTGTGACCGCCCGGATTTCTTTTTCCCGTCCGATCAGTACCGAAATCTCCGGCAGGATCTCTTTCTTTGTCATTGTCGAATCCAGATCAAATAGAAAGATATAATCACTCATTACGCACTCCAGATATCTTTGGAACCGTCTTCCAGTTCCACGCCGTTGTCATACATTCCTACCAGATAGGTATCCTCATGGTACTCGAAGGAATGATAGACATATTCAGGGATGACAAACATATCCCCTTTGTTTATTTCATATACTTCACTGATGTCATCTTTCCAGACAGTCAGCTTGAAGCAGCCCGAGATGACATAGAAACACTCCTTGCTGAATTTGTGATAATGCCCGCCGCGCACAGAATCCTTGACGGAAATGATCGCATTCACCTGTTTCCAGCCATCATGAACCAGCTGGTTCAGAGAACCGGCTTCATTTTCAAACGTAAAATCAGGCTTTATGAATTCAATCAGCATTATCTTGTCAGGAACTTTCCTTTCTTGACCCGTTCACGCCAGTAGTCGAGAAGATCGTGCATCGTCTTCTCATACGGGATCTCCGGTTCCCAGCCGGTATGGGCCTTGAATTTGCGGCAGTCCGGGATCTGCAGGTCCGCATCGATCGGTCTTAAGCGTTCCGGATCGACTACGACTTTGATCTGATCCTTCATCGAAGAATAGGACAGCAGGGTCTCCAGAGTATCTCCAACCTCGCAGGTATAGGAACCGCCGATATTGTAGTACTCGCCAGGGATCGGATCGATCGTCACCAGCATGAAATACGCTCTCACCGCATCACGGACATCCGCATAGGTACGCAAAGAATGGAGGTTTCCGACTTTGACTACCGGTTCGATCAGGCCTTCTTCAATCATCGCAATCTGTTTCGCAAATGTGGACTCATGGAAGACATCGCCTCTTCTCGGTCCGGTATGGGTAAACATTCTGGTCGTCATGACCGTCATGTCATAGGCTTCCGCATAATACCTGCCTAAAAGATCCGTTCCGACCTTGGAGATCGCATACGGGGAAGCGGGATGGAAACGGCATTCTTCGTTGATGCCTTCTTCCGGCTTCTGTTCCGGCGGGATACGTCCGAAGACTTCACTGGATGCGCAGACATGGATGATTGGATTGTAGGCCGGATACTGTTCCTTCAACAATCTTACCGCTTCCAGCAGTCTGCAGGTACCGAGGATATTCGTATTCAGAGTATCGATCGGTGCCGTGAAACTGGTCTGCGGATAGGACTGGGCAGCCAGATGGAAAATATAGTCAGGCTGGACCTTTTTCAGCACAGTGATCAGCGAGATCTCGTCATTCAGATCGGCATAGTCAAAGAAGACGCGGTCTTTTCTGTTGACCCGATCCAGCAGATGTTCGACATTGTCCAAAGGAGAACGCCAGCGGCAGACTCCGTAGATTTCCCAGTCGGTATTCTCCAAGAGATAATCGGCCAGATGCGAACCGACCATGCCGGTAATGCCGGTGATCAATGCTTTCATAACGTTTCCTCCTGTTCATATTCTTCCGGTACGTAATAGATGACGCTCGTGCCTTCGTTCTCGAAACGGAACGGTACAGGCAGCAGATCAGAGAAGTCTTTCCTGAAGGCTTCTTGTTTTTCCTGAGGCACGTAGAACAGCATGAACCCGCCTCCTCCGGCACCTAGAAGCTTTCCTCCCAGTGCACCGGACTGCAGGGCTTTCTCATAGATCATGTCGATCTGATTGTTGCTGATCTTGGAACCGGTCGTCCGTTTCAGCCGCCATGATTCATCCAGCAATCTGCCGAAATCATCGAGATCTCTCGTTTCATCTTTCAAGATCGCTTCGGCTTCATCGACCATCGCTTTCATTCTTAATAATGTTTCCGTATTGTTTCCGATATTCTTCTTGGTATCATCCTGGATATCGGCAGAGAAACGGGAGAAGCCGGTGAAGTACAAAAGAAGATGATCATTCAGATCCTTCTTTCTCTGTTCAGAGATTTCAATCGGCGCCACGGTATATCCATCCGCTCTGAAGTCGATGCGGTTCAGTCCGCCGAAGGAAGCAGCCACCTGATCCTGCAGACCTCCGGATTCATTGCACAATACCCGTTCCACATAGATCGCTTCATCCGCCAGCGTCTTCTTGCCTTTCCGTTTCCCTTTGAGGCAATGGAACGCATTCAACAGACCTACCGCAAACGAAGAACTGGTTCCCAGCCCTGTCCTTGCCGGAAGATCGGCATCGTAGGTCACGATCAGTTCGTGCATATCCAGATACTTCATCGCATTGCGGACCAGAGGATGTTCGATCGCATCGACACCCGGAACCCTCTCAATTCTTGAATAGGTGATCTGATTCTTATAATCAAAAAAACGTGGCAAATGTCTTACTGTCACGTAACAATATTTATCAAAAGTCGAGGAAAGCACTGCTCCCTCGTGCTTCTCATAAAACTCTTTGAGATCGGTTCCTCCGCCAAAGAAGGACATTCTGAATGGGGTTTTCGTGATGATCATATCATTTTCCAAAATAGTTTGTTTCCAGCATCAGACACAGGCAATGATAGACCGGAAGATGAAGTTCCTGTACCTTGAAGGTTTCGCTTTCCGGAACCTGGATGCAGACGTCCGCGTAGTTCTGCAAAAGACACTGCTTCGATCCGGTCAGGGCGATGATCTTGAGACCCAGCGCTTTTGCTGCCACACAGGCATTGACGATATTCTCGGAATTGCCGGAAGTGGAGATCGCCAGAAAGACATCGCCTTCATCGCCATAGCCCAGGACCTGCTGCGCATAGACACCCTGCGCATCGACATCGTTCATGTAGGCGGTCATCAGTCCGATATGGGAAGTCAGCGGTACGGCCCGCAACGGACGCTCCAGCCCTTTGGCAAGCTTCTCTCCGCGTATCGCATCGATTACGATCATCTTCTGAGCGAACTCTTCGGTGACCGGACGGCTGTATTTGAAACGTTTCATCAGTTCACCTGCGATGTGCTCGCTGTCGGCAGCCGAACCGCCATTGCCCGCGATCAGCAGCTTCTTTCCATGATCATAAGCCTCTTCCAGAAGAAGATAAGCATCTTCGATCTCTTTTCTGCAGGCTTCGAGCCGAGGATATCGTTCCGTCAGTTCATCCAATACCAGTTTCACTGTTTCTTTCATATCAGTCACCTAAAATCTCTCTGACAGCTTCCAGAAGATCGCCATCTCTCTCTATTTTAATACATTTGCAGCCTGCATTACTACCTGCCAGGACATCGTTATCGCTGTCACCGATCATATAGGATGCGGACAGATCGATATGATAGGCATCTCTTGCCTTGAAAAACAGGCCCGGTTTCGGTTTGCGGCAGTCGCAGTCGATCTTCAGTTCCGGGATCTCTCCTTCATATCCCCTGTCCGGATGATGCGGACAGAAATACAAAGCATCGAGATAGGCGCCTTCGTTTCCTAAGAGGGTCTCAAGCTTGTTGTGGATGTTTCTCAGTTCATCAAACGTGACTTCTCCCCTGGCGATCACCGGCTGATTGGTGATGACGATGCAGAGGTAATCGGAAGCATTGATCCTTCGGATCGCTTCCGCGGAATGAGGATTCAGTTCCATCTCATCGACATCTCTTAAGAATCCGACGAAATGATTGATCGTCCCGTCCCGATCCAGGAAGATCGCTTTCTGTCTGTTCCGTAACGATCTGGCATTGACCTTGCCGCTAAGAAAATCCCTGCAGACCATTTCATACCGTTCAGGCGTACCCATGTCTTTGACATATTCGCTGGAATTGTAGGCGTACATTCTGTCTTTGCATAACGGCTTCAGTACATCGCGGTCCAGGTCGATCTTTTCTTTATTGATCTCTTTCTTCAGTACTTCCGGCGAAAGGATATGCAGACCGGCATTGACCTTGTTCTGATAGTAAAGAGGGCGTTCATCTTCTTTGGTCAGCCAGGCGATGACTCTGTCGTCTTCGTCCGTGACGATCAGGCCGCTGTCATAAGGATGATCGTTGGGGTGCGTAAACAGCGTCACCAGCGCATTCTTTTCTTTATGAAAAGCGATGAAACGGTTCACATCGATATCGAACAGCACATCCCCGTTGATCAGAAGGAAATCTTCATTCAGCTGCTCCTTCATCTGAAACAGCGCCCCGGCATTGCCTAGAGGCGTTTTCTCTTCGAAGTAGGAGATGCTGACACCAAGATCATGGCCGTCGCCGAAATGATCCGTGATGACTTCAGATAAATGAGAAACCGTCAGAACGAATTCCGTGATCCCCTGATCCCGAAGCGAAAGGATCTCCCGTTCCAAGAGAGGCGTTCCATCGATCGGTATCATCGGCTTGGGGATATCGGAAACCAGGGAACTGATCCTGCTTCCTTTCCCTCCGGCCATTATCACACATTTCATTCCTTGTACCTTGGTTTCTCGAAGATATCCACAAATTCCAGATCCAGGATCTGTTTCAGCAATCTGTTGTCCATCAGCGTGCTGGTGGCCCGTTTCGTCTCGAATCCGGCCATTTTCTTTTCCATCGTGATCGGTACGATCAGTTCAGGATCCAGTCCTTCTCTCAAGGCGATCAGCTTGCCCACATCATATTTGGAAAGATCCTGATCCCCGCAGACATTGACGATCGGTTCGGTATTTCTGTGTTCCATCAGGGCGATCAAGAATCTTGCGACATTTTCAAAAGACAGAGAGGAACGGTACGAATCCGCATACATCTCGAACGGCTTTCCTTCTCTCAAGGATGCGACGATCTGGTCATAGAAATGCGGCTTCTTCGCCAGGCTCGGCGAGATCAGGAAAGGAAAACGCACGACATGTCTGCCATTCTCCAGCATGATCTTTTCCGCGGCCACTTTGTTTTCCCCATAGAAATTGACCGGATTCAAAGGATCTCCTTCCCTGAAGTGATACCTGTCTACGCTTTCTCCATAGACACTGTCTGTTGAGACATAATAGATATCTTTTGCGAACGGACAGTGTTCGATGAAATAGCGCAGGGAGATCACATTGACCTTCCAGGCCAGTTCCCGGTTCTTTTCCACCAGATCGGGATTATGATAGGCGGCCAGATAGACGATCTTGAGATCCTCATATCCGCTTAAAACTCTCAGCAGTTCATCGACTGCTGCCTGATCGGTGATATCGCACCGATACCACTTCACCCGCTCTGTATCTTCTTCGATATTCAGGTCCACGCAAAGAAGATCCTCGCTGGTCTCTTCGAGGATGATCTTCTGTACATAGCTTCCTAAATAGCCGTTAGCGCCAATGATCGAATACATATGGTTCTCCTATTTACGGTAATATTTGCGATCGATCTTGCCGTTGAATGTCTTATGGACTTCATCGATCGTTTCAATCAGTTTCGGGACTTTGTAAGGCTCCAGCTTGGAAGCGATCAGCTTCGTCAGCGCCTTGGAGTCAAAATTCTCATTCTTCGGAACGACCAGCAGTTTCAAAACAGGCATGCCAAGCTTGTTTTCAGCTTCGACGCAGATGCATTCTCTGATATTCACGTCGAGCAGTGCCACTTCTTCGACATCGGTCGGAGCGATCTTGTATCCGGCGATATTGATGACATCGCCTTTTCTGCCGTCATAATAGATGTTGCCTTCTTCATCGAAATGACCCAGGTCGCTGGAAACGAACCAGCCATCTTTGAAGACCGATGCGCTGATCTCCTCTGCCTTGTAGTAGCCGTGCATGTTCATCGGACTCTTGATGCAGATCTGTCCGCTGATGTCGATGTCTTTCGTGATGTTTCCGTCTTCCTTGAGGATCGCCAGTTCGACACCCTCGTTGGCTTTGCCCATGCAGCCCTTGAGGATCTGATCGGTGTTGTAGTCATAGAGACTGACGCCCGGAGTCTCTGAAGCTTCGTAGGCGTTGTACAGCCTTGTCTTCGGAAGCATCTCCCTCAGTAATTCACAGTCTCCTGCCGGGATCGGGGAAGAACTGGAATAGACGAAATCGATCTGATCCTGATATTTCATCAGCTCGTCTTTTGCGGAATTCATCAGGACCCGGATCGCCACAGGCGGAAGATACAGGGAAGTCGCTCGATAGTTTTCGATATAGGCGAAATACTTCTTGAGATTCATCAGGCCATCCATATAGATGACGCAGCATCCGTTGGCCAAAGAAAGATGCGTTCTCCGCAAACCGCCCGCATGATTGAGCGGGGTGGTGATGAAGAAACGGTTGCCTTCCTTCATTTGAGTCGCTTTGGCGATCGCGTAGGTATACCAGGACATGTTGCGGTGGGTGATCAGGACACCTTTGGACTTTCCGGTTGTACCGGTCGTGAATACCATCTCACAGTCGGAATCGATGTCAGGATACTGTCCGTTCCATTCGTTCCTGTAGACAGAAGCGGCGATCTCATCATAGCTGCACCAGTCTCTTCCGGTATCGTTGCGGGAGATGATCAGCTTCGCATCCGTATTGTCCGCGATCTCCAGGACTCTTTCCTGCGGAGCGTTCTTTTCAAACGGGACCAGTACCGCGTTCAGAAGATGGACTGCATAGTAGCAGGCGGTGCAGTATTTATTGTGGATGGATTGTACGAGGACTTTATCGTTTTTTTCAATGCCTTTCTCCCTGAGACAGGAATAGGCATTGAGGATCATTTCTTTCAGATCACGATATGTTACGATCTCATCATCGCAGATGATCGCAGGGTTCTCAGGGCCGCTGTACGCGTGTTCAAAGATCCGTTCTACGATCGTTCTGTCTGTATCATTGATATTCAGTTTCAGTTCATTCATATTCCTATTATAATTCCTAATAATTCTTCAGATCATAGATTTGATAAGCCCTGCCGATATCATCGCTTTCGCTGCGGGCAATGACTTTGATCTGTTCGATATTCTTGCTGATCGCATGTTCGGTTTTTTCTGTCCAGGGGATCAGGACCTCGCCGTTTCCTGTTTCCACCTGATACAGCACCTTGACATCCGGATTGTGCAGACTCCGAAGTGTGAGATTGATCGAATCTCCTTCCCTCTTGATCTTGGCATCGGTCGCTACGATACGATGCACGCTTTCCAGAAAATCTTCATAGGTCGGATAGAAGTAGCCCGACACATCCTCGCCGGCCGCTTCCTTTTTCAGGATCTCGGCATAAAGCCTGCTGACGACTTTTGCGCCTTCGCCATTGGTATGGTTGTAGTCGCACATCATCTCATCCGGAAGGATCGTTTCCCTGTCCATCAGATAGTTCAGGTTGTGATAGACCAGTCCGTTCTCATCCGCGACCCTCTGATAGTATTTGACCGCTTCGTCGTAATGATCCACATAGTACATGCGCATGACGGTGGTCGGTGCAGAAAGCAGTTCCAGCTCGATGTTGTTGTCTCTGCACAGCTGGATGCACCGGTTCAGATACTCGACGTTTGTCGGCAGGATGGAATCTTCCGAGAATGTGCTGTGGGAATACATCGGCATGTTTCCGGTCTCTACCGATCCGTGACGGTAGATGAAACCCTTGTAACAGTAGTAGGAATCTCCGTCGTCTTCCTGGACCCAGTTGTTGGCGACCATGGCTTTTCTTGCCCATATATTGTCAAACAGGTCATCGAGATTGTTGCGGTAGCGGTAGAGATCCAGCATATAGAACAGGTCCGTTCCATAGAAGCAGTGGCGGAACATCTCCAGTTTATTCTTCCTGGACAGTCTGTCGATCACCAGCATCATTCCCTGGACCTTGTCTTCTTCCATCATCTCGCCGCAGTCCAGACCCAGCAGGATCTTTTTCGGTTTCATCCTCTCGATCATGTCTTTCATGATGTAGTAGGAACCGCAGATCGGCTGGGAAGCCGTGGATGCGACCACGACGTTGTCCAAGCCCAGTTCTTCCTCGAAGATCCTGGCGTCGAAACTGCTGTAGAGACGGGAATCTCCGACCATCAGAAGGTCGATCTCCGTTCCGGAATCTTCCAGAAGATTCATTTCATGATTATAGAAATCCGCATACGTGACAGGTGTCAATGCCTTGCCCAACGCAAACGCAAACACTGCCGTCATGAGGACGATCATAAACAGAGACAGGATTCTTTTCATCATACTTTTAGAAGCGGGCATACATGAAACCTCCCAGCAGGTCATTGTCCCCGCCCACAAAGAGAATGAAACAGATGATCATCAGACTGACCGCAAGATCTTTCACAAGCACAGGACAGCGCCCCTTGGCTTCCTGCCATTTCTCTTTTTCTTCCAGGATGTCGATGATAAACATGATAAGGATTGCAACGGCAAGGATGATCAGGCTGATGCCTCCCGTTTCTGAGAACAGACTTCCTGCTCCTTCTCCTTTGAAACAGCTCAGCTGCTTAAACAAAGCGATAGCCTTCTTCAGGTCTCCTGCAATGGCAGGAATGCGGATCAGACAGACCAGCAGGAATGTCCTGACGATCCTGAACAGCCTGAATGCGACATTCTTCTCATCAAGATGCAGCTTTTCTCTTATCGCTTTGTATCTGTCTTCCAGATGCATGGATCCCATGATCACAATCATATTCAGATAGCCCCACAGGAGGTAGGACCAGGAGAAATCATGCCAGAGACCGGTCGCCGTCCACACAAAGAACAGTGCGATATCCGCAGCGATCAGCTTGCCCAGCTTGCTTCCGTATTTCTTACGGACAGACTTGCTCAGCTTCTGAACTTTCTTGTTCATGGAAAGCGGGAAGAAGACATATTCCCTGAACCATCCGCCTAAAGTGATATGCCAGCGGCGCCAGAATTCTTCCAGAGAGGAAGAGAAGTAGGGCCTTGTGAAATTCTCCGGCATTTCGATGCCCAGGACATGGGAAACGCCGTTGACGATATCCATGTATCCGGAAAAGTCCGCATAGAGTTCGATGCTGTAAAGGATCAGGCACAGGAAGATCGTTCCTCCCGTATAGGTCGAATAGGAAGAGAGACATCTGTTGACGATCACAGCCAGGCTGTCCGCAATGATCAGCTTCTTGATTGTCAGGCCATAGAGCGCTCTCAAAGAGCCTTCCGTGAAGCGTTCATAACTGAAATGATGCTCCGCAAACAGCTGTTCCTTCATCGCCGGATAACGGGTGAATGGGCCCTGTATGATCTGCGGGAAATAAAGAATGTAGGTAAGGAAACGCAGAGGATTCCGTTCTGCCGGATATTTCAGACGATGCACATCGCTCAGATAGGCGATGAGATTCAGCGTATAGAACGAGATGCCAAGAGGCATGACAAGCCCGAAAGAAGAACCCATGAATTTCAGGAAAAGCCACCAGGCGATGAGAATGACGATGACTGCGCTGCACAGCAGGACGTTGCCCTTCTTGTTTGCATCGTTCTTCCGGTCGTTCTCAAGCTTCAATGCAGCCAGATATGCAAAAAAAGCGCTGGCCAAAGCGATAACAAAACTCTTTATGCCAGCAAACAGATAAAAAACAAGATTCCCTGCAAGCAGGAGATACCACTGGTACTTTTTAGGAACTATGAAGTAGGCACAAAAAAAGCACGCTATAAAAAACGGAAAATACCAGGAAACGATGGACATAACAGAAGATTATTTCAGTTTCTCGATCAGTGCCAGCATCGCTTCCAGCGAATTGAAATTTTCAGGAATCAGATCATCCAGACCGATTTCGATATCATAGTGGTCATTCAGCTCACTGACCAAAGCAACGACATCCAGCGAATCAAGAATGCCGTCATCGATCAGAGCGGTTTCGTTTTCATAATCGATATCTGAATTGATTTCATTCAATATTTCTAAGAGTTCTTCCATAATACATTCTCCTTGCGTTTCTATTATACTTTTTTACGTCGTTGAATCATAGTGTAAGCGATCATAGCGACAAACGACGCTGCGCTGATCAGAGCGCCGGGTTTCAGATAAGGCGTTTCATAGGTGAATTTTATTTCGTGCGTTCCTTTGTCTATCTTGATCGCCATGTAACACTCGTTGGCGCGCATGACTTCTGTCTCGTTTCCATCCACATAGGCTTTCCATCCATTAGCATACGGAATGCTCAGCAGCATGTATCTTTCACCGCTCACCGTGATCCTGCAGTCGATCTCATCGGTTTCAAAGAGGATCTCATCCGCACTTTCTTTTGCGAGTTCTTTCAGTCTGGAAGCGTATTCCGCGCGATCGATACAGATCACCGAAAGATCCGTATAGCCGTACATCCCGGTGTTGGACAGTTCCATGGTCAGTTCGTTCAGACCGTTCTCACAGTAACCGAGATAAGCGACATATTCATGACGTCCGTTATAGAATTCATATTCATTGGTATGATACTCGATGGTCCTGCTGATATCGTTTGCTTTGACAGCGATCTCAACATCCGAGAGTGTTTCATTGAAATAGTTCCTGCCATCCCAGTAATTCAGACCTCCGATGGACAGATAATAGTCGCAGTTTGCCTTTCCTAAGAACTGAAGGCTGACAGTCGCTTTGTCTTCTTTCGCGTTGAATCCATAGTCTGCGCTTTCTGCTCCTTCGCCACAGGTGACCGTGTAAGGAAGTTCCGCGCAAGGGAGTCCTACCTCATCTGTTCCGCCATCGATGACGACCGCCTGCGTCATGGCTTCTTCCTTCAGGACCGGATCCATGGTGTCCCATTTCTCATAGGAGATCGCTTTCTCATAGGTATAGGCCAGAGGCAGCGCATTCTCGTCCTCATAGAGATCGTATCCGTTGAGAGTCTTCACATAGGCATAGCCATACGGCAGGAGATCGCTGTAGCCTTCCGGGGTCAGATAGTAACGGACATTCCCCAGGCTCAGCAGAGTGCCTCTTTGATCGAGGCTGTAGAAACGGTACATGGAATATTCACATAAACCAAGCTTGCTGCGCATCGAAGCGATATAAGGATTAGCCAGCGAGAAATAGTAGTTGGTGCTGGCCAGACCGTTCAGCATCGATACGTTGTCATTCAAAGCGCTGCCGGAATACTTGATGTGCCCGTCGATTCCGTTTTCTTTCAGATACTTTTTCAGCTCATAGGCTTCGTTGTCTTTCACGACGTTCTGTGCCTGAGACACGGAGATGCTGGCAAGGGCGCGCTTGTCGCTGCCGCGTTTTGAATAGACATTATCCGCATTGAAACAGAGATTCAGGATGATCAGTACGATCAGTAAAGGTTCACGGTATTTCGATTTGAGGAAGAGGATACAGACATATGCCAGAGCGATCGCGCTGGGCACGATGACCCTCAAGGTCCTTGACCATGCGGAAACCATGCCTCCCAGTATGAACACAGGTACGGCAATCAGCAGCAGTTTCTTCTGCTGTTCGAATTCTTCGTATTCTGAAACGAAGGTATAGGCAGCCACCAGGGCGATCACAAAGCTCCAGCGGTTGTTCACATAACCCATGCCATTGAAGAACTTTCCGAAAACAGGGAACAGTACAAACAGGATGACTGCCACATTGATCGTGGTGATGAACGGGTTCTTTTTTACGTTTCTGAATGCCAGGATCAAAGAAAGGATCACCGGAGCAGCCAGACCGATACACAGGGAATCAGGATGGTCATCTGCCAGCAGGACGGTGAACAGTCTCTCATAATAGAAACGCTCATAGAACGGATGCAGCGCATAGTCCACACCGATACGGCCGTTGCTGAGCAGGACATGGATCATCGGTGCAACGACAATGGCTGCCATGCCTACCGCAATCACCGCAGGTATCAGCAGTCTCAAGACCAGATCGATCATTTTCCGGATATCTCTCTTATACAGGGTCAGGGCCCGGATCGCCACAAACAGTACCGTCAGGATCACGATCATGTAGAAGAAATAGATCTGGCTGATCGCCGACAGGAAGACGGACCACAAAAACAGCTGCGGCTTGTTTTCTCTTATGACCTTCTCTGCACCCAGAATGATGAGCGGAAGATACAGCATCGGCGTCAGGAAGAACGTGTGCCTGCTCACATTCAGCAGCGCCCAGTAGCAGAACACATAGATCATGCTTCCGGAAAGGACCGCATGCAGATCTTTCTTCCCTGTATACAGGCACAGACGAATGAAAGCCAGGCCTGACAGGTACATCTTCAGAATGGCCACAAATTCAAAGTACAGATAGATATACCTTTCCGGAACCAGGATGACCGGGAAGCTAAAAGGATCATTGATCGCATAGTAATGCAGCGAAGCAAGGATATCCGATCCTTCGCCGATATGGAAATCCCATTGCGGAATGATCAGCTTATGATTTATGAAAAGATTTCTGACGATCTCTCTCAGGTATTCCGCAAAATAGACCATGACCTTGTAGTGCTGACGTATACCGTCGCCATGAGAGATCAGTGTCTTTCCATTCAGATAGAAATAACTGAAAACAGCCAGACTCGTCATAACGAAAAGCAGGCTGTAGATCAGGTAATACTTGAGGTCTTTGTTCTTCTTTATCACATCTTCTAGATTACCTTCAGGTACCGTATTTGTCAAAAATAGATTATAATTATAAAGAAGTGGAACTGAAGAATATCATAAACAGGAACCGCAAGGCGCTATTTGGCTTTGCTGCTCTTCTTATCTATGCCTTTCATGGCTGGAAAGCCGTTTTTTCAGATGTTCCCGGCCTGTTTGAAATAGAAAACGCGATACGCAAATATGGCGATGTCGGCGTGGATATCTTTCTGTTTCTTTCAGGAATGGGCCTGGTGAACTCATGGAAGAACTGTTCCTCCTACAAAGTATTCATCACAAGACGCTTCAGGCGCGTTCTTGTCCCGTCTGTCATTGCCAGTATCGTTTTTGTGATCGTCAACCTGGATGATCCGATGCATGCGATAAAAGCCATCACCGGTTTTTATTACTTTACCGGCAGACTGAACATGTATCTCTGGTTCGGGTTCACGATCGTGCTGCTGTATCTGTGTTTTCCGTTCTATTATGAACGTTTCCGAAAAGCGAAATCTCAGTTTCTGTTTACGGCAGCTGTCATTCTGCTGTGGCTGATCTACATTTTCCTTCTGAAGGGGCATGTGAATGACTGGAGCTATATCTGCCTCAATCGCATTCCGATCTTCCTGATCGGGATCTATGCCTATCATTTCGTACATGCACATGAGAAACTGAATCCGGTGCTGCTGTATGGAGTATCCGGGATCATGCTGACAGCGGGATACTGTCTGGCAGTCAGGATCAAAGAAGGCGGCCTGAGTCTGCTGCTTCCGCATTCCTATGCGTTGCTTCCCTACACGATGATGGCGATCTCTCTGATCATTCTCTTAAGCAAACTTTTTACTTATATCCCTCACAGGATCCTGGAATTCTATGGTCTGTTTACCTTTGAATTCTATTGTGTACAGGAAAGGATATTCCAGCTTCTGGAAGATACCTTTGACAGCATGCCGGTCATCGTGGACAATCTGATCGTGCTGGCGATCGCAACGGTGTGTGCCTATGCCGTATACCTGATCAATATCTCGGTGAGGGAACGGATCAAAGAGAAATAAAAAAACGGAACTTTCCGTTTCAATTGCACTGTTCATCGATCCATGCCATCAGCAGGTGTACGATCCTGTCCTGCTGATTTTCTGTGAGCGGCTGATGCAGAGGCACATGATACCATCTGTTCAGGCAGCCTCTGCAGCAGCACGCGGTCGCATGCATCGCTTTGAAAACAGGATGTCCTTTCATCGGCGTCTGCTTGCCGTCGTTGACAGGATCGGCAGGAGCCAGTTTCTCTCTGACAAAATCCCGGGCATGGCTTTCAATGACATCCCTGCCTTTCTTCTGTATGTATTTTCTGTCTTCTTCATTCATATGAAAACGGGAACGGAAGGAAGATTTCTGTAGTTTCTTTAATGCCTCATCGATCGTCTGCATAGCCTCATGATACGACGCAGAAATCATTAATACAATCATCAATACAGATTAAAAAGATCTTCGTTGGAAGATCTTGATTCATATATTGGTTTGTATGGATATTGTTTGATTCTTTCCGGATCTCCTGTCTTTGTTACCGGATGTTCCATTTCTGTTTTATGAAATAACCGATTCCGAACATGATCAGCGACATCACGATTCCGGGCAGGGCAGCAGGAATGTTCTTCCTGACGATCCCAAGGATCACTGCGACGATGAAACCGAGGATCCCTTCGGCAAGCAGGAAAATGCACAGCACCTTGATTCCGGTCGAAGCTTTGCCGGTAGGAGTGCGTTTGAAATAAGAAGGCAGCGAACCCAGGAACATGCCCAGCAGATTCGGGAACGCTCCAAGGATGATGGCGATCGCAAACGCTTCAAAGAAGATCATCACACCGGATGCGACCCGTACGCCATTGACATAATACGCGTACTTGCCGGCACCCATTTCCGTACCAAACAGGCCGATTCCCAGAAGAACACCGGAAACCAGGCTGATCACAGCAGCAGTCATCTGCAGACTCTCGTTCTTTTTTGCATGACCGATGGTCGATAAGACGACAGCGATCAGTGCACCGATCAGGTAACAGGTCACATACCAGGGCATAGGTGAAACCTCCTGTTATTCAGCGACGTCTCCGCGTTCCTTCAGATCCGCAACGATCTGTGCGTAATGTTCCTCATCCAGCTTGAATTTCTTCGCATAGACGAAATAGCCCAGAACGATCAGGATCAGCGGGATCACCAGCATCGAGTTCTTGAACAGGAGCTTGCCCATGCTGTCGATGGATTCGGCAGCGACATCGCCTTTCTTGATTCCGGTAATGATCAGGGTAATGGATACGACTGCTGTCGCCATGGCACCGCCGATCTTGTTGATCAGAGGCTGGATCGAGAACGTGATGGAATCGTTGCGCTTGCCCAGTTTCCACTGGCCGTACTCGATGGTATCCGACAGGAACATCAGCATCAGCAGCTGTATGAATGCCTCTCCTACAAAGATGACAATGGCCGAAACCGCAATCATCACCAGGGAATGATCCGCGAAGAAGAACATCGCGTATCCGATCAGCACGATGATCGTGGAGATCATATAGAACGTCTTGCGCTTGAAATGCTTGGAGATCAGCGGGAACATGATCAGAGCCGCAAGCTGGGCAACGCCGCAGGCGGCCGCCAGGATCGCGTACTTGTCGATATCGCCGTAGATGTACTGCATATAGTACAGAGCGAAATTCGTAGTAGAGACATAACCGATCGTAAACAGCGCCATGGATAATGTCGTCCACATCAGCTGATCGTTCCTGAACAGCACTTCGAACATCTCTTTCAGAGAAGTCTGTTCCTCTTCCTTGAACATCTCCTTATTCTCTTTGACGCCGAAGACTGTAAAGCACTGGAAGAAGATCATCAGCACCGACACGATGACAGCCAAAGCGAAATAACCGGTCTTTCCTCCTCCCAGCATTTCCGTGAAGGAAGGATAGCCGACCATGACGATATACATGCCGATATTGGCACAGATACGCGCAAATGCGCCGTAGTCTTCCCGCTTTTTCTGATCCAGGGTCAGGGAAGGCATCATCGACCAGTAGGCGATATCATTGATGCCGTAAGAGATATCCCAAAGGATATAGGCGACACCGAAGATGATGACGAAACGGATATCCGTAAAGCCGAAGTCCGCAAACATGATCAGATAGAAAGCTACCGCAAGCAGCGCTCCGATCAGCATCGGCGGTTTGTATTTGCCCCAAGGGGAACGCACATTATCGATGACCAGTCCGGTGATCGGGTCATTCAAGGCATCGAATACCCGCAGTACAGTCAGGACCAGCGAAACCATCGCAAAAGTCGTCAAAGGCAGTTCAAGGATATTGGAAAGGAAATAGATCATCGCGTTCGCTTCGAATGCGTAGAACATGTCCCGTCCGATCGTCCCCAAGCCAAAAAAGTACTTATTCTTCTTTTCCTGATTCATCATTGACCTCCTTGATCAGAAACATATCTGAACCGTAGTCCAGAGACAGCCTGAGATGTCTATCGAAACCCGATCCCAGGAACAGGTTGTTTAAATTGATGCCATAGCGCAATGCTCTGCCTGAAGCGCGGTAGTTCTGCGAACCTTCCTTGAAACCGCGGTGCTTGCTGACGGAATGCACCAGCAGGCCTTCGGCATTCAGTCTGACCGGTGTCACATAATTCAGAAGATTGCCGAATTTCTTGATGTTGTGGTTGAATTCTCTTGCATCGATCGTATAGACTTTGTCCTCTTTCAGACCGCAGGCATTGAGCTTGTCAAAATAAGGTACCGCATGAACAATGCGGCGGTACTTCGCGACGATCGTTTCCTTTTCGTTCTGTACCTCGAATACTTCATAATCGCTTTCTTCATCGACACGATAGAAACGCCCGAACTGGAAGGTCTGACGATGCTGCTTATAGTAATCGACCTGTGCCTTGATTTCCTTTTTTTCTAAAGAACTCAAAGATCCCAGATCCAGTTCATAACCGAAAGCGCCGAATGCCGCGACATGGAAACGCGTCTCCAGCGGAGTCGTCCGGAACGTCATCGAATGCGGGGAAGCGGAAACATGTGCACCTATGCAGGAGATCGGATACAGATAGGATAGGCCTTTCTGTATATCCAGACGCTCGATCGGATCGGTATCATCGGAAGCCCAGATCTGCGGGCTGTAGCACAGCATGCCCAGATCGAAACGGTTGCCTCCGGAACTGCAGGATTCCAGAAGGACCCATGGACGCTGAATGAAGATGCGATCCAGCACTTCATACAGTCCTTTGATGTATTCATGGTTCTCTACACCGCTTAATGACGACATCAGCCGGTTCATATCCCATTTGATATAATCGACATCGTTTTCGTCGATCAGTTTCGTCACATTGTCTACGATATAGTCTCTGACCTCCTGATTGCCGAGATCCATCAGCAGTTCATGTCTGCCCAGCAGCAATCCCCGTTCGTTTTCGTTCAAGGCATATTCCGGGTGTTTCTCATATAATGCGGAATCCGGATTGATCGCTTCCGGTTCTACCCAGATGCCAAACAGCATTCCCATGTCATGGATACTCTTGCTTAAAGATTTGATGCCTCCCGGAATCTTCTTGCGGTTGCAGTTATAGTCGCCCAGGCCTCTCAGGTCGCTGTCTCTTCTGCCGAACCATCCGTCATCCAGCACAAACATCTCGATCCCTGCACCTTTCGCGTTCTGTGCAAGTTTCAGTAAGGAATCCTTTGTGAACTTCATGCCGAACGCTTCCCAGGAATTGATCAGGATCGGACGTTCCTTCTTCTTCCAGTCGGAACGGACGATGTGTTCATTAACGAAATCATGGAAATGTGCAGATAAATCGTTCAGGCCTTTGTCTGTATAAGAAAGAACCGCTTCCGGAGAAGAGAACGATTCCTTATTCTTCAGTTTCAGTTCAAAACGCTCCGGATTGATGCCACCCTGGATACGCAGGACACCATACTCATCTTTCGCTACAGAAGAATAATGATTGCCGCTGTATACCAGATTGAAGCCCCAGGCCTTGCCGTTGCTTTCTGTCGTGTTGTCTTTCCTGACAATAAAACCGGGATTGGTTTTATTGCCGGAAAAACCGCTGCGTGATTCAATGACCTGCTTGCCCCGTTCCAGATCCGTTTCAGTGAGATGGGCTTCCTTATTCCATGCGCCGGTAAAAGACATCAGTGTCAGATCGTTTTCACTCAGATCCAGACAATAGGAAAGCAGTTTATGCAATGTGAGCGATGAACCGGACTGATTGCTTAAAACGCAGCGCCTTGTAATGACGTCCGTGTCATAATAGATAGCATAATAAAGATCAAGATGGATATTGCTATGAAGGTCCTTTAAATGAATCAGCAGGGTCCTGTCGCAGCCATAGGCGTTTGGCAAACCTTCGATCACTGTGTCGCCATCGATGATCTCATAAGAGTCATAAGTGAGATCAAGCGTATAGGAGCTCTTCAGTTCTATTTCAATGGAAGGTTCCTTGAAATCGCCTTTCCCATAAGTTCCATATTCCTGAGGAATATGATCAAGCGAATACGTCTGATCCTTCTCGTCGTACATGATGGTCGTACCGTAACCTGTCCAGTGCTTGATGCTTAATGCATCATGGTCCTCCATCAGTACTTTATCGCCATAATGAATGTGTTCCAGATGTCTGTGTTCATTGACTTTAAAAAGATAGGAAGTATGTAAAGTGTTCAAAAGAAAAACATTGTCTTTGATTTCGATGATATTCATATGTTATCCCCGTTGTTCATCATTATTATTCTACTACAAAGAACAGTGAACTCATGCAACAAGAAAGAGGCCTGACGGCCTCTGATCTTCCTGTGGTGGAGCTTACGGGGATCGAACCCGTGACCTCATGATTGCGAACCATGCGCTCTCCCAGCTGAGCTAAAACCCCTTCCTGTAATCTATTCTACATCAAAACAGGACTTATGACATCAGATTTCATATGAATATGTGTCTATAAAAGTGCTTAAAAATAAACAAAAAAGGCTTATTTAAGCCTTCGTTTGTTAATGGTGGACACTAAGGGACTCGAACCCCTGACCCCCTCCACGTCAAGGAGGTGCTCTCCCAACTGAGCTAAGTGTCCGCACTAAATATTATACACGATATTTCAATAAAAACATCATTTTTTATAAAACCTATAAAAAGATATGTCTCCCTTATCATCTACGATCCAGTCATCTGCATCAAGTCCGAAAGAAAAAAGGTTCTTCGATCTGAAGAACCTTTCCAACATAACGAATCGTTTATTTGATCTTCATCGATCCCAAAGCGATCATTCTTCCGCTGCCGCGGTCGAACAGGATCGCATTGTTGCCTTTGAAACCGACCTTGACCTTGTCGCCCAGTTTGTAGACGACGCCGCCGAACATGACGCCTGTCAGCAGATAATTGCCGATAGCGACTCTGACGGTCGTCTCCATGCCGGCAGGCATTGAGGAGTAGATCTCTCCATCCAGTTTGCCGTTTTCATCGATCGCGATGAATTCCGGACGGATACCGATGACGAAATCCTCTTCGGTATAGACAGGCTCATCGCCATAGTCTTCCGGCTCGTCGATCATCGGAATGTGATACTTGAAGTTCGTCTCCTTGTTGCTTCTTTCGACATAGCCCTTCTGGGACGCCTTGTGCGCAAGCTCTTCCGCTTCCGCCTTTCTGCTTTCAGCGAGATCTTCATGCCACTTCCTGATATTCAGCGGCTCATTCGGAACGAATTCAAGTTTCTTGCCATCGAAGACATCGAGCTCGAAGACACCGTTGACCTGTTTGCCGTGGGCTTCGATGAAGTTGATGGCAGGGTTGCCTACGAAGTCCGCAACGAAGAGATTGTTCGGCTTGTTGTAGACATCCAGCGGAGCATCATACTGCTGCAGGTAGCCGTTGTCGATCAGACAGATCCTGGTGGCCAGGGTCATGGCTTCCATCTGGTCATGCGTGACATAGACGAAGGTCGAACCGGTATCCAGATGCAGTCTCTGCAGTTCGGATCTCATTTCCAGACGCAGCTTGGCATCCAGGTTGGACAGCGGCTCATCCATGAACAGGACGGTCGGTTCCGGTGCCAGGGTTCTGGCGATGGCGACACGCTGCTGCTGACCGCCGGAAAGCTCGGCAGGATATCTCTCCATAAACATGCCGATGTTGGCGATTCTTGCCACACGACGGACGGAGAGATCCATTTCTTCTTTCGTGAGTTTTCTGACTTCTTTGACGACTTCGCCGTCTTTCATGGCTGTGAAATCATCGCTCAATGTATAGCCTTTTGCTGATGCGTCGGACTTGGCCTTTTCAATGACCTTGTTCAGCTCAGCGACGCGCTTTTCCGCTTCCGCTTTCGGATCGCTTGCCTTGTGAAGACCGTAATCCAGCAGCTTCTTGGCGCTGTACTGAGAGATCTCATAGGCATCGATCAGCTTGACGATCGCCTTCTTTTCATCGAGCTTGCCCTTCTTGTCAAAGCACTCGTTGACGAGCTTGGCGACATCGCCCGGTCTCTGCAGAGCCTTGATCAGCTGTGCGGATGTCCTGCCTTCGAAACTGATGACAGGCAGTTCTTCCTTGATGTTGGACAGACCGAAGCAGATATTGTCATAGACCGTCATGTTCGGCCACAGAGCGTAGTTCTGGAACAGGAATCCGACCTTACGCTTGTTGGCGGGGATATTGATCCCTTCTTCCGAATCATACACGACACGGTCGCCGATCGTGATCTTGCCGCTGGTCGGCGTTTCCAGACCCGCGATCATTCTTAAAGTCGTCGTCTTGCCGCAGCCTGAAGGACCCAGCAAGGTAACGAAAGCATTGTCATCGATGACCAGATTCAGATCATCGACAGCATAGAATTTATCATAACGTTTTGTTACATGTTCCAATACGATTTTTGGCATTTTATTATCCTCCAATTCCTTCATCAAGGCTTGCGCCTGTGATCTTGTTTACGGCATAGTTGCTTACCAGGATCGTAATGATCAGGATCAGGTTGATGCCGCTTGAGAAAGCATAGAGACCCATCTCATCGAAGTAGTCCAGCGTCGTCGACAGGATGAAGCCCTGTACGCACAGCAGCATGAACAGCGACAGTTCTCTTAAGCAGGTCATAAATGGGAGCAGGAAGCCCGAGACGATCGATGACTTCTGGATCGGAATGATGATCCTGGTCATGCGCTTGATCCACGGAACGTCCTGGATGATCGCCGATTCTTCGATCTCGTTCGACAGCTGCAGCATAGAGTTCAGCGAGCTTCTGGAAGCAAACGGGATGTATTTGACCGTACCGACGATGACCAGTGCCAGATAGGTATTGAACAGGTTGATCTTTCCTGATGAGAACAGGATGAAGTAAGCGGCACCGACAGCCACGGAAGGCATCAGGTAAGGCAGGAAGGCCATCGAGTTGACGTAGCTGGCCAGCTTGCTGTGGCGGTCCTTGCTGACGGCATAGCCGATCAG
>JAFRVK010000049.1 GCA_017441765.1 Erysipelotrichaceae bacterium
AAGATATTGATGAACTGATTCTGAAACTGTGATCTGATTCCGGCCTCTTCGCCACACAGCCTTAACAGGGAAACAACTGGAGGTGGCGATATGGCCTATGTAAGCGAGGAGGAGATCAGGAACGCCAGGCAGGTGGATCTCCTCAGTTATTTGCAAGCCAATGATCCCTCTGAACTGGTCCATGTATCCGGCCAGACCTACTGTACCAGGGAACATGATTCCCTGAAAATTAGCAACGGAAAATGGTACTGGTTCTCCAGAGGCTTCGGCGGCGTCTCAGCCCTTGACTATCTGATGAAAGTCAAGGGCTTATCCTTACCACAGGCGATGAATGCGGTTTCCGGCAGGGTAGCGCATTCATCGCCTTTGTCATATAGACAGGCAGAGCCAGCCCCAAGAAAACTGATCCTTCCGGAAAAGAATGATACGGCGGAGTACGTGATCAGATATCTGACGGGCAGAGGGATTCATCCGGCAGTCATTCGATATTGCCTGGAGAATCTTCTTTTGTATGAATCCAGAGAGTATCACAACGCAGTATTCGTGGGCTATGACGAGCGAGGCCTGCCGCGATACGCAGCGATCCGTGGTACGATCGGAAGCTACAAGGGCGAAGCCACAGGGAGTGACAAGCATTATTCCTTCCGTATCACAGAGAAGAACAACAGCAGCGACGTGCATCTCTTCGAGTCAGCGATAGACCTGATGAGTTATGCTTCGCTGCTGCAGATGACGGGGCGCGACTGGAAACAGGACGCGCTTCTTTCTTTGGCAGGAGTCTTTCAGATGCGCAGGAAGGATGTGCTTCCGGTAGCGCTGGATCGATATCTGAAACAGCATTCGGAGGTGCATACGATTCATTTACATTTGGACAACGATGAGGTCGGACGTGGAGCAGCAGAGGGTATCCGGAAGAGTCTCCAGGAACGGTATACAGTCTTGGACGAACCACCTTCTTCGGGGAAGGATGTAAATGATCAACTGATGATGAGGATGGGAATGAAAACGAAGAAGGAGGAGATTGTGCGATGATGAATATCGCAATCTATCAGATCGATCCTGAGAGGGATCACCACAGGGTCATGTTCGAGGATCTTGAACACTTGACCCGTTTCTATGGGGAAGAGACAATCGATGCCTCGATCTATGGAAAGTCCTTTGAAGGAGAAGTCGAAGCAACCGATCTGGAACAGGTCTATGAGATGTTTAACCTGGACAGGCCTGACGGATATCGGGGAAGGTCCATGTCCGTGTCTGATATCGTGGCGGTCAGAAAACCCGATGCAGAAAAACCGGAGTATTTCTTCTGTGATTCTATCGGATTCAAGAAGATCGATTTTGATGAGAGCAAGGCGCAGGTCGTTTATAAGGCGAAAATCAAAGTGGTGTTGTGTGAGCCGGGAAGAATGGCTAGAGTCGTGGATATCGGAACCGAGCTGGAAGATCTGCAGAAGGTGGTGGGCGGACTGATCGAAGCTTATTATCCTTTTGAGGAGCAGGTCTGCATCGTCTGCAACGACGAAGGCAAGTTCAATGGCATGCAGCCGAACAGAGC
>JAFRVK010000050.1 GCA_017441765.1 Erysipelotrichaceae bacterium
GATATAGACGAGAACCGGGAGATCCTGCTGTTTTCCTGCGGGTTTCCACACGTTCAGATAAAGGCTGTCTTCGCTTACAGGGGGACGGTAATTGTCATGAACCGATATCCTGTAGTCATGGTAACCGATGATCCTTGTCAGAGAGTCGATCAGAGGCATACTGACGGTCTGCATGCTCATGGGTTTGAAATGATCGGCATCCAGTATACCGTCCCATGGTTTTGGATCCTGGGGTTCCTTCCATCTGAGTTCACCCACCGGCGCCTTGGCATAAGGGATCCCTGCATAGACTTCGACCGACTTGTCTTTATTGAAGACTCCGCGGATCTCTCCGTCAAGAAGAGAGATGATTTCCGTGTATTCCGGATTCCTGTGATCGACAGCCGGAACACTGCGGACCGGCGGCCAGCTGATGAAAACGATGACGGCAAAACCGATAAGATATGCCATCAGCAATAAGAAAGCATGTCCGGTATTTCCTGCCATGCGAAGATACAGATACAGTCCTGTCATTCCGGCGAAAAGCAGCCATCCAAACAGGGTGTTATGATTCAGTTCCAGAAAACAGGACATCAAAAGAACCAGAAGAAAACGCAGAATGATCAATAAGGTTTTTAGCATGGTTCAGCTCCTATCGGTTTTATAAAAAGAATCATGATGATTCTTTTTTACCACTTGTTGCTGACTTTCTCGGCAAAGCCAAGGAAGTCTCTGACATGGATCCTGGTCCCATCATCCAGGATCGCTGTTCCCGTGTAACAGCCAAACACCTGATGCTGGTTGGAACCGAGGATCACGAAGTCCGTATTGGCGGCACGGTCGAGAACAGGTTCGAAATCCATCTCGAAACGTCCGTCATCGGAAGAGAAAGTCCATGGAGAAAGATAATCGTCTTTTCCGTCTTTCATCGGGATATTGAAGACGACCTGAGAGAGCTTGTGGGCCTTTCCGTCATAGAACAGCATGTTTTCGGAAGCGTTGCTGGTATCGCCGAAGCCATAGCCGATATTGAAACCGAAACGATGGCCGTCCGCCGTACCTGAAGCGGAACCCCAGTACCAGGTGTTCTTGTAGGTCCAGACGCCTCTGCCCCAGTCCAGTGTTCCGAAACTGTCCTCAGGATCGAAACGATACTCCTTGCCATCGAAACGGAAAGAGCCTTCCGCAGGCATGCAGTTGATCTTCTGGTTGTAGTAGAAATGAACCTTGCTTTCCTTGTATGGCGTTACGATGACCATGGATTCATCATGGAGGTTCTTCAGGGTGATGGAACCTTCGATCGGCTTTCCATCCATGAAGCTGTCCATACGGAAACTGAGGACCCGGTCATTTCCGTCATTAAGGAATTCGATGCAGTAGTCCTTGCCTTCCCCTTTCACATTTCCCTTTTCAGAACTTGCAGGGAAGTTGCGGTTTCCCATGGTCCATACTTTCATCGACGAATTGGTGTGCTCCCATCTGTTTTTAAAATCAATGAATGAAATCGAATCCAGAGCCATGTAGGAGTTGTCATCGACGGTCAGACAGATCGCATAGTCTTTGTTGTAGACCAGATAATAGTCCCATTCCTTGATCCTGGTCGGATGGGCTTTGATGCTTCTGCGGTCATAATCCAGGATCAGGCTTTTCGCATAGCCTGTTTCGATCAGATGACCTTTTTCATCCAGCAAGGGATGTTTCTTCGTGATTTCATGTTGTGCCATAGATTAACCTTCTTTCTTGCAGGCATCCATATATGCCTGAAACAGTTTCCGTGTATATTCTTCCTCCATCATCAGTTCCGGATGCCACTTGATGCCCAAAACAAATTTCCTGTCTGGTACCTCAAACGATTCCGCGTGTCCTTCCATATCACAGGCACAGATCTTTGCATAAGGTTCGACCATTTCCTTGGTCGCCATCATCGTATGCATGCTGTTGACCTGATAGTCTTCCTGGCCGATGAAGTCATAAAGCATCGTTCCCGGTACGACTGTGATCGGATGGCGGTATTCTCTTGCATAATGGTTATGACTGCCCGAACTGTCCTCGTAGACATTGGAACCCAGGGCGCGAAGGATATTGTTGAAGCCGGCACAGATGCCCAGGATCGGAAGATCCTTTTTTAGAGCATAGCGGGCGATCTCAACTTCATAGGAACAGCTGTAGAGGCCTCCCTGCAGAAGGATACCGTCGCAGAGATCCACCTGGCGATGCAGGTCTTCGATCTCTTCTTTCGTCAGTATCGTATCGTCTCCGCAGTCGCTCTGATTGAATCCCATCGTATGTTCCGTTGGCAGAAGCATGATCGCGATACCTCCGTATTCCGTCACCAGATAACGCAGTTCATCCACGATTTCCATCCGATGCCAAAGATCCCCCTCGTCAGGATACGGCTGCTTGCTTGGGATTCCGATGATCGGTTTTTTCATAGTGTTTTCCTTACTATGATTTTATCATTTTTAAGAATAGAGGATAGAAAAACGATGATCCTGAGATCATCGTTGAATGTTTACAGCTTTGCGAATTCGATCGCGATATCCGATGCCACACGGGCATTGTTGTAGGCCAGCTGAAGATTGCTTGCAAGCGAATCGCCGCCGGTAATGTCTTTGATCGTTGCCAGCAGGAACGGAGTCGTCGCCTTGCCGTGAATGCCTTTTTCCTTTGCCATTTCCACTGCCTGATCGATGGCCTTGTCAATGACCGCATGATCCATGGAATACTCTTCCGGAATCGGGTTCGCTACTACGACGCCGCCCTTGAGTCCGACATCCCATTTGGTCTTGAGGATCTTCGCGACTTCTGCCGCGTCTTTTGCTTCATGGTCGACACCGAAACCGGATGTCCTGGTATAGAAAGCCGGGAATTCCGAAGTCTGGAAGCCCAGTACCGGTACGCCGAAGGTCTCCAGATATTCCAGAGTCAGTCCGATGTCCAGGATCGATTTGCAGCCCGCAGAGACGACACATACTTTCGTGTTGGCGAATTCCTGCAGGTCGGCAGAGATATCCATCGTTTCCTGAGCGCCTCTGTGCACACCGCCGATGCCGCCTGTTGCAAAGACACGGATCCCTGCCATGTCGGCAATCAGCATCGTCGTAGCTACAGTCGTCGCTGCCGTCTGTCCGGTCACCAGATAGACCGCCACATCTCTTCTGGAAGCTTTGGCGATATTGTCGGCTCTGCACATGAGTTCCAGTTCATCTTCACTCAGACCGACTTTCAGCTTTCCGCCGATGATTGCGGTCGTTGCCGGAATCGCACCTTTGCTTCTGATGATCTCTTCCACCTTGCCCGCAAACTCACGGTTCTCCGGATAAGGCATGCCGTGAGACAGGATCGTCGATTCCAATGCGACGATCGGCTTGCCTTCTTTCAGAGCTTCTTCGATTTCTGGGGTAATTGATAAGTAATCCTGATAATTCATTTCCGTTTCTCCTTTAATATTCTATCTAACAGATCAATCGACATCTGTTCATTGATCGTTGTTTCGCTGCGGATCGCGGCGATCCCTGCCGCCAGTCCGAGATCGATACCGTCATAGAGATCCATTTTCTGGACTTCCGCATAGATGATCGCAGCCATCAGAGCATCGCCTGCTCCCGAAGCATTGACGATATTCTCTTCAGGCGGAAGCACTCTTGATATCCTGTGGTCCCTGTCCCGATACAGCAGGCCCTTGGATCCTCTGGATACGACGACCTTCTTTGTTCCTGTATCCAGCAGTTTCTCACACGCCCGATCGAGATCGTCATCGTTTTCTATGCGGATATCCGTCAGGCTTTCCAGTTCGGTCTTGTTCGGTTTGATCAGCGAGAAGAAGCGGGTATATGGCTTGATCTTCTGGGCATAGTTGTCAGAGATCGGATCGACATAGATCGGAACCTTGTTTTCACAGATCGTGATCAGTTCTTCAATGACCGGGATAGGCAGGGAAGGATCCATGACCACGACTTCCGAATTGGTGATGATGCGCTCCTTGCTTCTGAGATAGGCAGGGGTGATATGCTCAAGGATCGACATATCGCAGATCGCCAGATACATATCGTTGTCGTCGTCCTGTATCTGCATGAAGATGCCGGAAGTGGCGTTCTTTACAGGCAGAGACTCGGTGATGTCGATGTCGTTTGCCAGGCACTGATTGACGATGGTGTTGCCGTAACTGTCATCGCCATACGCCGTGATCAGACGCGCCTTGCCTCCCAGTTTCGTAAAGTTGCAGATGATGTTGTACATGACGCCACCGACATTGGAACTGATGTGCGCAGGGTGATCGTAGTGCGTTTTTATGGGAATCAGAGACTTCCCGTAGACGTCCACATTGCAGGCTCCGATCCCTGTGATATAGGTATCGTGATTGACGATATAGCCTTTCCCTAAAAGAAAACCCTGTTTCTGCAACGAAGAAATATGCACGGCAACCGTGGAACGGGAGATATGCAAAAGTCTTGCGATCTCGCTCTGCTCGATGGTCGGGTTGTTCGTTATGATTTCCAGGATCTCTTTTTCTTTGTTTGTCATGATGTTTAGTCAGATAAGCACATGCTTATTATACTATGACATACGGATACATTCAATCATGCTTTTCAGTTTATCAGCACAATTTCGATATAAAGAAAAAGCCTTGTTACAGGCTTCATTGTCTAGTGGCGTCCATGAAGGGACTCGAACCCCTGACCGTCCGCTTAGAAGGCGGATGCTCTATCCAGCTGAGCTACATGGACAGCACTAGTATATTAACATTTTTATTTCCTAATTTCAATTCATCAGGATCAAATCAAAGAGTTTTGTCAGGATTTCTTCATCAAACGAGGAACCGAGATAGTAGCACTTTCCTTTGCCGTAATCATTGACTGCAGCGGCAGCATATTCTCCGAAAGGATTATCCTTCCAGCTGACCAGTTCTCTGGCTCCTTTCAGTTTCAGCAGTTCTTCGAAAACAGAACCCTCACCTTTCAGTTCTCCATAGGTACAGGGACTGCTCTGACCAATCAGCAGAGACTCGTGCTCCTCGATGACCAGACCGCACAGATCATCCAGATCCACCGGCAGTCTCTTTCCGAAGACGAGATTGTTGTCCGTATCTTTCCAGGCTGTTCTCGGAGTCAGCACGACTGTTCCGCCATTGGCGGCATATTCTTTCAGTCTTGTCCTGAATCCATCGCTCATGATGATCATGTAAGGAAGAATGACGGTCCTGTATCTGCTGAAATCCGCATCCGAAGGAATGATGTCGCAGTTCATCTTCCGCATATGCAGCTGATGATAGAACTTCTCGCACTCCTTCTCATATGAGAAGGCATCCGACTGCCGCTGTATCGTCATCGAAGACTTGGAATCATAGTCATAAACGATACAGACATCGGAATGAGGATATTCTATCTCTCTGTCGCGCACTTCATTGAAGAAGGACTGCGTTTCATAGTATTTCCGTCTCTTCTCATTGTCCGCGTCGATGATGCCGAAACAGAACTGTTCCGCACCCTTGGTGAACCCCCGGTAACGGAAGAAGATGACTGTCTCGACCCCGTGATCCAGGGAATCCAGAGCCCACTTCTTTGCTTCATTCGGTTTCGGGGCATAGCCGATATCATTGTGCCCCTGCGCTCCCATGATGGCTTCCGTAACCCAGATCCTGTCCTGTTTGAATCCTCTGGCGAAATCGACGGAAAACGCCAGATCGCTGTCTGATAGTGGCGCAGGCTGGCCGCCCCAGACCGGATAGTTGTTGTAGGAGACGAAATCAAGAGATTTTGCCACATCGAACGGAGAGAAATGCTTATTGATGGTTCCGCCCTCGAAGTCATGCGTGATTGGATGTTTCGTGTCATATTCTCTGACGCTGTTCACCATTCCCCTGATGAAATCAACAGCGATCCTGTTTCTGAAACGTTCCCATTCCAGTCTTAACGAAGGATTCTGAGCGGTAAATGAAGGCTTTGGCAACGGAATATCCTCAAACGAGTCATACGTCTGCGTCCAGAAGGAAGTGCCCCAGCGTGCATTCAGTTCACGGATATCCTGATATTTGTCTTTCAGATAGGCAATGAACTTCCTGTGGCAGGAATCGCAATAGCACATGTCGGAACCCTCATGGCCGATCTCGTTTTCAACCTGCCAGGCGACGATGCTGTCTTCATCCTTGTAGTGTTCCGCCATCTTTCTTGCCAGAGCATAGACTCTTTCCAGATAGAGATCATTGCCGTAGCAGTGTCCTCTTCTTGCTCCGAACGGCTGCCGGTATCCCCGCTCGTCCTCATTCATGATCTCGGGATGCTTATGATAGAGCCACGAAGGAACGGTCGCGCCTGGCACGCACATCAGGATCTTCAGGCCTCTCTGTTTCGCCTTTTCGATCACTTCATCAAAAAAAGAGAACGAATAGTTCCCCTCTTCCGGTTCGTAAACATCCCAGGCAAAATCACCGATACGGATCAGGTTCGCGCCTAAGGCAACGATATCGTCAAGATCCGCATCGACATGTTCCATGCCCCACTGTTCAGGATAATAATCGACACCTAAGTATTTCACTTGAATTCTCCATTCAGCAGACGATTGACCGCATCCGTATACTCTTTCGGAGCCATCATATAGGAAGCCGCATGTCCGCATTTTTCAATAATGTGCAGCTCCTTGGGCTGCGTACAGGCTTCATACATCATTTCCGACATCCAGCAAGGCACATAGTGATCCTCCCTGCCGTGGATGAACAGGATCGGTACGGAACTCTCTCTGACGCAATCCGCTCCCATGGAGGTATTGAAACTGATACCGGTAATGATGACGGACCACATCCAGGCAAGATCTCCGAACGGGAAATAAGGCAGATGATAGATGTCTTTCATCAGGTATTTCGAGATATTGATGATCGAATCGAAACCGCAGTCATCGATGATGCCGCAGACATTCTTGAGATGCATATTGGCACAGTGGATGACCGTCGCGCCGCCCATGGATACGCCATGAAGATAGATCCTGGCATCCGGATAGATGTCATTGATGAAATCCACCCATCTTGCGACATCACGCTTGTCGTGCTCCGAGAAGCCCAGATAGTCTCCCTCGGATTTGCCGTGTGCCCTGTCGTTCAATAAAAGAACCGTAGATCCTCTGTCCTGATAGATCCTGATCTTGTCACAGTAATCGAATTCCATCGCAGATTTATAGCCATGGACACAGATCACGACCTCTTCCTTGCTTCCTCTTAAGAGATAGCCATAAAGAGTCAGATTGTCAAAAGATAGGATCGTCACCTCTTCGAAAGGCAGTTCATTGAACGCCTTGATCAGAGGTGCCTGATAGGCATACAGCTGTCTGGCTGTCGGACGCATCAGGTCTTTCTCGGAATCGATAAAATCAGGATCCGGTTCCGCTTTGTGTCCTTTGTCACGGTAGACGAAGACCGAGTTGAACACGTAGTATCCGGCCACCAGAGACAGGATGATCAGGATCAGCAATATGATGATGACGTAAATCATTTAATCTACCTGTACGTTGTCGAGGTCGACATCCTTGGTTTCCTTGACCGTCAGCATCATGATGACCAGCGATATGGCCATCAAAGGAAGATAAGCAACTGTCAGAACGAATGGCAGATTCAAGGAACCCGCGATCATCGTCACGACATTGTTGTAGACCATATTGAGACCGGTACCGACCATACCTACCAGCTGCATGGATCCGACGACAGAAGCACGGATCTCGGTAGGAGTGGACTCGGAAGTGATAACGAAATAGATCATATCCGAAATGGACCACAGTCCGGCAATCGATACGCCATAAGCGAAACCGATGATGTAAGGATTGAGCGGATAGATGCAGCCGTAAGCGAAGATAGCCAGACCGACCGCAGCCCACAAGCCAAGGATCAGAGCTGACTTCTTACGACCCAGAGAGTCCGTCAGGAAGCCGCCCAGCATCGTGAAGATACCGTTGATGAGAGGATAGAACATCAGTATGATGTTTGCGGAATCATTGGTCATGATCCCGTTTGCGACACCTGCCTGGATCATCGGCTGGTACTTGCCGGTATATCCTGTCGAGAAGGCCATGATCAGCGCTACGATCGCGATCGCTCTGGTCTGCTTATGCGTAAAGATATATTTGAATGCACCCCAGACGGAGATACTCTGCTGCTTCTCTTTTGCCTCTTCGCTCTTTTTTGCTTCCAAGGCTCTTTCTCTTTCTTCCTCAGTACTGTTCAGGTATTCCAGACGCTGATTCGTAAAAACCGGTGTCTCATGGACGTAGAAGATTGCGAAGATGCCAACGACGAAAGCCAGAATGATCGGGATGATGAAGACATTCCTCCAGGTGGACGGTACAGCTTCGTTCACAAACATCTTGACGAAGAATCCCAGCAGTGATACTGAAATCAGGGCCAGACCCTTGGTGATGGAGCACAGTTTCGCTCTGTGCTGTTTCGGCGCACATTCCATGATGTAGATGACCTGCATGTCATTCGGCGTAAAGAACGTCATGATGACGGTACCGAGAATGAAGACAGGAATGCTTCTGGAGATGATGCATACCAGCATGCCTAAGCCCATGCCCAGGGTATTGATGATCAGGAACGGACGGCGTCCGTATTTGTCTGCCAGAGACTTGTAGAACGGAGATACCAGATAGATCAGGTAGGCAGCCGTGGTCACAAGTCCCAGGGTACCGGAAGCCATATTGTATTCAGCGGAACCGAAGGTCGTGTTGAACAGGTCGCAGATCGTATACGTTTCGACCACACCTCTGACACTGGAAGTCAGTTCATCGACGATATAGACGATACTCAGGATGATGATCAGCAGCGGGAAGTAGTACTTGTGCTGATGAAAAGCTCTCGCTTTTTCCAGTATGGCGATTTCTTTTAGTTCTTTATCTTTTTTTGTCATATGATAATAACCCCTTATACTGTAGTTTCATTATAAGATAAACGGCGATGATTTGCCATGACGAACAAAAGCAATCCTTTCGGATTGCTTCTGTGCTTTATTTCGGAATCGCTTCATCAGGAAGCGGATCGGCGATGCGGTCCATCAGAATTTCCGGATGGGCGAAGACGTAGTTGACGATCTTCAGGGACTTGGCGAAATAGAAGCCATCCGCAATCCTTTCATCCAGCGTGATGGTCATCTGTGCCTTGTCTCTGTCGTTTTCTTTATACATGGTTCCGATCGTGACCATCATCGAGTTCGTGCCATAGTTGCTTAAGTGGTGGTAACAGGAATCCGCGCCGATCGAGCCTAAATTAGACAACAGACAGGTCGTATAGTTGGGATCGCCTTCCTGCAGACTTGAAGGGAAAATTCCCTGATATTCCATCCTGGCCAGGATCTTGAACAGGATCTCCAGAACGAAACGAGGCAGGCTTCCGACGAATTTCATCGTCTTGTCCAGGTCGTTGTTTCCGGCTTTTCTTGCCTTGTTGACATCGCCGATGATCAGCCTGGAAATGGAATCCAAATTCATATCATCTTCGATCTTCAGCGTCATCAGCGTTTCGTCGGCCCCATCGGCAAACTGCTGCTTGGCGACAAAGGACAGCGTGATATCGTTGCGCATCCAGTAGCGTCTTCCGGCAATGAAGATATTCAGTTTCGGACGATGATAGATCATCTTGCCTGCTGCCGTGCAGATGCAATGGAAAAGCTTGTAGTTCGTGCCTTCTTCTTCATTATGTTTTTTAATGAAAGCCAACAGTTCCGTTATATCGAACGTCACGGTCATCGAGACTTCGGATTCGGTCCGTTTCGGCATCACATAGGGAACGATCGAATGGAACGGATCTTCCACTTTCAGCAGTGTCGCATCTTTTCTCTTTTTCATTCCACAAAACTCCTTATCCTGTCATCGGCATCGTAGACGCTGACGCCGCGGACGGCCAGGCCATCCCGGATATCGGCGCCTTTCAATGCGCCTTTCATTTCCAACAATGAAATACCGAATGTTCCTTCATCATTGGTGCAGAACGGTTTGATGGTCTTGCCGCTGAAATCATAGGTATCCAGGAAGGTCGCAACGACTCTCGGATAGGCACGGTACCAGATCGGGAAACCGATATAGATCACATCATAGTCATCCATGTTCAGCTTCATGCCCGCTTTCATCGTAGGATGGATATTGTCTTCATCTTCTCTGCGCGCCCTTCTGAGACAGTCGTCATACTTCTCGGGATAAGGTTCTTCTTCCTCGATCTTGTAGAGGTCTGCCTTGGTCAGTTCCGCGATCTTTTCTGCCACGACCTCGGTATTGCCCTTGGTCAGAACAACGATCTCGTTATCCTGCAGGTTCTCGCCGATGTGTGAAAAATAAGCTACCAGTGTTTTCATGATCTTTCCTCCATATCCTATAACTGCGACTTCAGATAAGCGAACAGGAAGTCGTTGATTTCTCCGTTCATGACCTTGTCGACGTTTCCTTCTTCATAGTTGGTTCGATGGTCCTTGACCAGTGTATACGGACAGAAGATATAGGAACGGATCTGGGAACCCCATTCGATTTTCTTCTGTTCCCCTTTCAATGCACGTTTCTCATTCTCCCGGTCTTCGATGGCTTTCTGATAGAGTTTCGCTTTCAGGACAGCCAGACACTTTTCCCGGTTCAGGATCTGCGAACGTTCCGATTGCGAGAAGGCAGTCAGTCCGGTCGGAATGTGCTTCATACGTACGGCACTGTCGGTCTTGTTGATGTGCTGACCGCCTGCTCCGGAAGAGCGCATCGTATCGACTTCAAGGTCTTCTTCTCTGATCTCGATGTCGATCTCGTTGTTGAATTCCGGCAGCACTTCCACGGAAGCGAACGAAGTGTGCCTCCGACTTGAAGCATCGAACGGCGAGATCCTCACAAGGCGGTGGACGCCGCTTTCTCCCTTGAGGTAGCCATACGCCATCTCTCCCTTGATCAGTACCGTACAGGACTTGATGCCTGCCTCATCGGCTTCCTGGTATTCGATCACTTCGAAACCGTAGCCGTTGTTCTGGGCATAGCGCTGATACATCCTGAAAAGCATGCTAGCCCAGTCCTGCGATTCCGTTCCTCCCGCTCCCGGATGGATCTCCAGGATCGCGTTGGAATGGTCATAGTCGTTGGACAGCAGGGTCTTGATCTCATATTCCTCGAACTGCTTGTTTGCTTCGACATATTCTTCATTCAGCAGTTCGAAAAGATCGCTGTCATAGTTCTTGCTTAAGTCATCAAGATCATTCAGCAGCCCTGTGATCGCCTTTTCATTGATGTAATACTTGTCTCTCAGTTCTTTGAGAGCATTAAATTCTTTGATGATGCTTTGGGCTTTCTTCTGATCATTCCAGAAGTTTTCCGCACTCTGCTGTTCTTCCAGCTCGTTGATCTTTTTCTCTAATTGAGCGAGGTCAAAGAGAGTCGCCTAAATCTTTTAACTTCTTTAAGGAAGTGTTTAGGCTTTGTTTCATTTCATACATTTCCATATCTATTTCTCCTTTATCACGATCTTCAGATTGTTGCAGAAAGTGACGACATCGCTGGAGATCGTGTTCATCATGTTTTCAAACAGTTCATAGCCTTCTTCGACATAGGCCTCCAAAGGATTGTTGGAGGCATAGGAACGAAGGTGGATACCTTCACGCAGTTTCGACATGATATCGATCTGGTTCTGCCATGCACGGTCCATTAGCCGCAATACCATCGTTCTTTCGACCGGAAGGATCTGCTGGCGGACAGGTTTGATTTTATCTTCGTAGGCGCCAAAGGCTTTTTCGAGGCACTTGTCGATGCATTCCTGCTTGTTCAGGCCCTCGATAACGGATTGATTGAAACGGTTCACGCCCATATTGGTCAGACGGGTCGCGATGGCTTCATAGTCGATGACCTCATTCTTTCCTTCCATCGAAGTATTCGCATCGACGATATTTTCCATTTCCCTCGCAAACATGTTCTGGACGACAGAATGGATATCCTCATGTTCCAGGATGTAGTTGCGCTGCGCATACATCGTCTCTCTTTGCTGGCGCATGACATCGTCGTAGTCCAGCAGGGCTTTACGGATATCGAAGTTCAATCCCTCCACGCGCTTCTGTGCACTGGAAATGGCCTTGGTCACGGTCTTGTTTTCGATCGGCATGTCTCCCATCTGTTCGAAGAGCCCGGAGATACGATCGGAACCGAAACGGACCATCAGTTCATCCTGCAGGGAGACGAAGAAACGGGAATAGCCCGGATCGCCCTGTCTTCCGGAACGGCCACGCAGCTGATTGTCGATACGGCGTGATTCATGACGCTCGGAACCTAATACCGCCAATCCTCCCAGTTCCCTGGAACGGTCGGTCAGCTTGATATCGGTACCACGGCCTGCCATGTTGGTGGCGATGGTGACGGAGCCTTCCCTGCCGGCTTTGGCGATGATTTCCGCTTCACGCGCATGGTTCTTGGCATTCAGTACTTCGTGCCTGATCCTTGCCTGCTTGAACATGCGGGAGATCAGTTCCGATGTTTCGACGGAGATCGTACCGACCAGGACCGGCTGTCCCTTCGCATACAGTTCCTTGACTTCTTCCAGCAAGGCATTGTATTTCGCTTTCTTGGTGCCGAATACCAGGTCGGAATTGTCGACACGGATCACCGGCTTGTTGGTAGGGATCTCCACGACACGCATGTTGTAGATATCCAGGAATTCTTCTTCCTCGGTCTTCGCGGTACCGGTCATGCCTGCAAGCTTCTGATACAGACGGAAGAAATTCTGGTAGGTGATGGTCGCCAGCGTGGTCGTTTCCTGCTTGATCGAAACGCCTTCCTTGGCCTGTATCGCCTGATGCAGACCATCGGAATATTCTCTGCCCGGCATCTTACGTCCGGTATTCTGGTCGACGATGATGACTTCGTCATCCTCGACGACATATTCGACGTCTCTGGTCATGATGTAGTTGGCTTTCAGAGCCTGGGCGATGTAATGGACCAGTGATGTGTTTTCGATATCGTAGAGGTTCTCTACGCCAAACGCTTTTTCCGCTTTATGGACACCTTCTTCGGTCAGCTGGACATTCTTCTCTTTGATGTCGATGACATAGTCTTCGTCTTTCTTGATCCGTTTGCAGAACCTGTCCGCATTGATATAGAGATTCGCGGTCTTCTTTTCTCCACCGGAAATGATCAATGGCGTTCTCGATTCATCGATCAGAATCGAGTCGACCTCATCGACCAGAGCGAAATGCAGTTCTCTCAAAACGCGGTCTTCGATACGCGTGACCATGTTGTCACGGAGATAGTCGAAACCGACTTCCGAGTTGGTCGTATACGTGATGTCGCACTCATAGGCCTTGCGCTTTTCTGCCGGCGTCAGAGCACGCATGTTCAGACCGACCGTCAGACCCAGCCAGCGGTGGATCGCACCCATCCATTCGCTGTCACGTTCCGCCAGGTATTCGTTGACCGTAATGACATGCACGCCTTTGCCTTCAAGGGCATTCAGATAGACTGCCATGACGGATGTCAGGGTCTTGCCTTCACCGGTCTTCATTTCTGCGATATCGCCCTGATGCAGGACATACGCGCCTTCCAGCTGACAGAAGAACGGATACTCTCCGATCACTCTTCTTGCCGCTTCTCTGGCTACCGCAAAAGCTTCGACCTGGATATCATCCAGCGTTTCCCCGCTGGCCAGTCGTTCCTTGAATTCAACTGTCTTATGTTTCAGTTCCTCATCGGAAAGAGCAGCCATGACATCCTTGAGATCATCAACCGGTCTGACTGCTTTTTCTATCTTTTCCAGCATCTTCTGATCGCTGTTAAAAAGTTTATCAAAAAATCCCATCTTCTTCTCCAATTCTAAAACAATTATATCATATACGAAATAATAAAAAGCCTGCCGTTCCGGCAGACTCTTTACTTAATACTCATCTTTAATTTCTTTTATTTCATGAGCCTGAAGGCCTCGATCGCCTTCAACTAATTCGAATTCAACTGGTGCACCCTCAGCGATGGTTTTATACCCATCCATAAGCAATTGAGAATAATGGAAAAAGACGTCACGACCATCATCTGCTGTAATGAAGCCAAATCCCTTAACCTTATTGAATCTCTTCACTTTTCCCAACATCGTTATTCTCCTTTGATGTATATTATAACACACACAAATCCTGATTAGTAAAGTCATGCTCTTCTGCCCAGGACAGCATTTCTGTCTTATTTGTCAGGGAATCTGATACACTTATGCTGTATGATCGAATTACCTGAAAGCTATCTGGACAGCATGAGAGAACTGCTGGGCGAAGAGTATCCGGATTATCTGAACTGTTTCAGATCTGACAGTATCCGCAGTCTTCGCCTGAATACGCGCAAGAGCACAGTCCATGATTTCCTGAAAATCAATCCTTTCACTCTGACTCCTGTTTCCTGGAGCGATGACGGATTCTACTATGAAGAGACAGACGATCCGACCAGACACCCCTATTATTATGCGGGTCTCTATTACATCCAGGAAGCCAGCGCGATGCTTCCTGCACAGCTGCTTCCAATCGAAAAGGGTGACAGGGTTCTGGACCTCTGCGCCGCTCCCGGAGGCAAGACCCTGAAGATCGCAGACAAGCTGAACGGTACAGGCGTTCTTTTTGCGAACGACATCTCGGTATCCCGGACACAGGTTCTTTTAAAAAACATCGAAAATCAAGGCGTGACAAACTGTATTGTCATGGCGGAAGAGATCGATCATCTGGATCGTTTCACGGAATATTTCGACAAGATCCTGCTGGATGCACCATGTTCAGGAGAAGGCATGTTCCGCAAGGACAGGAAACTCATAAAAAGCTGGCTGGAAAAGGGCAGCGACTGTTATGCGCCGATCCAGAAGGAACTGCTTCATAAGACAGTAAAGCTCCTGAAACCCGGGGGCAAGCTGGTCTACAGCACCTGCACTTTCAGCAGATACGAAAATGAAGAAGTCATAGAAACCGCATTGCAAGAATATCCGGATCTGCATGTCCTGCCGATCAAAGGAAACGACGCTTTCGTCGCAGGCCTCACAGAAAAAACAAGAAATTGCGTCCGGCTTTACCCGCACAGAATCAAAGGCGAAGGTCACTTCGTAGCCCTGCTGCAGAAAGGCGATACCCAAACAGAAACAGACATCGTTTCCGATGCACACAATAACGTTTTTCCCTATCTGGAACACTTTGATATTGATTTATCTCATGGATATATCGTCAGCCGAAAAGACCGTTTTTATCTGGAACCCGAGATCCCGGTCGATCTGTCCGGTCTGAGGATACTCCGTTCCGGGCTCTATCTGGGAGAACTGTCCCATGACCGTTTTGAGCCATCCTATGCCCTGGCAAAGGCAATCAAAGACAAACGGTACGACAATATTCTGAATCTTTCCCTGGAAGATCAGAGAGTCCTGAAATACCTCAAAGGCGAGACTCTGGATGTCAGGGACCGCCACGCTAGCGGAACCGTCCTGGTCTGTGTCGATCACTACCCCCTGGGCTTCGGCATCGTCAATAAGGGCATTCTCAAAAACAAGCTTCCTGCCCAATACCGTTACCAATAAAAACATTCAGATATTTCTGAATGTTTTATTTTTTGAAGAAGCGATTGCGGATGTTTTCCAGGGCATCAGGAATCGACAGCTGATTCTTTCTGGCTTCCTGCGCCTTCATGTATTTTTCTTCTTTTTCCTTGATCAGTCCGTACAGCGTGCGATACGCCTTATCGACTTCGAACGAATCCTTGATGATCTTGCTGCCATCCTGCAGAGTGAATTCTGCCGTATCATGTCCGTTGTCTCTTTTGACCGTCCACATCCTGATGTCTTCGAACGGAATGAAACAAGCCAGTTTCGCTTCTTTGTCTCCGTAGATCATGACACCCTGATCAAAGATATCCAGTACTTTGAAATCCTTCACATAAAAGAGGACCAGAGCACTCATGACGATAAAGAACAGACCCAGGAGTGCCAGAAGAAGGATCCTCGGAACAAACATCAGAAGGCCGACGACGATCATGACGATCGGTGCTGTCTTCGGTTTGAAACAGATCGCTTTAATAAAATTCCCTTGTGTTTTTACTTCTTCCACAGGAAGATATACATATTTGTTTTCCATGCCTCTATCATACCACACATAGAATATGAGAAAGGAAGGATCGTGGGATCCTTCCTTTGAATAACTGCCTTTTGTCTATATCCTGTTAATGAATCACTTCTATCTCGTCCGCAGATTGTAGTGAGAAGATGCTCATGGCCGCATTGTCTGTGACAAGGGATGATCCACCCATGATGTAGCCTGAAGTGATGCTGTTGTTTGAACAGTATTCAGAGGCCAATGAGTAGTTGTTCTTGTCTACAAGGATAATAGGCGCATTGAGTGCATTGGCCAATGGTCCTGATGATAGTCCGTCAGGGAAGGTCCAGGCATAGGCAAGGACTGCCTTTGATGGTGAATCGAAGAAGGTGTCTGCGATGACGATGGAGGTGACGTATCTGTTTTGTCCGTAGATCCTTTCCAC
>JAFRVK010000051.1 GCA_017441765.1 Erysipelotrichaceae bacterium
AAGAAGCAATAATCCCTGATTATCAATTACAATCACTTCCATACCAAAACCGGACAATGAATATCCGGCTTTTCACAGTGATTGATCATAAACAATGGTTTATTAAGAAATGTGCTTGACAATACTTAGCATGATTATATAGAAACAGGCGGTGAATACGATTGGTTTTTATCGAAGAATTATTCTGTCAGAAACAAAAATATACTATGATAATGTATGAAAAACAAGGACATGTCAGATTTGACCCTATAAGAGACACAAGGGAGGTATAAACATGAAACAGATCAAACATTTACTGATGACTCTGATCCTGCTCTGCTGCATGCTGACAGGATGCCAGGGAAGCCCGAAAGAAGTTGACAGCGAAAAAGCGATGGAGAACTTTCTGAACAAGATCGCAGAAGGAAACTATACGATCGATGCCAAAGATTACCTGAAGACCACGGTATCTTCCAAGGATCAGGTCACTTTTGAATACGTCGAAGACATCTACAACGACTTCGTAGTCATGAGTGTCAACGACGAATCGTTCCAGGGATACCTGAATGGAGATCAGCTGGAGGATGTGAAATTCCTTGGCGAGGGACAGGCGATCGAAGCAGCCAGCAGCAAGCTTCCGAACAGCTGGGTAGAGCTTTCCGGCGGCAACATCTGGAATCTCTTCTACAACATCCAGGAAGAACCGCTGAAGTTCGTCTCTTATGAAGACGCCGTCAAACAGAGCGTGATCTCTCTGGTGGGATACAGCGACAACGCCTTGAGGCTGATGCACGAAGTCTATCTGGTTCTGGACAAGGAGAATCCGACTTCTGCCAGGATACAGGCGGAAATGGATGAAGACATGGTCGCCCGCGTCAGTTATGATGACATCGATCTGGAGATCAGCTTCGGCAAGACCCAGAGCAATGCCCTGGCAGATGCGTGGGTAAAAAACCCTGTCTATCCGGAAGCCAGAAGCGAATGGAACGAAACGGATGAGTTCATCTTCAATTCCGTCTTCCTTCCGGAATACGGTCTGGAGGCGATCCCGTTCCCGTCTTTTGCGAGCTACGCACTGACGGTGGATGGCGAGAATTTCGTCTGGGATGACGAGGTCAGCATCCGCGATTCGCACGCGAGCGAACAGGATATGGCCGATTACATCGCCAAGCTGCTGCAGAACGGTTTCAGCGAAGCCAAGGAAACCCTGGAAGATGGTTCCACAAAAACCGTTTACCGCAAACTCTTAAGAGAAGCGTTCGACTGCTACTCATCCATCGATCTGGATTATGACAACGGCGTCAGCCTGACCGCAAAGAAATACTATGATTTCCCGAAATACGAAACGCTTGAAGGAATCAATGAAGCGATCGGAAAGATCGGCTATCCGGCCCTTCCTTCTTCCGACAATTTCACCGCATACCGTGGTATCGATAAGGCAAACGAGATGACCGAATCCTGGCTGTATTTCTTCAATTATGATCTCGGTCTCTATGTCGATGTCGATTTCAGCAATAAAGAAGAAGCGGACGCTTACCTGAAGACCTATGAAGAGACGCTTTTGAATAGCGGCTTCACCGCGAACAGGGGAGGCGAAGAAGACGAGGAAGAGGAAGCGGAATACTATCAGTCCGAAAACGGCTTCTACAGCTTTCGCTATCAGTATACCGATGACAACGTGCTAAGCATGCTGTTCAAGTCCGAAAGATACATCAGTGCCGATGAAGCAGAGAAGATGATCACGGAAGCCGGCTTCCCGAAGGTCGATCTGCATGAGCCGATCTCCTGCCGCGATCTGGTTCTGTTCAGGAAGGCGCGTTACGGGCAGGACATGAAGGCCTTTATCACGGTCAGCCAGTCATTCGAGAACGCAGAAAAAGCAGAAGCGTTCCTGGATACTTATGAGAAAGCGCTGAATGAAGCAGGCTTCGACCGGGTCAATCCGGACAACGTCGGATCCCTGAAGTCGATCGCGATCGCCAATGGAGATCTGAGCATGTATGTCGGAATCGACTACTTCCCGGAAGAGGCGATGGTCAATCTGGAGTTCGCCGCAGATTAGTCATCAGACAAAACAACAAGAAAAACAGCCCTGTGTCATCATCACAAGGCTGTTTTCATGCACATCCGCATCAGCACAGCGAATCCAGAAGCCGCAGCGCTTCTTCATCGTAAGAGATCTTCTCGGAAAGCGAAGGTCTCTTTTCGTTTCGGTCGAAGGATTCCGTGTTGGATCTGCGGTAAGTCTTGACGGAACAGCCGAAGTGCTTGCGGAACTGTTCATTGAGGTACTTCGGATCAGAGAATCCTGCCGCCAGCGCCAGATCGAAGACCGGCATCTTGGTGCTGTTCAAAAGATAGAGGGCTTTCTCGAAGCGGAGATTGTTCAGGTACTCCTGAAAGGAGATCCCGAAATAGTCACGGAAGAGATGGGAAATGTAGGTAACGGAAAGCTGTCCCTCTTTCGCAAGATCATCCAGGCTGATCGAAAGCGTCGTGTGTTCATCGAGATAATCCCGCCATTTACGCATACGAACAAGAAGCAGATCATCCGCCCGATCATGGCTTACAAGCTCATAGCCATTTCTTTCACTCAACATACGGAAGATCTCGATGATCCCTGAAACCGTATGTATCTCTGGTATTTGCGGGCTCAGACATTGATGGAAAACCGCATAAGCTTCTGAAAGGTTTCAAACGGATCTTCCTGAAAGCGGGTGAAGACAAGGAATGTCATATCACGATAGCGAAACATGCCCTGCGTCTCTACGATAAACAAAAGGGACAGATGGTCATTCCTGAAGAAGTGACACTCTATGTCGGAAAGAACGCGGAAGACGCGGAAAACATCTGTCTGAAACCTGTCAAAAGATAAAACGCAACCAACCGAAAAGATCGATTCCGCATGGAAACGATCTTTTTAAATACTTATGAGAAAACGATCAAACGAATTTCTCGGATATTTCTTTCCTGATCCTTCTCGGACCGCGGACAGCCCGGATCCCCAGCAGGTTGAGATATTCGAAAGTATATTTGCCTTCCGGGTAGCGTTTCAGTTTCTTGATCTTCATGACCCTGCTGATCGAGAGATCCTTTCCTTTGTATTCGTAAGGAATATCTGATTCAACGACTTCGCTTTTATATAAAACCGTGGAATAAGGTGCCCCGACATAAAGATAGACGATATCTCCCACATGAATATCGCTGGACTGTTTCCAGAGGATCTCATCGTTGCGGTCAAACTCGCCGACGACGTCATAGTATTTCGGATTCGCTGGAACAAGCCAGGCATCGAACAGTTCCGTCTTCAAATAGGATGCGTCGATCATGGAAAAGATGATCTCGTCGTCGACGCTGTCGTTCAGTTCGATCGTGATCCAGCTGTCCTTATTCATGTGATAAGCTTCATGAAAACCTTTCTCGTCTTTCAGGGAAGCGATACTGCAGGGATCCGAACGGACATCGATGATCTCGACTTCTTCCACATCGGTACCGATCTTTTTTCCTGCGATATTCATGATGATGGCGAACCACTTGCCGTTGTTTCGGAATACCGCATAATCCGGAAATTTCTTGAAGACGAATTCAGGTCTTGCGCCATACTCTTTCTGCATGTAAGCAGCGATCCTTCGGCTTTGCGGGGAAATGAAAGACTGTTTCCTGAAACAGCCGTCTCTGATTTCTTCCAAAAGAGCGGTATAGGCTTCCCGGACGATGGAGACATATGCTCCGTAATGTGCGGTGTAGATATTGGTGTATTCTTCGTTCAGGTCGCGATCGATCAGCTTTCCTTCGATCTTTCCTTTTTCATCGATCCGGATCTGCGCAAGGAAAGCGCCATCCATGATTTCTTTCTCATAGATGAAGAAACCGTTGTCCGTACGAAAACCGTAAGCTTTCAGCTTCTTGTAATCAGGTATGTAGCGCGAGAATACTTCATCAAGAATGTTCATAAAGGAAATGATTCAGATATGGCAAGGATTATCTGTGGAAAGTAAAATCATAGAAATCGATCCTGCCCTTGCCTTTATAGGTAAAATATAAAGCAAACTTTTCGCAAGGCGGAATCACACAGGAGACCGCTTCACTATCGATGTAGTCTTCTGAAGAAACAAGCGTAATTTCAGCGACAGGTTCTCCACCAAAAGCGGTTCTCACTTCAAACAGACCTTCATCCCCTCTGGTCTTTACGGATAGATTAATGTTTTGTTTGTAGGAGAAATACTTGAAGCCTGCGACAGAACCGTCCCGCATGTTTGTGATGTACTGGTTCGGATCCTTCTCGCGGTCTTCTCCATCCTGAATGAAAGCAGGATGATTGTTTCTCATGTTATCATCACAGAGATCGACATAATGGATCGCTCCATCCTTTGCGGTCAAATGACAGGCGATATAGGTCCCATAACTTCCTTCCGGAAGCAGATCTCCTTCATTCAGACCGCAGCTGGTCATTTCTGCCTGATCAAAAGTACCATCTTCTTTGAGATACACTTTCTCCGCGACACCCTGCCGGGCATAGGAGCACCAGAAGGTCTGGCGGTGACCGAAGACATACCATTGGCCATTCACTTCCACAAGCGAACCGTGGTTGTTTCCGGTATAGGATACCCTGCGGTCTTCATCGACGATGCCGATATCTCCGTTGTCATGAAGGATGCCTTTATAGGTGAAAGGCCCTTCGGGATCAGCGCCGATCGCATAGCACAGTTCGTGGGAGTTCCAGGAAGAATAGACGAAATAGTAGAAACCGTTGATCTTGCGGATCGAAGAAGCTTCAAAGAAATCATGACCCGGATCAGGACAGTCCGTGATAATGACTTTCTTAGGCTTCGTTAAAATCGTATGCATGTCATCGCTGAGCCTGATCACAAACGGACCGGACTGCAGCGGCACCGTTCCGAACTCTTTTTCCATGAAATCCCAATTCAGATCAGGCGAGAAACCGACATAGAGAAAAACATTTCCATCATCGACCAGAACAGCCGGATCGAAAGGATAAGGATCGTTTTCTCTTTGCCCGATCAGTTGACCGTTTCCATCACATACATGTCCCAGAAATCCATAACGTCCGGAAGGCGTATCGCAGACCGCGACACCGATCGACCTGGTATTGCAGGGGCAATAGTACAGATAGTATCTTCCGTCTGTTCCCTGACACACATCCGGAGCAAACAGCGGGTTGAGTTCCTTCCGGTTCAGAGGGTCCTGATCCTTTGTATAGATGACCCCATGGCATGTCCATTCCGACAGATCGTTGATAGGAGCGCTCCACAGGACATAATCGTTGTCGCAGAAAAAAGAAGCTCCGAAACGGTCGTGGGAGCCGAAGACATAGAGCCTGTCTCCAAAGACATGCGGCTCGCCGTCGGGAATGTATTCGTAATTGGGAAGATAGGGATTAAAGATCTGGTTCTTCATGTTTGGCAGTGTATGATTTCTTGTTTAAGTAACGACTCAAAAATCAGATAAAGATCTCCCCTTCTTTCATGATCAGCATGTCGTCGATATAGATATTCGGCCGATTCGTGACAATATCGAAATGTCCTGCCGCTTCTTGAACGCCGCCTAAAGCGATATTGCGGCCCATGCCGATGTGAAAGGTCGAATAGGTAGATTCATCTTCGATGTAGCAGACGCCTCTGACTCTGGAGCGCTTGTTCAGGCCGATACCGAATTCCCCCGGCTTGTACATGGTTCTGTCGTGGAAGGAATCGATATAATTCAGCAGTTTCTCTGCGTCGTCACCTTCGGATTCGGCGCTGATCATCGTTCCGTCTTTATAGACGATCCTGATCGGATTCTTCACAAGGCCCACATAACCGATTGAAGCATCCAGGTAGAGTACGCCATTCATGGAATCTTCCATTGGAGCGACATAGACTTCGAATGAAGCAGAAGCCGTCTCTTTCGACCGGCGTGCCTGTCCGTAGAAGGAACCCGGTTTTCTGCCTTTGATGGATAAGGAAAGATCAGTACCCAGTTTTGTGGTTACTCTGATCCGTTCCGCACCATTGATATAAGAAATCAGCTTCCTGGCATTCCGCTTTGCTTCATTGGTATTCATCAGGATGAAATCGTTCTCCAACAACGATGTTCCATCTGTACAGGACAACGGGATCGACAGAAAACGCGCACCGTTGCTGACAGCCGTCTTGATGGCGTTGGTGGTAATGAAAGAATAGTTGGTCGCTCCGATGATGACATTCTCATTGGACAGGATCCCGACCATCTTCTCGATGACCTCGCCATCCTGGATCACATGGGAAGGCAGCACCGTGGTCTTGAGTACCGCGTCCGCTCCATCCGCCCAGCGGCCGATCGCTTCCGCTTCCTTCAGATGTTTCTCATCCGTAATGAAATGAATGAGTTCATCTTTTCTCACGTTCAGCCAGTCATGCAGGATGATAGATACGCCTTTGTCGATATTGATCATATACTTTTCCCTTATGTTACAATCATACTATATAAGGACCGATTATGAAAAAACCGACAAGATACGACTTCAGCAAGCCGATCAAGATCATCCGCTACAAAAGCCCGCGTTTTGACATCCTTTTTTATTCCTTTATCTTAAGTGCGCTGACGGTAGGGCTCTTCTTTCTGCTGTTTATCCATGACGGAAAGTTTGCAATCGAATTCACCCTGCCAAGAGTACTGATCGGCATCCCTCTGATCATGATCGCCTACATCTTTAAACAGCTGTTGGATGAGCTAAGGATCTATCCCAAGAAACTGATGGAAAAACACATCTGGAAGATCGAAGAACTGATGCAGATGACTGGAAAAGACCGCAGGGAGACCGAGAACATCATCTCCCATGTCCTGGAAGCAGCCTTCGTCGTCGATGACAGAAACATCATTGAATAAAATGTAACTAAATTGAAATTATTTTCATGACTAATGGAAACATTTGCATAAAATGTTTTTTTCATCTATAATTGGGGTATTACATAAGGGGGTATGTGATTATGCTTATCAGATTAATTGGTGTGGCAATCGTTGTCGTCGGATTAGTCTTGAAGTTTGATACGATCGCTACCGTTGTCCTTGCTGGTCTTGTTACCGGCCTGGTCGGTGGCATGAGCATCATGGACATTCTGACCACTCTGGGCAACTCCTTCGTTTCTCAGAGAACTGCTACACTCTTCGTTCTGACTTTACCTGCAATCGGTATCTGTGAAAGATACGGATTGAAAGAAAAGGCAATCGACTTCATTCGTTCGATCAAGTCTGCGACTGCCGGCAGAGTCATTATCGTTTACGAAGCCATCAGAACGCTGGCTGCTGCCTTCTCCATCCGATTAGGCGGTCACCCGCAGTTCGTACGTCCGGTCGTCGTTCCTATGGCAGAAGGTGCTGCTGTTGCCAAATATGGCGAACTGAATGACGAGATGTCAGACATCATCAAGGGCGGATCTGCCGGTGCGGAAAACTATGGCAACTTCTTCGCGCAGAACTGCTTCATGGGTTCTTCCGGAACGTTGCTGATTGCCGGATTCCTGGCGGAAACTTTAGGCTTAGGCGATACCGGCGCAATCGCTTTGCAGGTTGCGAAATGGTCGATTCCGGTTGCGGTCATCTCCATGGTTCTTGGTATTGCCAGAAACCTGTGGCTGGATAAGCAGCTGGATCGTGCAAGCAAAGGAGGTAAGAAATAATGACTGCGGCTCAGATTTTAGGTGAAGTATTCTATTGCATTATCGGTTTGGTCTTCATTCTTGTCGGTGTCAAAGCATTAAAAGATGAAGGCTGCACGAAGAAAGCTACAACTGCCGCTTTCTGGTTCCTGCTTGCGTTTACATTCATTGCCGGACCTTGGGTCCCGAAATGGCTGGTTGGTGCTGCAATCGTCGTCATGGCTTGCCTGACTGCAATCGGTGGCGTCGTTCAGTCCAAGAATGATGTACCGGATCCTGTGGAAGTCCGTAAGCATGCGGATGAACTGGGATATAAGATCTTTATCCCTGCACTGTGCATCGCGGTCGTCGCGGTTGTCGGTGCGACATTAGGTTCCAAGGTTGAAGCACTCAAGTGGCTGACAGCAAACAACGCGATCGGTCTTTCCGGTGCGGTTGCTTTAATCGCTGTATTGCTGCTGACCAAAGCGGCTCCGAAGTATGCGGCAATCGATGGCGCAAGACTGATGGACAATGTCTCTACGACAGGTATCCTGCCGCAACTCCTGTCTGCGTTAGGCGCTCTGTTTACAGCTGCCGGTGTCGGTGAAGCGGTCTCCTACTATGTATCGATGGTCGTTCCTGAGAACAACATCCTGATCGCCTGCTTCATCTACTGCTTAGGCATGGCTCTGTTCACGATGATCATGGGCAACGGCTTCGCTGCATTTACCGTCATCATGACCGGTATCGGTGTTCCGTTCCTGATCAACCAGGGTGCAGATCCGATCGTTGTCGGTGCGTTAGGTCTGACTGCCGCTTACTGTGGTACGCTGTGCACGCCGATGGCTGCCAACTTCAATATCGTTCCTGCGGCTCTGCTTGAAACGAAGAACAAATATTCTGTCATCGCTTCGCAGATTCCGTTCGCGGTATGCATGCTGCTGATCCATGTCGTGCTGCTGCTCGTTCTGGCATTCTAATCAAAGGAGTAACATGAAAATACTGTTAACAGGTTTCGAACCCTTCGGTGGCGAATCGATCAACCCTGCGAAAGAAGCTGTAAAGCTGGTCAAAGACGAAATCAAAGGCGCCCAGATCGTGAAGTGCTATGTTCCGGTCGTTTTCGGTAAAGCGATCGAAACCGTACATGAAGCGATGAAGAAAGATACTTTTGATGCGGTCCTGCTGATCGGCCAGGCAGGCGGAAGATACGAGATCACGCCGGAGAGGATCGGAATCAACTGCGATGATGGAAGGATTCCTGATAACGAAGGCAATCAGCCGGTTGATCAACCTGTTATGGCGGATGGACCTGCTGCGTATTTCTCTACGCTTCCGATCAAGAAGATGGTGGAATATATGAAGGCTGCAAACGTGCCTGCTGCGGTTTCAAATACAGCCGGTACCTATGTGTGCAACCATCTGATGTATGGAGTCCTCTATTATATCGATAAGGAATTCCCGAATACGATCGGCGGATTCATGCATGTTCCGTATCTTCATGAACAGGTCATGAATAAGAAGGAGACAGCTTCCTTGTCTAAGGATGATGTCGTCAGGGGAATCGAAGCTTCCTTGGAAGCGATCGTTGATTCTCTCGCTTGATTAAGACTTTGAATCATTAGAAAAGCAGGTTCGATGTGAACCTGCTTTTTGTGTGTTTTGTATCCGTTTATCTGAGATGTTTCCTAAAGAATGCGCATTCTTCATCGTTGCATCGGTCCGCCAGCTCGGAACGGCAATTCAGATGGAAGACATGTCCGATCTCTTTCTGCTCCTTGCTTCCGTAGATGTGATATTCCGCTTCGACACCGAGTTTCCTCAGTTTGTTGTAGAGAGGCTTGGCCATGAATTTCAGGAAATCATGATACGCCGTCATGACGAAGGTCGGTGGGAAGTCTCTGGTCATGTTCCTGGTGACAGGATACTGTTTCAGATAATCCTTGTAGTTTTCAGGAAGATAATCCGTCATCATCGAAGAATCGCTTGGCTTGATGAAACGGTTCACGCCGAACGAATAGACGCCGCAGTTGAGTGCGCAGGCGTTGACCTTGAAATCCTCCGGAACCTTCAGATCAAAGAGTTTCCGATATTCCGGATTGGTCAGAATGGTCATGCACTGATGCGTCAGCTGTCCGCCCGCAGAATCGCCCAATACGAAGAGATTCTTCTCATCGATATAATATTCATCATGATGCTGTCTGACCCAGGAGAAGACCGCAAAACAGTCCTCCAGCGCAGCCGGATAGTGATGTTCAGGCGCAAGGCGGTAAGTGAAGTTCACGACCGCAAACCCTCTTTGCGCAAGCCTCATGCAGTAATGGGAATAGAGTTCCTTATCGCCATAGACCCAGCCTCCGCCATGGATCGAAATGATCGTCGGAAGCGGATTTTTCGTATCAATCGGCACATAGACATCCAGCAGGTTTTCCTCATACGGTCCATACGTGATATCGATAAACCGTTTCAGATCTTCCGGGACCGTCAGCCCCGCATCCCGCTTGGCGTCGCCTTCTTTCCATTCGCGACGGATACGTTCCACATTCTCTCTAGACATCAGTTCACCTCCACATCATTCAGATCCTGTCCGTTCGTTTCTTTGACATTCTTCATCAGCAGTACCATAGCCAGCAGGATAAACGGCAGCGTCGTCACCAGCGACAGAAGCCCCACATTATCCGAACCGACCAGGTTGATTCCAAGCACCATCACCATGATCCCCATCAGCATCCCGATACCCGAGATCATCCCGTTGGCACCATAGACGGAAGCACGCAATTCAGTCGGCGTACTCTCTCCGGCCATGACCAGGATCATTGTATCGGACACCGACCAGAGCCCTCCGATAAAGACCCCGTAACCTAATGCGATCAATAGCGGACTCCAGCCGAATCTGGTACCCAGCACAAACACAAACAGGCCCACAGCAGCAATTCCGGAAAGAAGCACGCTTGCCTTCTTTCTTCCCAGCCGATCGGAAAAGAAACCGGAGAAGAAGGTGACGAACGCATTCACGAAAGGATAGAGGATCATGAACAGATTCAGATCCGCTTCCGTCAGTGCTCCGGTTGAAACAGCCGCGCCTGTAATGGTCGTATAGTAGCTGGTCACGCCGGTCGCCAGACAGAAGACAAAACCCGCAAAACAGATGGAACGCATCTGCCTGTTCCTGAAGATATACCGGAAAGCAGGAAGGACACCGCCATTGCTGGCAGGTTTTTCCTTGACTTCTTCTTTCTTCTTGCGATTCAGAAAGACCGGAGTTTCCCTGACAAACGGGATCGATCCAAGTCCCGCAAAGATTCCCAGCAAGGCAGGAATGAGAAAAACCTTGCGCCAGGAAGACAGGACAGACGGATCATAGAACAGCTTGCGGCAGACCCCGATCAGCGACACGCCTGCTAAAGCGATGGCTTTCGTGATGGAACAAAGCTTGGCACGATGCTGCTCCGGTGCCGTCTCCATGATGTACATCACCTGCATATCGTTGGTCTGCACAAAGGTAACCATCAGGATACCTGCGACATAGATGTAGTAATCCGGAGCCAGGAAACTCACCAGCAGACCCAGCCCCATGATCGTTGTGTTGAGGATCAGAAACAGCTTCCTGCCGAAACGGTCCGCCAGGGACTTGTAGAAGGGTGTCAGAAACATGAAGCAGTAGCCCGGAATCGACAGCAGGGTCGCTGTCGCCACCGCCTTTGCGTATTCCTGCGACAGAATGTTTCCATCCGGCACCTTGAACAGATCGATCAGCACATAAGGCTGCATCGAACCGTTCATAGCCGAAGCGATCTCATCAACGATATAGATGACAGTCAGCACGACCATCAGCCACACAAAGTAAGACTTGTTTCCAGGTTTATTCATAAGCACATCCCTATTTTGATATATTGTTTTGAATCTCTGATCGTTACAATTATACCACGCCTGTCACAGATGATCGTAAGAGACAGAAAGCCAATACATAGTCGTTTTTAATAGCGTTCATCTGTAGAAACAAAACGAAATATTGTAGTATGAAAGTGAAGATATAATCCCTTTGGAGGAAAGATCAATGACAGAAAAAGAAGCGATCCTGGCAAGGCACACGGTAAGAAACTATCAGGACAAACCGATCGCACCGGAGACTGTTCGGCTGATCGAAGAAAAAATCAGGGAATTGAACGAAATATCCGGCCTGCATCTGCAGTTTGTTGCCGAAGCAGGAAACACCTACAACCGGTTCATGAACAAGACGATGGGCTTAAGCACGGCACCCAGCGTGATCGCCTGTGTCGGTCCTGACGAAGAAAACCTGGATCAGGAGATCGGTTACTATGGCGAGAAACTGGTCCTTTATCTGCAGACACTCGGCCTGAATACCTGCTGGGCCGGCATGTTCAATAAGAAGGGGCTGACAGCAGAGATCAGGGAAGGGGAACGTTTGGTCATCACGATCGCCGTCGGTTACGGTAAGGATCAGGGAAGGCAGCACCGTTCCAAAAGCATCGAGCAGGTCACGGAAGGAAAAGCGGAACGGCCGGAATGGTTCACAGAAGGCGCGAAAATGGCTCTGCTTGCGCCGACTGCCATCAACCAGCAGAAATTCCTGATCCGTCTGAATGACGACGATACCGTCGATTTCATCGACCGCAAGGGACCGTTCAGTCAGGTCGACCTGGGCATTGTTAAATGTCACTTCGATATCGGAGCAGAAAGGAAATCGCTATGAAACCGATCATTATCTATGCTTCCACACATCATGGAAATACCCGTAAAGTCGTCGAAGCGATCGCAAAAGAATGTGGCGTTGAAACCGTCGATGCGACAGTCGTAAAAGAGAAAGACCTTTCATCCTACGACCTCATCGGCTTCGCTTCCGGGATCTATGCCGGAAAATACCATCAGGCGATACGGAATTTTGCCAGAAAGAATCTTCCGGTAAACAAGAAGATCTTTTTTCTGACGACCAGCGCGATGAACAGGGATTTCTCTGCGTCTATGAATGATTCCCTCAAAGGGAAAGACGCAAACATCCTGGGAAAGTATTCCTGCTTCGGATACAACACCTTCGGTCCTTTCAAGCTGATCGGAGGCACATCCAAAGGCCATCCGGATGAAGACGATATTAAAAAAGCCCTGGCATTCTACCAGGGCATCAGCAGCACTTGCAGCAAGTTTCAGGATATCATATAGACGAGGAGAAGAAGATGAAAGAAAAGATTTTAGAAGAACTGAAGAAACGTTACACTTTGACCAAAAGAGACATGCAGAACCTGCAGAAGATCAAGAAAGGTGCCACCAACATCCTCTGCGATGCTTACGAGATCGAAGGTGTCGGCAACCTCTTCCTGATGGAAATGAAAGCCATGCTGGGAATGATGAAGATGGAGACCTACGTTATCACGCCGTTTGAGAAAGATCTTTCCTTCTGCAACATCGATACCGTCCAGGCGATGGGCAACGACATGTGTCTGTTCGAGATGTACAAGACCGCTCTGCATGACGAGGATCTTTCCGGCTTCGAACAGATCAAAGAAAAGTATAAGGATCTTCCGGAATACGACGGAGGCGAACACTGGTATGACAGCCTGCGTCTTTCTTCCTCGATCGGCAAGAAGGGCAAGAAGATCATGGCGGAAGGAAATGCCATGCTGGAAGAATGCCTGATGGAATATCTGAACACTCTGGAA
>JAFRVK010000052.1 GCA_017441765.1 Erysipelotrichaceae bacterium
GAATACTTCCTATTCTTAGAGCCCTTAGGCCTTCCAATTCCCATAGATATTTTCTCCTTCATTTCAATCATAAGAAAAAGTAGACTTGGGATTAAGCCTTATATGACTTTTTCCTGTGTCTACTTTTAGCTTACTAGTTCACCGCGGATGACCTTTTGTTTATACATGACTTATAGCGATCAATCAGTCGTATAGTTGTCGAAATACCCCTGAACCAGTACGACCGGCGTTCCTTTATCACCGGAACCGCTCGTCAGGTCACAAAGCGAACCGATCAGATCCGTCAGCTGTCTGGGCGTCGTGCCTTCTGATACCATCTGGCCGACCAGATTGGCATCTTTCGCTTTGATCGAATCTTTGATCGCATCCTGCAGTTCCTGGCCGTTTAAATTGGCATAATTGTTGTCTGCCAGATACTTGATCTTCACTTCATTCGGTGTGCCTTTCAGACCTTTTGTATAAAACGGAGAAACGACCGGATCGGCCAGTTCCCAGATCTTGCCCTGAGGATCCTTGAAGGCGCCATCACCATAGATCATGACTTCCATGTGCTTGCCTGTCAGTTCAAACAGTCTCTGCTGAATGCCTTCTACGATCGGTTGGGCATCTCTCGGGAAGAGTTTGACCTTGTCATCGGTCGCCTTATTGGAACCTAATAATCCGTACTGTTCATTGTAACCGGAACCATTGATCGGAGCTGTCATGATATCATCGAGACCGTACACATTTGCTCCTGCTTTCTTGAGTATCCTCTTGGATCTCTTGCGGGTATGGATATCGCAAGTCAGGACATTGTTTGTATAATTCAGGATCGTCTTTGCCTGATTCGCAAAGATGATCTCGCAATCGCATCCCTGTTCGTTGATCAGCTGCTTATAGAAGCTCATATAGTTGACGCCGGTAAATTCATGCAACGGTTCGCCAAACAGTTTGAGATATTCTTCTTCGCTGAGGACATCGTTATACGGATCGATCCCTTTGGCATCCAGATCGTCGTAAGTCAGAAACGCATTTCCGACTTCATCCGATGGATAGGAAAGCATCAGATAGATCTTCTTCGCGCCTCTGGCGATACCGCTCAGCAGTACCGCAAAACGGTTTCTGGAAGTGATCGGAAAAATCACACCGATGTCTTCACCGCCAAGCTTGTTTCTGATATCTTGGGCGATATCATCGATCGAGCAGTAGTTTCCCTGACTGCGGGCAACGATCGATTCGGTGATCGAAACGACATCACGGTCGTGCAATTCGAAATGATCATTTTCACTGGCATCTTTTACCAGCTTAGGAATGATCTGAACCAGGTCATCTCTTTCACGGATGATCGGAGCACGAAGCCCTCTGGAAACAGTTCCTGAATATCTAGTCATGTTTTGTACCTCTAACGGGAATATTATAAACCTTTTCCTATTATTTTTGATAATATTAATATGATATGAAAACGATGTATGATTATGATGTGACCATCGTCGGTGCAGGTCCCGGCGGTATCTTTACGGCTTATGAACTGAAGAAACTGGCTCCTGAATTAAGGATCGCCATGATCGAATGCGGAAACAAGCTGGAGAGCCGTAAATGTCCGATCGATGGAGAAAAGATCATGAAATGTATGAAATGTCAGCCTTGTGCCATCATGAACGGTTTTGGAGGAGCAGGAGCTTTTTCGGACGGAAAGTATAATATCACCAACGATTTTGGCGGTACCTTGTATGAACACATCGGTAAGCAGAAAGCTCTGGAACTGATGAATTATGTCGACAGCATCAATGTGGCACATGGCGGAGGAAAGACGAAACTGTACAGCACTGCCAGTTCCCATCTGAAGACCGAATGCATCCGGAACGGTCTGCATCTTCTGGATGCGAAAGTAAGACACCTGGGCACGGATATCAATTTCGAAGTCTTGAGCAGTTTGTATAAGGAATTAAGCGAGAAAGTCGATTTCTATTTCCGTGAAGAAGTGCTGGAGGTCTTGAAAGAAGATGACAGTTATATTCTTAATACGAAAGACTCTTCTTTCAGAAGCAAGTACTGTGTCATCTCCGCAGGCCGTTCCGGCAGCAAGTGGATGGAAAAAGTCAGTGACGATCTTGGGATCCCGACCAAGTCCAACCGGGTCGATATCGGTGTAAGGGTCGAGCTTCCTTATGAGATCTTCTCCCATGTGACCGATGAATTATATGAGGGAAAGATCGTCTTCCGGACTTCCAAGTATCAGGACAGGGTACGTACCTTCTGCATGAATCCGAAAGGAATCGTGGTCAATGAAAACACCAACGGGATCATCACGGTCAATGGGCACTCCTATGAGGATCCCGCTAAACAGACAGAGAACACCAATTTCGCGTTGCTGGTATCGAAACACTTCACCAATCCGTTCCATGATTCCAACGGCTATGGCGAATCGATCGCCAGACTCTCGAATATGCTGGGAGGGGGAGTCATCGTCCAGCGTTTCGGCGATCTCTTGAGAGGAAAGCGTTCGACGGAAGATAGGATCGCAAGTTCTTTCATCACTCCAACATTAAAGGCGACACCTGGAGATCTGAGCCTGGTCATTCCAAAACGGATCCTGGATGATATCATCGAGATGATCTACGCATTGGACAAGATCGCACCGGGTACAGCAAATGATGAAACGTTGCTTTACGGAGTGGAAGTTAAGTTCTATAATATGGAATTACAACTGGATGAACATCTGGAAACGATACATAAGAATCTCTTTGTGATCGGTGACTGTTCAGGGGTGACCCATTCGCTCTCGCATGCTTCGGCCAGCGGGGTCTATGTGGCCA
>JAFRVK010000011.1 GCA_017441765.1 Erysipelotrichaceae bacterium
AGTCTATGACGGACAGAAAGCTCAACACGATCGAACCGCAGGGCTTCAGAGATATCGGCAAGGCATTTAACGTGGAGATTGACGAGAAGTATCTCTACGAAAGAAAGACCTACGAGATCGGAGAAAAACCTGAATGAAGTATTATCTGGCGATCGATATCGGTGCTTCTTCCGGAAGGCATATCGTCGGCTGGCTTGAAGAGAATGAAATAAAGACCGAAGAAGTCTATCGCTTTCATAACGGCGTCGAAGAAAAGGACGGACACCTGATCTGGGAAGTCGGTCATCTGCTTGAAGAAGTCAAGACAGGAATTGCCATCGCAAAGCAGAAATACAAGATCGAATCCCTGTCCATCGATACCTGGGGTGTGGACTATGTCCTGATTAAAGACGATGAGGAAGTCTGCCCGGTCTACGCCTACAGAGATGCCAGGACGGAAAGAGTGATCGAAGAAGTTCATTCGCTGATTCCGTTTGAGGAGCTCTATGAACATACCGGCTGCCAGTTCCAACCCTTCAATACGATCTATCAGCTCTATGACGATAAGAAACAGGGAAGACTGGAAGATGTTACTGATTTCCTGATGATTCCCGAATATCTCTTATATAAGCTGACGGGAGTCAAGAAGAAGGAATTCACCAATGCCACGACCACCGGCATGATCGATCATGAGACATTGAAATTTGATGAAGGGATCATCGAAAGGCTGGGTCTGCCGAAACATCTGTTCAAACAACTGTATCAACCGGGGGAAATGCTTGGCGAATATGAAGGCATCAAGGCCGTCTTATGTGCGACCCACGATACCGGTTCTGCCGTGGAAGGCATTCCGATGGAAGGCAATGAATTATATATCTCTTCCGGTACCTGGTCACTTTTGGGTGTCAGGACGGAAAAACCGATCACGGATGTCGATTCAATGAAAGCCAACTACTCCAACGAGGGGGGTGTCAGCTACAACCGCTATCAGAAGAACATCATGGGCATGTGGATCGTCAATGAGCTGCAGAAGGAACTCTGCCCGGATGAGAAGATCTCCGATATCGTCCTGAAGGCGGAAGAAAGTGCATATGACGAAGTACTGGATGCGAATCATGATTCGCTGCTGGCACCTTCCAGTATGAAACAGGCATTCGATGATCTTCTTTCTGTAAAACCCGAAAACGCATACGATTATTTCCGCTGTGCTTTCAAGTCGTTAGCGTTATCTTACAAAAAGGCAATCGAAGAGCTGGAACACAATACCGGCAGGACTTATGCAAAGCTGTATATCGTCGGCGGGGGAGCCAGAAATCAGTTCCTGAACAGACTCACAGAAGAGTATACCGGCAAGAAAGTCATTGCCCTTCCGATTGAGGCGACGGCACTGGGAAATCTTCGGATCCAGATGCGTTCAAACTAAAGAAAAGAAGACCGAATTTGGTCTTCTTTTCTTGTCGATAAATGTTTTACGGTCAACGCAGCAGTTCTCTCTGCCTTGTCGCGTAGAGATAATCGTCGATCGCATCTCCGATCCTGTTGAGGATCAGCTCCTTCGGATCGTTTTTCAATGATCCATCCCTGACTCTGGCGTACTGAATGGGCATGAACTGTGACAGAAGATTCAGCGGTGCACCGTCTTTCAGATTATCCAGAAGCCTGTTGATCGCTTTCTTCACTTCCGGTGTCGCG
>JAFRVK010000053.1 GCA_017441765.1 Erysipelotrichaceae bacterium
CCATCCAGTTTCGGTTCCTTGTCGACATTGGCGATATCCGATAATGAATCGATGAATTCGTGCATGATCTTGAGACCGACTTCCTGGCGGGTCATCATCCTTCCTCTGAAACGCATATCGATCTTGACACGGGAAGAGCCTTCCAGCCACTTTCTGACCTGTTTCAGCTTCGTTTCGAAGTCATGGGTGTCGATGACAGGCGATAAGCGGATCGCTTTCATTTCCGTCACCTGCTGGTTCTTTTTCGCTTCCTTGGCCTTCTTCTGGGCTTCAAAACGGTATTTTCCGTAGTCCAGTATCTTGCATACCGGCGGCTTGGCGTTCGGCGCAACGCAGAGAAGATCCAGATCGTGTTCGTAGGCGATATTGATGGCATCATAGGATGACATCGTGCCTAGCTGATTTCCTTCCTGATCGATGACCATTACTTCCTTGAAACGGATGCTTTCGTTTACCAGGTCATCATTGCTACGTTTCTGTGCTATAGTTTTTTACCCCCTGATTTAAATAAAAAGTGAGACTTGGTCTCACTTGAAATATCGTTACAATCTTGTAGCAATACATTACCCAGGTTCTTTGAACGTCAGGTGAGAAGTGAGACTTCTGCTTTCTACATGCTTTTTATTGCTTTTTTATTTAAACATATTCGAACCGATATGTCAAATACTTAATGACACATGACAGATCGATCGCATAACGGGAGCAGGATATATCCCTGTTTCCTTAATCCCGTGATGATATCAGGCAATGCTTTCAAGGTATTATAGGAATAATCATGCATCAGTACGACCAGGATATCTTTTCCTTCCGTATCGTTTAATACATTGTTTGTATAAGTTTCTACAGATAAGACATTCTTTCCTCCGTCTCCTGTCTGGGTATTCCAATCAACATAGACATAGTCGACATCTTTCAGTCTTTCAAAAATGGCGGGAGCCATTGATGATGTCTGGCTTCCTCCCGGGAATCGCATGATGGTCGTCATATAGTCATAACGGTTATAGATAAACAAGCGGTTCTTTAACAGATCCTGGATAAAATATTCTGCTGACTGATAAACGCCTTCTTCACCAAACTTATGGGATGCGGTATGATTTCCTAACGTATGACCGGAACGGATGATTCTGCGATAGATATGATCATATGTCTCGTTTTCATTCTCATAACCTGTTTCCGTCGATTTCATCAGATAGAAGAAAGTGGCTCTGACTTCATATTCATCCAGTACATCAAGAAAGCTTTCAGATAATGTATAGGGTCCGTCATCGAAGGTCAGATAGGCGATTTTCTTTTTGGTCTCCCCTTTCAGAACCTTCTGTTCCAGATCGAGAATATCGTTGTAATATGCTTCCTTTTCGTCTAGAATGAGTTTTTCAAAGTCGTTATATGACTGCAGTTCTTCCTGTTTTTCTTTAAAAACAAGGCTTAAATCATCTGTCAGCTGATTCTGTTCCTCAACCTGTGAGGTCAGGAAAGCGTTCCTATCCTGATTTTTCATGATATTGGCATCAAATTTCTGATAGAAAAACAACAATGCTCCTATCATTAATAATGAACATATGTTCAGGACGATAACTGCGATGCGAGTTGTTTTCTTAGCCTTTTCCATAAAGCGAGTTCCTCATATTTATCATCCTGCCTGTAACTTTCGATCTTTTCATCGATTTCACTGATTCTTTGACTGATAAGTTCATTATCTTTGATCACCAGCTGCAGCTGTTTCTCCAGCAACTGATTCGAGTTGCTGATCTCTTTCATTTTGCCATCATATAAAAAACAACCTGCGATCCCGATCGCAATTGTCAAAAAGAAAACAAATATACTTAAATATAGAATCAATGGTTTTCTTTTCATATCAAATATCGTTACAGATCGATCCTCTGCACTCTGACCGTTTCTTTATCAAGATATAATCTTGCATAACAAGGTGCTGTCATATCACGGTTTCGCCAGCAGCTTCCCGGGTTGATGAAATGGATCCCGGCGAACAGTTCATCGCAGAACATATGTGTGTGTCCGAACAGCACGATATCCGCATTGTGACTTTGCGCCTTAAACACGAATGTGTTCATCGAATATGTATAACCATCCCCATGGAGCATCAGGATCCTGTGTCCCTCCAGATCGATGATCCGGTGTTTCGGATAATCGAAATACCAGTCATTGTTTCCTTTGACACTGATAAAAGGTTCTATTTCCTTCGGATCACGCATCGAATCGCCCAGATGAAAATAATAATCGCAAGCAGGATTATCGCTTAATATCTTCTGCAACGATGCTTCATCTCCGTGATTATCGGATGCGACACAAATCTTTAACATTTCAGTAAAAAATCTTCTCCTTTAATGTATTCTCTGGGACTCAGATCGCCAAATCCGATCTGTCTTAAGCATTCGTAAGCGCCGATCGCGACACAGTTGGACAGATTCAGGCTGCGTGCATCTTTGCGCATCGGTATCCTGTAACATTCATCTAGGTGCTGCTTGAGGATCTGCTTATCGATGCCCGTCGATTCTTTGCCAAAGACTAGGTAGATGTCCTTATCCTTGTCGAAGACGCATTCTTCAAATGATTTCAGGGCATATCTCGTGAAGTAGACGAACTGCCCTTTCTTGTTCCGAATAAAATGATCCCAATTAGGATATACGACATATTCCATTTCGTTGCGGTAGTCCAGACCGCTGCGTCTGAGATGCTTATCATCCAGAATGAATCCAAAGGGTTCGATCAGATGAAGTTTCATCTCGAAGACACTGCAGGTACGCATGATATTGCCCGTATTCTGCGGGATTTCCGGTTCGAACAAGACGATATTAATCATTCAGTGACCTACGGTTCATATACAGTAAGAAATAGCCTAATAAGAGGCTTCCGATAAACGTAAAGAAGATCCGGGAAACAAGATGGAAGAAAAATGTCGGCGGAACGATCATGATCAGGATATCTTTCCGTAAATCAAGGATCCACAGTTCGTTGCTTGGAAAGAACACATGATGGAAA
>JAFRVK010000054.1 GCA_017441765.1 Erysipelotrichaceae bacterium
GTATCCTTCTTGGTGCCGTAGAGTCTGGCAGGAATGACCTTGGAATTGTTGCGGACCAGCACATCTCCCGGTTTCAGATAATCGATGATGTCATAGAAATGCCTGTGTTCGATCTCACCGGTATTCTTGTGCAAAACCAAAAGACGGGAATCATCCCGTTTATCCGTAGGATGCTGAGCGATCAGTTCTTCCGGCAGTTCGAAATCAAAATCACTCAGCTTCATCAGAAACCTCTCTCATCAAAATCATATCTGTTCAGGATCTCTTCCTTGAATTCCAGGAAACGGTCTTCGGCGATACTTTGGCGGATCTCCTCCATCAGTCTGATCAGAAAACGCAGATTATGGATCGACATCAGCCTGCTGCCAAGCCCTTCGTCATTGCGGAACAGATGATTGAGATATGCCTTCGTATAATTCCGGCAGCATTCGCAGTCGCAATCCGGATCCAGAGGTGTGAAATCGTTTTTGTATATATTCTTGCGGATGGAGATCCTTCCTTTGGAAGTCATCAGTGTACCATGTCTTGCGATCCTGGTAGGCAGGACGCAGTCGAACATGTCGACGCCGCGTTCCACGGCTTCCAGGATATCATTGATCGCGCCGATGCCCATTTCATAGCGAGGCTTGTCTTTCGGCAGATAGGGCAGTGTATCATCCAGCATCTTATAATGCGTCTGCTTGTCTTCCCCGACCGAGGTGCCTCCGATCGAATAGCCATCGAAACCCATCTTGACCAGTTCTTCCGCACAGTATTTCCGTAGATCCGGATAGACGGAACCCTGAACCACTCCAAACAGCGCCTGGTTCTTTCTTGTATGGGCTTCCTTTCCTCGCTTTGCCCAGCGCAGGGTGCGATCCACGGAATCTTTGCAGTAGTCGTGATCGCTTGGATAAGAGATGCATTCATCGAAGGAAATGGCAATATCGGAGCCGATGGCTTCCTGGACATGAATGGAATCCTCCGGTGTCATGAACATTTTCGTGCCATCCAGATGGGATTTGAAAGAGACGCCTTCCTCGCTGATCTTTCTGGTATCCGCCAGAGAAAAGACCTGATAGCCACCGCTGTCTGTGAGGATCGGGCCGTCATAATTCATAAAAGTATGGATGCCACCGGCCTCTTTCAGAGTCTCAGGACCCGGACGCAGCCACAGATGATAAGTGTTGCAGAGAATGATCGAAGCATTCATTTTATACAGATCTTCAGGAGCCAGAAACTTGACCGTTGCCCTTGTTCCTACCGGCATGAATACCGGAGTATCGACTGTTTTGCCGAAGATATTCAGTTTCCCCAGACGGGCGTTGCAGTTCCTGTCCTGATGGATCAGTTCATATTTAAAAGAATCGTTTTTCATATAAATAATGATAACACAGGCATGTTATACTTATGATATGAAATCAAAAGAACTGAAGACACATAATCTGCCTGTGGATGTCTTTCCCATCAGCAAGATCGATGCGAAACCGGACTGGCTGTTTATCGTATTCATCATGCTGGGGATCTTTTCTTTCACTTTCGATGTTTCTCCTTTCTATGGAGCGACACTGGTCCTGACTTCTCTGTGTGTGCTTCTGTTCATGCCCAAAGTTCATCTGATGGAGTTCTTTCAGGAATACCTGGTGATGTTCAACAAGGCAGACAAAAACAGCTGTGTGCTGATCTATTACGATGAGATCAGCTCCTGGTACTATACCTGGAGCGCCAATCGGGATTATCTGTATATCGAACTGGAGAATGGAACGACTGAGAAGATCGAAGCATTCTCAAAGACCCTGTTTGAAGCGAATATGAACCGTTTCGCAAGAGGAAAGAAGAAGACGATCAAATGAGAATCGTCGCTTTGGATTTTGAGACAGCGAATTCCCATAACGCTTCGGCGTGCTCCCTGGGGATCGCGATCTATGAGGAAGGGGAGATCCTGGATTCCTTCGAATGGTACTTCCGTCCGCATCATCTGTACAATTATTTCACCAATTCCCATATCCACGGCATCTATCCCGAAGATGTCCAGGATGAACCGGAATTTGTTTTCTTCTATGACGAACTGGCAAAGATATTGGAGAATGCTGTGATCGTGGCACACAACGCGATGTTCGATATTACGGTACTGAACGCCATGTGCGATGTCTATGGCCTGAAACATTTCAAGAATCCCTATCTGGATACTGTGAGATTGTCGAGAAGAGTCTTTCCGGAACTGAGGGACCATAAGCTCAATACCGTCAGCGGATATCTCGATATCGACCTGAGCCATCACAATGCGAAATCCGACGCTTTTGCCTGCCTTTGCATCCTGCTGAAAACGATGGAACGCTATGAGGAATATGATCTTGAAAGATTACTGGAACTCTTGCATATGCATCTGCGCATAAATATGTAATTTTTTTCATTTTTAGAAAACATTTACAAGATCATTGTAATATGTTATATTATCGTCTGTAGGATGATTATTTATGAAAGAGTTTGAAAACAATGCTTTTTTCTGGCAGAAAGTAGATACGCTGTATTCCTCGGGAGACTTCAAGGTCACAAATAAAAAGGGTAGCGTCCATAAGACATATCCTTCTTTGACTTATCCTTGCGATTTTGGCTATGTCAAGACATTGGATAAAGGCAACGAAACGCCGATCGAAGTCTTTAAATCGGGACATGACAATAAGGTCAACGCGATCGCGCTTTGTGCCGATATCATCAACAAACGTTTCGAAGTCAAAACGCTCGTGGGTTTAAACGATGAAGAATGTGAAGAAGTATTGGAATTCCTGAACTGTACGGACTACCAGAAGTCGGTCCTGCTGAAACGGGGCAAAAGTATTCCTTCATGGAGCGAAACAGAGTAGCATTGCTACTTTTTTTCAACCCTTCATTGGATTAGAATAGAAGTATGAAAAGAAAAAAAGAATTCATTATCAATTTTGCATATATAGCGATCATCATCGCTTTGATATATCTGGGAGTCAGATACATACTGGACATCATCCTGCCGTTTGTGCTTGGTTTTCTGTTTGCCTACAGCACGATACGGCTGAGCCACAGACTATTCAAAGCCGATAAAGTCCTTTACCGGATCATCACGCTGATTGCGACCTATCTGGTGATCGCGCTGATCATCACCCTGCTGGTAACGATGGGCATCAATAAGGTCGGCGACTTCATCAAGGCCATGCCAAACTTCTACAAGAGCACGATCGAACCATATATCACATCCATGGAACAGATCGTCGAACATTACAGCGATCTTTTGCCGGATATCATCCAGAATTCATGGAACGACATTACCGGTTCGGTTTTTGACGCTTTGAAGACAGGTCTGTCTTCTCTGGCCAGCGGTCTGGTCAACCTGACCACAAACATGATCACCAGTGCGCCGAATCTGCTGGCATCCATGATCATCATGCTGGTGACCTCGTTCTATTTCGTTACCGACTACGAAAACATCGCCAACTGGTTTACCGGTTCACTGCCGGAAAATGTCGTTGACGTACTCTATGAGATCAGGGATTTCTGTGAAAACACGCTTCTGAAGATCCTGATCGCCTATGCGGAGATCATGGGCATCACATTTATCGAACTATCTATCGGCCTGACGATCTTCCGTGTCAGCAATCCGATCATGTGGTCGTTCTTCATTGCTTTTCTGGATATCCTGCCGATATTGGGAGTCGGCACTGTCCTGATCCCTTGGGCGATCAGCTGTCTGATCATCGGAAACTATCTTTTAGGCATCGAACTGCTGATCCTGTATACAATCATCTCGTTCATCCGTAATATCATCGAACCGAAGATGGTGGGAACCAATCTGGGTCTGCATCCATTGGCGACTCTGTTCTCGATGATCGTCGGTCTGAAACTTCTGGGACCGGTAGGCATGTTCGGATTCCCGACAGCGCTGTCTTTCTTCACGACCCGAAAGAAAAAAGAACAAGAATAAAAACGTCGAAGGTACAGCAAGTCTGTGCTTTTTGAATGAACCATCACGGGCATTGCGCTTTTCTATCGTTTCTTTCTGATTTATGATTAATATAACGGACATTCGTTATAAAATATAGTTAATCAAGTATTGTTCTGTTCAAAAAAGAAAGAGGTACAAAATGAAAAAAAGAATCACGATCTTAATGGCGCTGTTGATGATCATGGCACTGTTTGCCGGCTGCAGCAAGAAGGAAGAATCAGAAACCGCCAAGGACCAGCTGGATGCGATCAGAGAAGCAGGCAAGCTGGTTGTCGGTATTGAAGGGACTTATCCTCCATTCAATTTTGTTGATGATAACGGCAATTATGCCGGCTATGATGTCGATGTCGCTACGGCGGTCGCTGAACACATCGGTGTCGGAGTCGAATTTGTCATGGCAGAATGGGATGCCCTCCTGGTAGGTATCGATTCAAAGCGCTGGGATACAGTTATCGCCGATGTTACAGCTACCGATGAAAGAAGAGAAAAATACGACTTCTCCGAGCCGTATCTGTTTACGGGCAGACAGGTCGTCGTCAAGACAGGCAATGAAGTCGGTCTTCATTCTCTGGATGATATCAAGGGAAAGAAAGTCGCCACCAACGCGACGAACTCCTGGGCAAGCAAACTGGAAGCTTTAGGTGCGGAGATCGTTCCGATCGACAATACCGACCAGTGTGCACAGGCCGTCATCAATGGCACTGCGGATTTCTGCATGTTCAACAATATCGTCATGGGTGAATATTTGAAGAACCATCCGGAAGCGGAACTGGAAGTCGCTTTTGTCATCGAAACGGATGTCAATGAAGTATCGATCCCTTGCCGTAAAGGTGAAGAAAGACTGCTGGCAGAATTCAATGCTGCTTTACAGGAACTCAGAGCCAGCGGAAAGCTTGCCGAACTGTCAGAGAAATGGTTCTATGATGATCTGACAAACAATCCTTTGAACTAAGGAAAAAGAAAACATTTGTTAGAATCAGCGATATTCATTTATCGCTGATTTTCTTTGGAGGTTATTTATGAGTGATCGCTTCTTCAGGATCGTCAGGATACTGATCGAATCGTTTCCGAAACTGCTGGTTCAGTGTCTGAAGATCACCGTTCCGCTGACGTTACTATCGTTCTTTTTCGGTCTGATCCTTGCTTTAATCCTGGCGCTGGTACAGGTGGCTGAGATCAAGGGGCTGAAACAGTTCGCCCGTTTCTATGTCTGGATCTTCCGTGGGACGCCGCTGATGCTTCAGCTGTTTATCATTTTCTATGGACTTCCTTCTTTCGGAATCTATTTCAAAGGATTTCCTGCAGCTGTGATCGCTTTTTCTTTGAATCTGGCTGCCTATAACAGTGAGATCATCCGTTCCGCGATACAGGCCGTTCCGATCGGGCAGACGGAAGCGGGCTATATGATCGGGCTCAACTATTTCCAGGTCATGACCAGGATCGTTCTGCCTCAGGCAGCGCGTATCGCTTTCCCGCCTCTGTTCAGCTCCCTGATCGGTATGACCAAGGATACTTCCCTGGCTTCTTCGATCACGGTCATTGAAATGATGTCGGTGGCCAAGAGGATCGCGGCGGTCTATTATGAACCGTTCTGGATGTATATGGAAACAGGTTTCATCTATCTGATGATCTGCACCGTGCTCACCAGACTGCAGTCGGATTTTGAGAGGAAACTGGAATGGAAACAGCCGGTGGAAGTCAAGGAAGCGATGGATAGAGTCGAAGCGGATAATCTGGCTCATAAATTCAGATGGAAGGGATAGTATATGCTGGGAGTTAAGAATCTGCATAAGTCATTCGGAAGCAATCAGGTCCTCAAAGGGATCGATTTCAACGTGGATGAGGGTGAAGTCATTGCGATCATCGGTTCTTCCGGTTCCGGAAAAACGACACTGCTCAGATGCATGGCTTTTCTTGAACAGGCGGATGACGGGATCTATACGTTTGATGATCTGAGCAAGGATATCCGTACCATTAGTCGTAAGGAGATCAAGGAACTGCGGATGAAGATGGGCTTTGTCTTTCAGAGTTTCAATCTCTTCCGCAACAAGACAGCTTTGCAGAACGTCATGGAGGGACTGATCGTAGCCCGGAAAATGGATCGTGAACAGGCAAGGCAGATCTCTATGGCGATGCTGGAAAAAGTGGGCATGACCGACCGGGCAAACTATTATCCCGATCAGCTGTCGGGCGGCCAGCAGCAGCGTGTGGCGATCGCCAGAGCACTGGCAGCCAGTCCGGAAGTGATTCTCTTCGATGAGCCGACATCCGCACTGGATCCGGAACTGACCGGTGAAGTGCTTGATGTCATGGTCAAACTGGCGGAAGAAGGTACGACGATGGTCATTGTGACGCATGAAATGGAATTTGCCAGGAATGTGGCAGACAGAGTCATTTTTATGGAAAACGGTGTCGTCGTGGAAGAAGGTCCGGCACAGGAGATTCTGAGCAATCCGAAAGAAGAGGCGACCAGAAGGTTCCTTAGAAGGATCTTGCGCAATGAAGAGGAATGATTTTATTTATATAATCTGAGATAAATCAAGGAGAAGATGAATATGAGAATCAGTAATATGGGCCTGATGGTAAAGGATCTGGAAGGAGCCAGACAGTTTTTTGAGGACTATTTCGGTGCGACAGTTCATGCGGAATACAGCGAGGATAACGGCTATCGTTCCTATATCATGAAATTCGATGAGAATCCGAAACTCGAGCTTATGAACAAGCCGGAGATCATCAATGCCATGAAAGACAGGAACAATGCCGGTTACATTCATATCTGCATCAAAGTGGACAGCCAGGAGAAATTCGAAGAGATCCTTGCGAAAACCAAAGCGGATGGCTATGAGATCCTGTATGAACCTGCAACGGTTGGAGGCCAGGAATTCAGGGCAATCATGTTTGAGGATAATATCATAGAGGTCTGTTACTAGAAAAGAGAATAGAAAACCAGTAGATAAAACTTATGAAGATGAATAAGAAAGTATGTCTGGTCACAGGTGCAGGCGGAGGTATCGGACAAAGCATCGTGAAACGTTTCATCAAAGAAGGTTATCATGTGGTGATGATCGATCTGAATGAAAATCGTCTAAACGATATCGTTGAGAAAGAAGCTTATTCCAGAGAGGATCTAAGCATTTTTATGATTGATATCACCCAGGAAGATGCAGTCAAAGAAGGCATTGAAGCAATCTTGAATAAAACCGGTCGCATCGATGTCCTGGTCAATACGGCGGGGATCTGTGGCAGCTATAATCTGGCGATGGATTATGGATTTGATAATTTTCGCCGGATCTATGAAGTCAATGTTTTTGGAACATTTCTGATGATGAAATACTGTCTCCCTTACCTGATCGCTCAGCAGGGGTCGATCATCAATTTCGGTTCCGTCTCCGGCATCCAGGGCTATAAGTATGAGGTCGGTTACGGTTCCAGCAAAGCCGCAGTCATCGAAATGACCAGGAATGTTGCCAACGAATACGGTTCTGAAGGCGTCCGCTGCAATTCCGTATCTCCGGGTTGGGTCAATACATCGATGATGGATCGAACGATTGAAAACTACCGCGAGATCGGTGTGGAAGAAAAGGAAGGCTGTGTCTGCTTCGGGTCGATCCGACGCAGAGCGGAACCGGAAGAGATCGCCAATGTCGTCTATTTTTTAAGCTCGGATGAGGCTTCTTACATTAATGGCGCAAATATCGTCATCGATGGAGGAATGATCATTCAATAGAAGGAAAGATATATGAAAACATTTTTTGATGGAAAGAAAAAAGTGATCGGGATGGTCCATCTGCTGCCGCTTCCGGCAAATGCGGCATACAAAGGAAACAAGGATGAGATCGTGCAGTTCGCTTTAGAGGATGCGAAAACGCTGATCGATTGCGGTGTCGATGCGATCATGCTGGAAAACTTCAACGACTGGCCGCAGTATGCCGATGAGATTCCCTGGGAGTCTTATACTTTGATGACTGCTGTGGCTTCCAAGATCAGAGATTTCTGTCCGATTCCGTTTGGTGTCAATATCGAAATGAATGCCTGGCATCAGGAGTGGATCATGGCCTGGGCAGTCAATGCGGATTTCATCCGTCTGGAAGCATTCGTCGACAACCGCGGAGGTTCTTTCGGCTATATTCCGGCATGCTCGACGCCTTTGTCCAAAGTCATGAAAGACTATCCGTCAGAGATCCTGCTGTTTACGGATGTCCATACGCAGGAGACTTATGGAAATCCGGATGTGCCGATCAATGAACTGGCACATAATGCGATAGGGCATGATTCCGATGCGATCATCGTTACGGAGAACGATAAGAATCAGCGTATTACGATCGCGGATGTGAAAGCGATGCGAGAAGAGATCGGCGATTTCCCGATCATCGTCGGATCAGGCGTCAAACCGCACAATGTGCTTGATTACCTTGAGTATGCCGATGCAGTCATCGTAGGCCGAGGCTTCAAGACCGGGGATCGTATCGATCCGAAGCTGGTCAGGGAATTCATGGATATCGTTCATACGAAATACTAAAGAAAAAAGCCGTTTCATCCGAAACAGCTTTCATCGATAAGGATCCTCAGGGTCCTTTTATTTTCCTGTTTTTTCGATGTATTCCGTAATCGCTTTGACCGCTGTCTTGATGTTGTCAAGGGAAGTCGCCAGATTGACCCTCACCCAGTTGTTGTAGCGCTTCGAGAACGCTTCACCCGGATTGGTCAGGATCTTGCAGTGGTCGATCAGACACTGGGAGGCAGACTCCTGATCGTTGTATTTACCCAGATCCAGGAACAGCAGATAGGAGCCTTCCAGGGAAGTCATATTCAGATAAGAACCGAGAGTATCCTTGATATAGTGATAGTTTTCAAAGACGACATTGTTCAGGGAATCCATCCATTCCTCGCCATATCTGTAGGCATAGTAAGTCGGTAACGCATTGCAAACATTGATGCCACCGGTATGGTAAAACTGCTGATAGGCAATAAACCTGTTGCGCAGCTTTTCATTCGCGATGACGATATGGGAATGACTGAACACTGCCAGTGAGAACGACTTGGAAGCGGCAATGATGCTGATGATGCGATCCTGGTATTCTTTGAAAGCCAAAGCAGGATAGAACGTCTGATCCGGCATGATGATATCGGAATGGACCTCATCGGAACAGATCAAAACCTTATATTTCTTGCACAGAGCAAACAGTTCCTCCAGTTCGCCTTTCTTCCAGACGCGTCCGACCGGATTGTGAGGCGAACACAGCATCAGCATTTTAACTTTCTTTTCTTTGAATTTCTTCTCGATATCCGCATAATCGAAAGTAAAGTAGCCATCGGTATCGATCAGCTTTGATTCAACGACTCTGCGTCTTGCTGCCAGAATGGTATTCCTGAATGGAGGATAAAGAGGCGTATTGATCATGATGCAGTCTTTTTCCTTTGTCAGCGCATGAATGACCTGATACATGGCGTCGACGGCACCCTTGGAAGAGCGGAACCATTCCTGCTGATACGTGACATGATTCCTTTTCTTATGCCAGGCGATCACGGTATCATAATAGTCTTCCGGAAGATTCGCATAGCCGTAATCTCCGTATCGGATAAAATCACTCAGGCTGTCGATGATTCTGTCATCGCATCTGAAATCCATGTCGGCGATCCACATCGGCAGACAGTTCATCTGTTTTCCTCTGGACCATTTGATCGAAGAAGTATTGTTGCGGTCGATATAATACTTATCTGTAAATGTCTGATTATTCATTTTTATCTACCTCGCTTTAATTATAGAATATTATTATGGGGATTACCTATAACTGTTGGCACGGATGCCACAAAAAATCGGAAGGATGCATGCACTGCTATGTATACCGCAGAGATCTTTCGATCGATGTCGACAGCAATCTCATTTATAAAACGAAATCATTCGATCTGCCGATCCGTAAAGACCGGCATGGGAATTACAAGTATCCGGGAGGCACGCATTTCGACATGTGTTTTTCTTCGGATTTCTTTATCGAAGAAGCGGATGCATGGCGCAGGGAAGTCCTTGAGATGATCAAAGAAAGAAGCGACTGTCGGTTCTTCTGCATCACCAAGCGTCCGGAAAGGATCATGAAATGTATCCCCGACATCGAAAGCTATGAGAATCTGACGATCTACTGTACGATGGAAAACCAGAAACGTTTTGATGAACGGGCTCCGATCTATCTGGATCTTCCATTAAAAGCCAAAGGGGTCATGATGGAACCGATGCTGGAAAGGATCGATTTCAGCCAATACTATGACAGGATCGATATCGTAACGATCGGAGGAGAGTCTGGAGAAGATGCCAGGCTGCTGGATTTTGAATGGGTCAAGGAAACAAGAAAACAATGCCATGAGCAGGGCATTGAGTTCTATTTCCATCAGACGGGAGCCAGAATAAAAGTCAACGGGAAAGTCTATGACATCCCCCGTAACAAGCAGCATTCCCAGGCCCGGAAAGCATTCAAAGACTAATACTGCGTCTTGTCTAATACTTCTTTTGCTTTGTCTTCACTGATCAGGACAGAGATGATCTCGTAGGCGAATTCGAATGCTGCGCCGAGGCCTTTCCCGGTGATGAACTTTCCGTCACGGATCGCTTTGGCATGCGCAGGAAACTGTCCGTTCTCGAAGCCGGGGTAGCAGACGAAATGCCTATCGTTCAAAAGACCCTTATGAAGCAGAATGCTAGGAGCGGCGCAGATGGCACAGACATACTTGTCTGATTCAACGAACCGATCGATGAGTTTCTGTACCCGTTCATCCTTTTCCAGATTCAAAGTACCTGGCATGCCTCCCGGCAGGATCAGACAGTCATAGTTTTCAGGATCGATCTCGTCGATCAGCAGATGCGGCAGAAAGGTGACTTCATGGGAAGAAACGATCGTATCGGAAAGACCGACCAGCTTCACTTCGATGCCTGCCCGATAGAGCAGATCATAGGTCACCAGCGCTTCGCATTCTTCCAGTCCTTGTGTTACCAGTATGATAGCTTTCATGTTTTTATTATAAGGCATTTGTAGTAAAATGGTGTTGTTATGAAGAGACTGATGGATATCTATGAAAGCTGCAAGACACCGATCCGGGTGGCATATTTTGCATTCGTGCTGATCGCTTTCGGTTTTCTGATCCAGAACCCGAATGTCAATATCTTCTATACGTTCCGTTCCAGCTTCATTCTGTTTGTTGCGGAACTGGCCTTAAGGATCGGCGAGCTTATCCTTATGAACCTGCCGATCATTTTCATGCTGAATTTCGTCTGCAAGAAGGCCCATAACGCTTCGCCTGTGGTCATGTCGCTGATCGGCTACTTCACTTTCCTGGTCACGACGATGCTGCTGGCTCCGCAGAATCTTGGCAGCCAGGCTTACATGAACACTTCGGGAATTAGTTCCATCTTCAATGTCGCAACCGGCAGCAGATCCGCCTTGGAGACAGGAATGATCGGTTCTTTCCTGGTCGCCTATGCCACAAGAGCCGCTTTCATCTTCTCCCGCCACCGCAGCAACTATTCTCTGACTAACCTCCTCTCCAGAGATACCGCGGGGATGGTCTATAATTTCATCTTCTGCTTCCTTTTGGGAGTGCTGGTTTCCTATTCATATCCGATCATCTACAACTATATCCAGAAAGCGATCGCTTTCATCGCGGCCGATCTTTCCGATCCGATGCGCATAGGCCTCTATTCCATCATGGACCGTATCCTGTCGATCCTGGGTTTGGGTAGCATCATCCGTTATCCGTTCTGGTATACTGCAACAGGCGGTTCCTTATCCAATACGATGACGGGACAAAGCATTCTGGGCGATGTCAATATTTTCAATTATGTCAAAGATACGAATACCGCCTATGTAGGAGCCGGACGTTTCATTACGCCATACTATGTCATAAACATGTTTATGATTCCGGGCATCTATCTGGGAACCCTGTTCTCGGTTTCCGATAAGAAAGACCGCAACTATCTGTGGATCATGTTTGTGGTAGCGATCTTCTTGTCCGTCGCTGCCGGCAATCCACTGCCCATCGAACTGCTGATGCTGCTGACATCGCCGTTCCTTTTGATCGTTTATCTGGTGCTGATCGGTCTTGTTTCCGGCTTTATGGTCAGTCACGGGGTCTATCTGGGCTTCAGCGGCAATGTTGCAAGTATCCTGACGGCCATGCCTGGCAGTTTTGCTGACTATATCATCAATATCCGCAATGCTTCCCTGATTTATTCTTTGCGCTATATCGCCCTGATCGGAGCCGTTGCGTTCCTGATCTGTTTCTTTGTTACCTTGCTGTATTACCGTTTCTTTGCTTTTGATTTCGTGAAAACAGGCAAAGGCGAAGAGTTCATTCGTCTGCTGATCGATTCGGCAGGAGGGATCGATAATATCATCGATGCCGGAGCGGGCCTGTTCAAATTGAACATTTATCTGAAAGAACCGGAAAGGATCTCGATCGAAAAGATCCAGGATACCGGGGTCCATCGGGTATCGGAAACCAGGGATGGATTGTCCTTCGAGATCGGCACTTCCAGCTATGCGATCGCCCGCAGGATCAAGAAACAGCTAAAAAAATAGGTTCATCATTGCAATTATTGGAAATTTAGCATAAAATTGAAGAGTATTTGAGAAAGGGTGTTTTTATATGTCAACAAAAAGAACGTATCAACCAAGCAAAAGAAAACGTCAGAATACCCATGGGTTCCGTGCCAGAATGGCTACGGTAGGCGGCCGCAAGGTGCTCGCAAGACGCCGTGCCAAAGGTAGAAAGGTATTGTCTGATTAAAGTCACTTATGTGGCTTTTATTTTATGAATAAGCGTTTCCGGATCAAAAAGAACGAAGAGTTTTCAAAAATCATTTCTTACCGTCATTCGAAGGCAGGTAAGGTTTTTATCGTGTATTATGAAGATCGCAAACAGGGCAATGCCAGAGTAGGGATTTCCGTTTCCAAAAAACTGGGGAATGCGGTCATGAGAAACAGGATCAAGCGTCAGGTACGGGAGATGCTCAGGGCTCTGGTGGATTTCGATTCCTGTGGTCTGGATCTTGTCGTGATCGTCAGAAAACCTTATCTTGAACAAAGTTTCTCCGAGAATAAAAATGATTTGGAAAAGATGCTTAAACAAGTTATAATATAGCAGTATGAATAAGGAGAGTCTTATGACAAACAAACGCTTAACGAGGCTATTGACAGTTATAGCGATCGCTTTTGTATTAACAGGATGTTCTACTTCAAGTGAACTGATCACTTTGGATACCAAGTTTTCTGATGTGATGAATGACGGCTTCTTCGCAGCAATCATCACTTACCCATTATCACAGGCGATCAACTTACTGGAGCCGAAGGTCGGCATCTTCTTGGCAGTTACGATCGTGACGATCGTCATCAATGCCATTGCGATGATTTTCACATTCAAGTCATCTGTCGGCATGCAGAAGATGCAGGAACTGCAGCCGGAAATGCAGAAGATCCAGGCCAAGTATGAAGGAAGGACCGATGATGTTTCCCAGCAGCGTATGGCGATGGAAATGCAGCAGCTGTATTCCAAATACAATGTGAATCCTCTGGGAGCACTGGCTGCCACATTTATCCAGTTCCCGTTGCTGATCGGAATGTATAATGCGGTCAGAAGATCGGAGAAGGTTGCGAACGCCACCTTTATGGGCGTCAGCCTGTCGACAAGCCCGAGCCAGGCGCTCAAAGAAAAAGCATGGGTCTGTCTGGTGATTTTCGTTCTGATGGTCCTTTGCCAGTTCCTCTCGATCAAGCTGCCTCAGCTGCTTGCAAACAAGCATGGCAAGGAAGAAGCAGAGAAGCATCACAAAACCTATCAGAAACCGGAAAATCAGAATCAGATGATGACCTACAGCATGCTGGCGATGGTTGCCTTCGTCATGTTTTCTTGCCCGACAGCGTTATCGCTGTACTACTGCATTTCTTCCATCGTCAATATCGCTAAGACACTGATCATTGACAAGATGACACATAAGGAGGCGTGATATGAAACAATATACAGGCAAATCAGTCGAAGAGATCTTGAATTCGATCGCGGCGGAACAGAACTGTTCTGTCGAGGACATCACGTACAACGTCATCGAAGAAGACAAGGGCGGTCTGTTCGGTATGCATAAGTCCGCCACCATCGAAGCGTATACCTCTCAGGATGTCAAAGAGTTCATTTTCGATTATCTGGGAGCTTATTTCACTGAACTGAATCAAGGTGTCGCGATCGAGATCATTCTTGACAGCAACAAGGACAAAGAAGGGGAACTTCTTTACAGAGTCATTCTGGATGCCGAAAACAACGCTATCGTTATCGGAAAGAACGGTCAGACCTTGAGAGCCATTTCGACGGTCCTGAAGGCCGCAGTGAACGCTACATTCAAAAAGAGGATCGATCTGGTCGTTGATGTGAATCATTACAAAGAAGACCGTTACAAGAAAGTCAAAGCGATCGCCAGAAGAGAAGCGCTCAATGTCGCCAAGACCCATGTGGATTGTGAGCTGGATCCGATGCCTAGCGATGAACGGAAAGTCATTCACCAGTATCTGCAGGATTTCAAGAATGTCACGACTGTCTCGGTCGGCGAGGGTGCCAAGAGACATCTGTGCATCAAATACGCACCGGAAGATAAGAAAGAAAACAAAGAAGCTGAGTAAGCTTCTTTTATTTTGCCAGGATATCTACAATGTGCGAACTGGCTCCCAGGAGCTCTTTCCGTTCGCAGGTCTTGAAGTGAAAATCAAGATAGGCGTTGAATGTTTCTTCATCCATGGCGTTGATCGTAGAACGCATGTAATCGCTGGGCCCATCGGCAGAGAAACGTCTGATCAGTTTCAGTCCTGCCTTCTCATTGAGTTCATCGATCTCTTCGATGCGCATCTGGAAGAACAAGCCATCAGGATCATCGATCCTGTAGTCATCTTTCAGTTTCTCTTTGATCTCTTTGTAGTGTCCCTGTTTGAACGCATATTCGATGACACTGTATTCATTCATGATATAAGTGGTAAAAATATACTTCTTCGTGATCCGTTTCGCCTCGTTTAGTGCCTGGAGCTTATCTTCCTCGGAATACAAATGATACAGCGGCCCAAACAGGATCGCAACATCGAATTCATCATCCTCGAACATGCTTAGGTCCGTCGCGCTTGCTTCGATGATAGGCAGTTTGGGATCTTTCACTTTCAGCTTTCCGATATTCGGTCTCACATATTCGACCGCGGTCACATCATATCCTTCGTTTTTCAGATATAAGGAATATCTTCCTGTTCCCGCTCCGATATCGATGATTCTGTCTTTGTTTGTCGTATATTCATGGATGTATTTCAAAGAAGTCAGAAACTCGACCTGGCCATGCCTATGATCCAGGCGTTTGTCTTCATTGAATTTATTGTAGTAATCCGTCAGTTTCTGTTTCTGATCCATGGTTATTTCCTGATAAACATGATATTGAGATCGATCGGCACACTGATCCCATCGATCATCCCGGTCTTGGAGTACTGCCAGATGCTGATAGGGTAATCAAGCGTCGGCACATCCGCATCATACTGGGCGAACCAGATGGGATACCTGCTGATCTGTTCCATATCGTAATACGTATCTGACCAGTATAGATAGGTATAGATCATTGTATCATAATGCTTCTTGTTCAGACGCTCACAGAACGCCAATGCATTCGCGGTATGTTCCTCTCTGCTCAGTCCGCTGATCCGCGGTGTTTCGTTCTCAAGATATACTTCTTCCAGGTCATAGACGACAGGGAAGTCGATCTTCTTGCCTTTCAGCCTGTCATAGACAAAATCCGCTTCTTCTTTGGCTTCTTTGACACTGACTGCCTGCGAAAAGAAATAGACTCCCACTTTCAGTCCGACTTTTCTGGCACCTTCATAATGAGATGCAAATTCTGTGTCATCATAAAGCAGACCCGTCGTGGCGCCTCTTCTGCCGATCCGCAGAAAAACGAATTCGACACCTGCGTCTTTCACTTTCTGCCAGTCGACATTCTCCTGAAATTCCGAAATGTCGATGCCGAAACTGCTGTTGTAGTTTTCATCTTCATAAGAATAATGACCATCATCCGTTTTGATCGCAGAATAGTCGATGACGATCTCTTCGATATCTTCTCCTGCCATGTGCTGATGACTTGTTCGGGAACGGGTAATGATCGCCAGGACCAGAGTCAGAAAAAGCATCACTACCAGGATGATTTCAATCGGGTGTACCTTGAATTTACACTTACGCATAGTCTTATTATAGCTTATCCTTTGTGACAGATATATGAGAGGATGACCGATATGTTCTCAGACTGATGGTAAGATTGTTGTCCGGAAATATAAAAAAAGCCTTTGTTAAGGCATATTTTTTAAGATCTATGGAGCAGGTGATGGGAATCGAACCCACGTAGTCAGCTTGGAAGGCTGAAGTTCTACCATTGAACTACACCTGCAATAACAGTGGTGACTCGGCCGGGAATCGAACCCGGGACCCTCTGATTAAAAGTCAGATGCTCTACCGCCTGAGCTACCGAGTCATGACTGGCTGGGATGGCTGGGATCGAACCAGCGAAATGACAGAGTCAAAGTCTGTTGCCTTACCACTTGGCTACATCCCAAAGTGGTGGAGGGGGGCAGATTCGAACTGCCGAACCCGTTGGGAGCTGATTTACAGTCAGCCGCGTTTAGCCTCTTCGCTACCCCTCCATGGCACAACATTCATCAAGTGAATGCTTAAAAATAATATCATAAAATCAGGCATTATGCAATAGGATGAAATTAATAAAAATATATTAAAATATAATTAAAGAGGTAACAACATGGAAAAAGCAAAAGTCTATTTCACACGTACGATCACGCCGGAAAAAGTGGTCGATATGTTCAAGATTTTGAATAAGGAACTGCCTGGCAAGGTGGCCGTAAAGCTGCATTCAGGTGAACAGGGGAACAGGAACTATCTGAGACCGGAATTTGTGAGACCGATGGTTGAATATGTCCATGGAACGGTCGTAGAATGCAATACGGCATATCCGGGAGCCCGCAATACCACAAAGAAGCATTACAAACTGATCCATGACCATGGCTGGGATGAGTACTTTGATTTCGATCTGCTGGATGCGGAAGGCCCGGATCTGGTCCTGCCGGTTCCTCATGGAAAGACGCTGAAAGAAAACCTGATCGGCAAGAATTTCGCTAATTACGACTCTTTGCTGGTGCTGTCACATTTTAAGGGCCATACGATGGGCGGCTATGGCGGAGCATTGAAGCAGCTGTCGATCGGCTGTGCTTCTTCCGTGGGGAAATCGCTGATCCATTCAGGAGGAACGAACCCTGATCAGTATACATTGTGGGACAACGCGATCACTAAGGATCCTTTCATGATCTGCATGGCGGATGCCGCAGGCAGTGTGGTCGAATACTTCAAAGGCAATGCCGCCTACATCAACTGCATGGTCAATCTTTCGGTCGACTGCGACTGCGACGGCAATGCTGCGCCGCCTTGCATGAAAGACATCGGTATCCTTTCTTCGCTGGACCCTGTCGCTTTAGACAGAGCCTGTCTGGATCTGGTGATCAATTCCGATGATCCCGGAAAGGAACAGTTTATGGAACGGGTCAACTCACGTCATGGCCAGGTCACGGTCGATGTGGCAGCCGAAGAAGGTTATGGAACCAAGGAATACGAACTTATCGAAATTGATTAGACTATCCGACAGATTCTTTGTCTATCCCTATGAAGAAAGAACGGATCGTCCAAATCTCTATTACATTTTAGGGGATGATTACAGCGTTGCGGTAGATGCAGGAAACTCATGGAGACATGTCCATGAGTTTTATGATGCTTTGAAAGAGATGAACTTTCCGTTACCTTCCTATACGGTCATTTCCCATTGGCATTGGGATCATACATTCGGACTGAATGCGATCCATGGTGTATCTTTATCATCGCAGAAAACCCATGATAAACTATCGGAGGTCATGAAGTGGTCCTGGACGATTGAAGCGATGAAACAGAGAGAAATAGAGGGTCTGGATATTCCGTTCTGTACGGAACACATCCTGATCGAATATCCGGATCTGAATGAAATCAGAGTGGTTACGACGGATGAGATCATCGGACAGGAAACGGAAATGGATCTCGGAGGGATTCAGATCAGGATCATTCCTGCGCCATCCACCCATACCGACGATGCTTTGTATGTCTATCTTCCATCAGAAAAAGCGCTGATCGTGGAAGACGCAGACTGCGAAGATTTCTATCATGGAAATATCTATGATCAGGAAACGTTACACAAGATGATCTCTTTCTTTGAATCGACAGATTACATGTATCATTATCTTGGCCATGCCAAACGGGAAACAAACGAATTTGCCCTGAACAGACTGAAAGGGGAACTGAAATGATCAATATCGGTGCGATCGTATGGGGTGTCAGAGATCTGGAGAAAGCCACCGCTTTCTGGAGTGAAGCGTTGTCATATGAAGTCACGTATAAGGATGTCGATTTTGCGATCCTGAAGCCGATCGATGGCGAGGGGGTGCAGCTGTCGTTGAAGCAGGTAACATCACTGAAAGCACACAGGCATCATCTCGATCTGTTCAGCGACAATCGGGACGAGGAAGTGAAGCGTCTGATCGCTTTAGGGGCCAAGAAAAAAATCTGGACCTACGAGGAAGGCGCTGATTACGTCGTCCTGGAAGATCCAGATGGCAATCCGTTCTGTGTCGTTCAGATCTGATCAGATGTTCTGCAGATTCTGATACAGATTTTCACGGGACTTGCTGGAGACTTTATTGGCTTTCTTGAAATTCTTGATGACTTCGTGAGGCTCAAAATGATTCGTTTCCATTGTCATCAGATATGCCAGAGTCTGCAGACAGGCCAATTTGTATAACGGAGACCGGTACATGCAGGTCTCTTTTGTTGTGCGGAACGCATGACTGTCGTCGAATGACGGATCATTGGAGATCACATATACCTTGGATGAGACATCTTCTAGAGCGTGTGCGATCGCAATCATCCGGGTACTGCTTGGATCATCATTGTTGTCGATCACAATAAACAGGTCATCCGGCGTGCAGGGATAGAGCGGTCCATGGAGGAACTCTTCCGCTTCACATACCTGGGAAGTGATGCAGGAGGTTTCCGCAACCTTCAAAGCGCCTTCACAGGCGGTTCCATAGTTCGGTCCGCTGGAAAGCAGAACGACCTTGCTTCGGCAGGTAAAATCATCTTTGTTCAAATCAAAGATCCGATAAGCTTCTTCGACCATTTCCGGCTGAAGATCTACGGTCTCCTTCATCTTGCCGATGATCTTCTGATATCTTGCCTCATCCATCTTTCCTTGCGCTTTTGCCAGTTCGATGGAGAAACACATCAGGAAACATGCCAGGGATGTGACGCCCTTGGTAACGAAACCTACTGTCTCCTCTCCAACACGCCAGTTGACTGTCAGATCAGCGATATCCTTCGCATCGCAGTCATCTCTGCCGACCAGGCAGTAAGCTTTATCGCCTTTTTCTTTGATCGCTCTCAGCGCATCCAAGGTATTTGTTGAACAGCCCGACTGGGATACAGCAAGGAACATCTTGTTGTGAACATGATCGATTTCGTGATGCACGAATGTGAAAGGTGCGTAAATGTCGATATCGCAATCCAGAAAATGACGCATGAAGGGACGGGCACAGAGACAGCCGTTGTTGGAGGAACCGGAAGCGATAAAACAGATTCCTTCATAGCCTTCCGCGACATAATGATCGACCAGCTCTTTTGTATATGCGGCACTGTTGTCGATGATGTTGTTCAGAACATCCGGTGTTTCCCGGATATAATCCAGCATTGTTTTTTCCATAGTGTTACTCCTTATAACTGATTGTTTTCGATCTCGGTGATCTGTTGAACGCGGCGGATGTGACGGTCTTCGTTGGAGAATGGCGTCGTCACGAATGTATGGACGATATCTTTGGCCAGTTCCTCGCCTACGATCCTGGCTCCGAAACAGATCACATTCGCGTCATTGTGGGTCCTGGTCAGTCTTGCAGATGCGGTATCCGAGCAGCAGCACGCCCGGATGCCTTTGTGCTTGTTGCAGGAAATAGAGATCCCCACGCCTGTTCCGCAGATGGCTATCCCCAGATCGACTTCTTTGTTCTGCAATGCTTTGCAAAGCGGGATCGCTGCCTGCGGATAGTCAAAAGCTTCCGTACCATCCGTGCCATAATTGATCACTTCATAACCGTTCTCTTCAAGATACTTCATGATGCTGAATTTCAGCTGTGCAGCAGCATGATCGTTTGTGATTCCGATTTTCATTTTTCTTTACCTCAAATAAATAATAACATAATTAATGTTATAATGAGATGGATGGGCTTCGAGGTAGAAACACTGAAATTTGAAGGTCCGCTGGACCTGATGCTTCATCTGATCCATGAGCAGCAGCTGGATATTTTTGATCTGGATATGGAAATCCTGACCGATCAGTATGTCGCTTATCTTCACAGCATGGAAGAACTGCATCTGGAGATCGAAAGCGAATATCTGGTAGAACTGGCTACACTGATCGAATACAAGTCCAAGAAGCTGCTTCCGAAAAAAAGCGATGGACCGGATGACGACTATGAGGATCCGAAGGATAGGCTGGTCAGAAGACTGCTGGAATATCAGAAATACAAGGAAGTCTCCAGGACCCTGTATGATTCCTATATGGAACGTCAGGATCAGCTGTCGAAGCCGTTATCGATCGACGAGATCGCAAAACATCAAAGCGAGATCGAAACCCAGAAGATCGAAGGAGATCCTTATGATCTTCTGAAAGCGATGAATAAAGTCCTAAGAAGACTTCAGCTGTCCAGACCGCTGGATATCAAATTCACACAGAAAGAGATCTCTCCGGAAGACCGTATCCTTCAGATCAAAGCAAGACTGAAGGATCTGCCGGAAACCTTCAGTTTTGAAACGCTGATCGAGGACTGTGACAGCCTGAGGGAATATGTGGTGACATTCATTGCCATCCTGGATATGGCAAAAGACCATTATCTGGTGTTTACGATCGATGACAACGAGAACATCTGGTTCAGCAGAGGTAACAATCATGAATAATACATACATTACAGGAAGAGAAATGACCCAGGCTGAAAAGGAAACCTGGTACAATAACGGAAGTCTGGTAAAAAGAGTCGAGGTCGTCAGGAAAGAAACGGTCGCTCAGCCAGGAAATATCGAAGCCATTACGGAAGGTCTTCTTTTCCTGGTGGGCGAGGATGGCGTCAGAGTGGAACAGCTCGCTTTAGCGATCGAAAGATCGATGGAAGATACCGTGATCATTCTGGAAAACATCCAGCGCAAATACAGCAGTGAACTGTATGGCATCGAACTGGTGGGCTATGGTTCCGTCTACAAGTTTGTCACCAAGAAGGATATCCACCCTTATGCGCAGCGGCTTTTCGGTGAAACGAAACCGAACAACCTGTCTGCTGCCGCATTGGAGACATTGGCGATCATTGCCTATAAGCAGCCGATCACCAGAGTGGAGATCGAAGAACTGAGAGGCGTAAGTGCCGATGTGATGCTAAGGAAACTGCAGGCACGCAACCTGATCCGGGAAGCAGGAAGATCCGAAGCGGTAGGAAGGCCGATCCTGTACGAGGTGACCGAAGAATTCATGGATGCGTTCAAACTGTATACCCTGAATGAACTACCTGATCTTCCGGAATATAACAAAAAAGATGAGAATGAGAATCTCTTTGAATAACAATCATTAGAGAAAAAAGAGATCAGATGAGTATCTGCCTGATCTCTTCAAGATCGTTTTCGGTAAAGATCCTGTAACCGTTCTCCAGACACAAGGTAGCGAAGAGACCGTTGCCTTTTATTATCGTCCCAGAGAAGGTTCCGTCATAGATCTCGCCATAGCCGCAGGAAGGGGACTTGCTTTTGAGAATCACAAAGTCACATCCTTCGATCTGTGCAAGGCATTTTTCACAGGCTATCGTCATATCTTGCGTATGATCAAAGCCATCAGAATCGGTGATCCTTCCATCCTGTATTTCAATGGGGAGATGGGGAATCAAAAAAACCATCGCTTCGGGACAGATCCTAATGATCTCATGGCCTTCCAGCAGACTCACTAAAACCTCGTTGAATTTGTTTGTGCCATCATAGCGAACATTGTCACCCAAAAGGCATGCAGATACGGCAATCTTCATATCCTAATCTTACAATAAAATCTCTTGCGAAATAAGAACGATTAAGATAAAATAATAAAGCACACATAGGGGAGTAGTATAGCGGTAGTA
>JAFRVK010000055.1 GCA_017441765.1 Erysipelotrichaceae bacterium
ACCTACGACCGCTCTGGATGTCACGATTCAGGCGCAGATCCTGTATCTGATGAACGAACTCAAGAGAGAACTGGGCACATCGATCCTGTTTATCACACATGACCTTGGTGTCATCAACCAGATGGCAGATGATGTTGCTGTCATGTATTGCGGACAGATCGTCGAGATGTCTCCAAGAAGAACGATCTTCTCCGATCCGGAATATATGCATCCTTATACGGAAGGCTTGTTCAACTCGATCCCGCGTCTTGATACAGATGCCAATACGAGACTGGAGTCCATTCCTGGTGCGGTACCGCATCCGCTGGATCTGCCGAAAGGCTGCAAGTTCGCTCCGCGCTGCAAATATTGTACGCAAAGATGTATCGATGAGGAACCGGAAATGGTTCAGGTCAATGAGGAACAGCAGATCCGCTGCTTCTATCCGAGGAAGGAGGATCGTCATGTCACAAGAAAATAAGAAAGTTCTTCTGCGCGTTCGCAATCTGAAACAGTATTTCCCGTTAAAGAAAAGAGGAATGTATGTCAAAGCGAACGATGGCATCGATCTGGATATCTACGAAGGTGAAGTCTTCGGTCTGGTTGGCGAGTCTGGCTGCGGAAAATCCACGTTAGGACGAACGCTTTTACAGTTGTATAAGCAGACAGATGGCCGTTCCATGTATTATGGAAAGACTTTGAATGATATCGCTCCGAAATATGTCAAAAAGACGATCAATCATCTCGGCAAATTAAAGAGCGAACAGCTGAAACTTAAGGGCAAATATGAACAGCTGCAGAAAGAATACGACGGTCTGACAACGGAACAGCAGTACGCGAAGCATGCGGAACTGGATGCTGCCAAGAAGAAAGCGAATGACGCATTGCTGGATATCGCCAATCTGATTGGCGGATTGTATATCCTTGATGATTTCTCAGAAGTTCAGAAAGTCTATCTGAAGGACTATGAGCTTGCGTTGAAACGTCGTGATCTGCGTGAAAGCAAGGAACAGCTTGATACTAGAAGAGAAGACTATGTCGCCGAAAACAAGAGTACTTCCGATATCGACTCCAAGATCGAGAAAACAGTAAAAGAGATCGAAGAGCTCGATAAGCAGATCACAGATGTTCAGCTGGAGATCGATGAGCTCCGTAAGCCATATCTGGATAACGAAGAATTCAAGAAATATGATGAACTCCATGATGATGGCATCGATCTGGCCCGTCTGGATTACAATGAAATGAGACTCTTGCGTCGTGATCTGCAGATCGTTTTCCAGGATCCGTATTCTTCCTTGAATCCGCGTCTGACGATCGGACAGATCATTGCCGAAGGTCTGAAGGCGCATAACCTGTTCGATAAGAACTCTTCCAGAATGCAGGATTACATCCTGAAAGTCATGGATGACTGCGGACTGCAGGCTTACTTCCTGCATCGTTTCCCGCATCAGTTCTCAGGAGGCCAGCGTCAGCGTATTTCCATTGCGCGTGCATTGGCTGTCGATCCGAAGTTTGTCGTATGTGACGAAGCAGTCAGTGCTTTGGATGTTTCGATCCAGTCGCAGATCATCAACCTGCTGCAGGATCTGAAGGAGAAGAAAGATCTGACCTACATGTTTATCACTCATGACCTTTCTGTCGTCAAATATATTTCCGACAGGATCGGTGTCATGTATCTTGGAAACATGGTTGAATTGGGCAAATCGGAAGCAATCTTCGCACATCCGATCCATCCATATACGGAAGCTCTGATCAACGCGATTCCGACGACGGATCCGGATGGCCAGAAAGAACTGCATATCCTGGAAGGCGATATTCCGTCTCCGGTCAATCCTCCGTCAGGCTGTAAATTCCACACGAGATGTCAGTATTGCACCGAGATCTGCAAACAGGTCGTTCCGGAATGGACAGAGATGGAAAAGGATCACTTCGTTGCCTGCCATCATCCTTTGACTGAGAAAAAGGAACTGTAATGCTTTTTCAAAACAAATATGAAAGAGCCCGCAAGTGGCAGATCCAGGAAAAAGAAAAACGGGAAGCCATGAGTGGTCATAAAGACATGAAAGAAGAGGTCGAGATGGCTGATCTTCTGGAAAAAGGCGATCTGTACGCCTTGATCAGTTCTGCCATGTTTACGATCATGCCGGTAGCGATACTTGTGCTGCTGATCATAGCGCTGGCAGGGATGTTGTTTATGAGAATCTTTTAAAGCCTCGTAAGAGGCTTTTTCTTTTATATGACAGACTGGTTGAATAGATACAGCTGATCATTCTCAGGGAGTTCTTTCATGTCTGAAAGATCGACATGAATCGTTTCAGCGATATTTCGTACAAGCTTTAAAGACAATGCCGACAGATAGAAATCGTTGATCAGATCATCATCATATTTTCTCTCGAATAGGAAGATACGTTCATAATAGCGTGATACGACATTCTGAATCGTATCATCCAGTTCATTGTGTGATGTAAACAGGATCATATCCGCTTGCGATCTTCTGGTAATATTGATCCTTCCGTGGCAGTAATTGTATTTGTCATGAACGATACAGGTCCCGATACCTGCTTCAATGATCGAAGATTCCAACAAAGTGGCTGCAGTCTGTGTCTCATAACCGCTTAGTACCTCATACTGTGTATTCTCTGAAGTATAGGAGATATCGCTCTGTAATAACTTTTCCAACAATTCTTTGTCATCAAGATAATAAAGGAATAATATACTTAAAGGAATGATCGTAGCGTTGATGGAAACATAGGAATGTTCCACAGGCATCGTATAAACGATATTATGTACATCCTGACGGGGATTTCCGGTGAAAAGGTAGTGGTTCAGTCCGTTATTAAAACTGAGCTTTACGCCGAGATTATTGCCTGAATAAGAGACAGCGATGATATTCTTATATCCATCCAATGGCCGATAAGCAATGTCCCGGCAGGGACAGAAATCTGCGATGATCCCATTCTTTTTCTGCAGCACTTTAGCAAGATAGATCGCAACGATAGAAGAACCGCCTGAACCTGTCACCAGTGTTGGCCCATCGATCCGGCTTAGCTGTTCAAAGATAGCGGAAAGATCACTCTTTTCTAAAGCATAGTTCACTTTCTCGATCATTGTTGCGAAACAGTCGTTCATTTTGTCATAGGTCATAATCGTGCTCCCTGGCAAAGCGGATCAGTTCATCAAAGGATGCGATCCCGCCTTGTCCTCCGAATACCGTACATGCGTATGCGCCGTTGACAGAAGCCATTTTTAGAGCTTTTTCATAATCATTGCCGGATAACAGCGAAGCGATGAAACAGCCCGCAAATGCATCCCCAGCGCCTGTAGAATCCAATATATCGACATTGTGTAACGCTTCTGCAGACATTATCGTGTCTTTTAAGTACAGATGGGATCCATTCGGGCCATCTGTAACCACAACAAAGTCCCCGCCATTCTCTAAAATGATTTCTGCCGGTTCTTTTACAGAAACGTGTCTCAGCCGTTCGTAGTCCGTCGAATTGATGAATAATCCGTCTGCGAGATCATACAGGATCTGTGCCCTGGAAGGATCATCATACTTGGAAGAACCATCAAGAACGATCTTGGCGCCATGTTTCTTGGCCTCCAGAAGCGGTTCAATCGTTTCAAAGGAACGATGGATCATATGCATCAGAGAATAGATATAAGAGGCGTTGTTCAGTACAGATTGGAGATGTTCATCAACGGCATAGTATGGCCTTACAGGATCGATCACATGCATCGTCCGCTTCTCACCGGTCAGGATGATCACGACCTTTCCGTTGGAGGTATTTTCATCGAAACAGATATTTTCAGTATCGATATGGAATTCATGCATCTTTTCAAGCAGAAAATCCGTCGTCTTATCGTTGACCCCCAGCATATCCAGCGCTTTGACGCAGACACCTTTACTGGCGGCGACCGCTCCGACATTCAAAGGGCAGCCCCCTGCATACGAACCGAGATAACGGCTATGTGAAAAATCTCCCTCGTCAGGATAAAGATCCGAATCCAGATAATAATCGACACTGCTTCCCAGTATGCTCAGCAAGTATTTTTCCATACTATAAGTATAAACTATAAGATACAATAGATATGATGAAGTACTATATTTCTGACTGTCATTTCTTTCATCGCAACGTAGATGCTTTCGATTCCAGAGGATTTGAAACGATGTTCCGTATGCACGAAGTGATGATCGAACACTGGAATGAACGGATCACAGATGAAGATGAAGTCTATATCATTGGTGATTTTTCGTTTGGAAAAGGCGTGGAAACCTGGGAAGTACTCAGCAAGCTGAAGGGGAAACTGATCCTGATCGAAGGGAACCATGATTTTCATTTTCTCGATGATAAAGAATTTGTGGATACGGTCTTTGACGAGATCGTTTCTTATGCGGAAATCAAGGATTCCAGCAGGGATATCGTGCTTTCTCATTATCCGATTTTCTTCTATAATCATCAGTTCAAGGCGGACAGCCAGAACAAGCCGACGACATATATGCTGTATGGTCATGTACATAATACTTATGACGAATATCTGGTCAATCATTTCATCAATGAAGCCGGCCGTTATGACCGTGTTCATGCCGGCGATATCGTCGCTCCGACCCCGATCCATCTGATCAATACATTCTGTCTGTTTTCGAATTACTATCCTCTGACATTGGAGGAGTGGATTACTATCGATCAGAAACGCCGTTTCCTGATCAATGAATATGAGAAAACAGTGGGAAGCATCGATTATGACAGCTGGAATGAACTGAACCAGAGGGTCATTGAATGCTCATACAACAATTGGAATATGAATTAAGCGATAGCTATAATAACAATAAGGAGATTGAATATGTTCAAGAACATTACGGAAGCCATGAGGTACATTGTGGATGAAGAGATCGAATTCATCGATTTCAAGCTTGTCGATCTGAAAGGACGTTACCGTCATCTGAGCATACCGGCGGAACGGCTGGATGAAAAACTGATGAAGAACGGAATCGGTTTCGATGCATCGAATTACGGCTATGCGAGTGTCGAGAAGTCGGATATGGTATTCTATCCAGACCTGCAGAGTGCGGTTCTGGATCCGTTTACGGAACGCAAGACTCTGTCGATGCTGGGAAATGTCTACGTGATCAAAGAAGGCGACAACATTCCTTTTGAACAGTATCCGCGGAATATCGTCAAAGCTGCTGTCGATCATATGAAGAAACAGGGGATCGCTGATGAGATGATCATCGGCCCGGAATTCGAGTTTTCCGTATTTGATGGTATGTCTTATGAGATTTCTTCCGATGCGATCGGTTATCATCTTTATTCCGAAGAATCCGAATGGTCCGCAAACGATGTTCCTTCGAATGGCTATCATACATTGAAAAAAGGAGGTTATCATATTGATCTGCCTCATGACCGCTGTTTCGATTTACGGAATGAGATCTGCTCCGCTTTGAAACATTTCGGCATCGATGTCAAGTATCACCACCATGAAGTAGGCGGAAGCGGTCAACAGGAGATCGAGGTTGAACTCAAAGATATGCTGAAACTGGCGGATGATACGATGATGATCAAGTATCTGACCAAGAATATTGCCGCGTCCAATGGATTAAGCGCAACATTCATGCCGAAACCGATCTATGATGAAGCAGGCAACGGCATGCATGTTCATATGCTTCTGAAAAAAGAGGGAAAGAACGTTTTCTACGAGAAGGGAAAGTATGCGAATCTCTCACAGACAGCCATGTATTTCATCGGAGGTCTTCTGACTCATGTAAGATCTCTGTGTGCTTTCTGCAATCCGAGTACGAACTCTTACAAACGCCTTGTTCCGGGTTTTGAGGCTCCTGTAACGATCGGCTTCGCTTCTGCAAACCGCAGTGCCGTCATCCGAATCCCGAGCTATGCCAAGAGCGAGGACAGCGTACGCTTCGAATTGCGTAATCCCGATGCGACAGGGAATCCGTATTTCATCTATGCGGCGATCCTGATGGCCGGGCTGGATGGAATCGTAAACAAGATCGATCCTTATCAGCATAACTGGGGTCCGTTCGATTTCAATCTATATACATTATCCGAAGAAGAAAAAGCGCACCTTGAGCATCTTCCGGCCAATCTGGAAGAAGCGCTGGCAGCGTTCGAAGAAGATCACGATTATCTGCTGGCAGGGAATGTCTTCCCGCAGGAACTCCTGGATAACTGGATAAAAATGCTTAAGAAAGATCTTTCCGAGATCAATTCCAAACCGCATCCTGTTGAGTTCAAACTGTATTATGACTTGTAAAGAAAGAGGTAGATTTATGGATCGTCCACAATTTCCAAAAAGAGCTGTCATTACCGGCGGCATGCCTTATGGCAATAAAACACTGCATTTCGGTCACATCGGAGGCATGTATGTGCATGCGGATGTATTTGCACGTTTCTTACGAGACCGTATCGGTAAGGAGAATGTCATTTTCGTATCGGGAACCGACTGCTATGGTTCTCCGATTGCTGAAGGGTATCGAAAGAAAGTTGATGAAGAAGGTTTCCAGGGAACGATCGAAGACTATGTCAATGAGAATCATCAGACACAGAAAAAGACCCTAGAAAACTATGAGATCAGCCTCGATATTTTTGGTGCGTCCGGTCTGGGTGATACCAAGGATGTGCATCAGGAAGAGACCAATGAATTCATTACGAAACTGTATGAAAACGGCTGGCTGGATAAGATGGTCACGAAACAGTTTTATGATCCGAAATATCACTGCTTCCTTAATGGCAGACAGGTCGTAGGAAAATGTCCGATCGAAAACTGTCAGTCGGAAAAAGGTTACGCGGATGAGTGCGATCTCGGTCATCAATATATGCCGGAAGAGCTGATCGATCCGAAATCTACTCTATCAGGAGAAACACCTGAAATGAGGGATGTCGAGAACTGGTATTTCCGCCTGACGGATTTCAATGATCTGCTGAAAGAATATGTCGAAGACATCAAAACAAAACCTTATGTCAGACGCATTGTGGCGGAAACGATGGCAGAATCACTAGGAAAGCCTGTCATCTATATCCAGGAGAAATATCTTGATCAGTATAAGGAGATCGAATCCCAACTTCCTGAACATACGAATTCGGATCTGGAAAATATCAGAGGAAGTTTTGTCGTGTCTTTTGAAACTCTGAAACAAAGAGAGATCGCATGTCCGATCCTGTCCAACGCGAATATCCGTTACCGTACAGGAAAGACGCTGGTTCCCTTAAGACTGACCGGAAACATCGAATGGGGTGTGAAATGTCCCGAGCTGGATGGCACAACGGACGGTCTGACCATCTGGGTCTGGCCGGAAAGCCTGTGGGCGCCGATCTCTTTCACAAAAGCCTATTTCAGGAGAAAAGGTCTCGATGAGAATAAATATCTGGATTACTGGGCCAGCAAGGATGCAATGGTTTATCAGTTCATCGGACAAGACAACATCTATTTCTACGGTGTTGCTCAGATGCCTCTATGGATGGCTCAGCAGGGCAGCAATGATCTGATGATACATCCGGAAGACGGACAGCTTCAGCTGACGACACTTGTTGCGAATCACCATATCCTCTTCCTGGATAAGAAAGCATCTTCTTCAGGTTCGATCAAACCGCCGATGGCGCAGGATCTTCTGGAATACTATACGGCCGAACAGCTGAGAGCTCACTTTCTGTCTCTGGCACTGGGAAACAAATCCGTCAGTTTCATGCCGAAACCACTGAATCCGGATGCTCCGGAAAACGAACCGGACCCTGTTCTGGCGCAGGGAAATCTTTTTACCAATGTCCTGAACCGTATGGTCAGAGGCGCTTTCTATGCGGCACAGAAATACTTTGACGGTGTTCTTCCTTATGGCGAAGTATCTCCACAGCTGAAAGCGGAAGCGGAACGTACGATACTCAATTACGAGAGACACATGTATCGCTTCGAGCTGCATCAGATCATCAATGATCTGGATTCCTATATCCGTAACGCTTCGAAATACTGGTCCAAGAATTCCGGCGATGAAGATAATATCAGACAGGTATTGATCGATACTTTCTACATGATCCGTGTCGCTACCGTGCTTTCACATCCTGTCGTTCCATCAGGAACGGAAAAGACCTGCGACTATCTGAATGTCGATCGCGACAGCTTCTTCAGCTGGGACAATATCTTCAAAGGTATCTATGAGCTTGTTGATGATCCTGAACATCATCAGCTGGTGACTCTGAAAGAGAAGGAGGACTTCTATGTCAAACATCCAAGCCAGTTTAAGCAAGACTAAGGCTGAAATGGAATCCGTGGCGATCACGGATAATATCCGGCTTGCGGATGATGAACAGAGTGTCATCATCATCGATCAGGTCAGATTGCCGAATGAGCTGATATATAAAACCATAGATAACCTGGAAGATGCCTATCAGGCGATAAGGAAACTGGAAGTCCGGGGCGCTCCGGCAATCGGCATTTTCGCAGGATACGCGATGTATATCCTTTCAAAGAAAGATGAAGAAAAAGATTTTGATTCTTTCTATGAGAACTTTTTAAAGAATAAAGATTATCTGAATTCTTCCAGACCGACGGCAGTCAATCTATCCTGGGCTTTACGCAGGATGGATGGGATCGTTCAAGCGAACCGTGAAAAACCTGTCAAGGAGATCGTAGAACTTCTTAAGAAGGAAGCGATTGCGATCCACAACGAAGATATCGAGATGTGCCTGAAGATTTGTGAATATGGATTGTCATTGCTGAAAGACGGAGACGGCGTACTGACCCATTGCAATGCCGGCCCGTTAGCTACATCTTTCGGCACAGCACAGGGACCTTTCCTTCTGGCGAAAGCCAGAGGCATGAATATCCATGTCTATGCAGACGAGACAAGACCGTTACTTCAGGGAGCTAGACTGACTTCCTATGAACTGCAGAAAGCCGGTGTAGATGTCACTTTGATCTGTGACAATATGGCATCCATCGTCATGAAGAACGGCTGGATCAATGCCTGCTTCGTCGGCTGTGACCGGATCGCGGCCAATGGCGATACCGCCAATAAAATCGGTACTTCGGGAGTGGCGATACTCGCAAAACACTATGGCATTCCCGTTTATTCATTGGGGCCAAGCTCCACGATCGATATGAACTGTCCGGATGGCGATCATATCCATATCGAATTACGTGATCCTGACGAAATCAAGAATATGTGGTATGCCAAACCGATGGCGTTGCCGGAAGTAAAATGTTACAACCCGTCATTCGATGTAACGGATCATGAACTGCTGACCGGAATAGTGACTGAAAAAGGCATCGTCTATCCGCCATTCGATGTCAATATGAAGAAACTGTTCAATGAATAACCGTAAGATCTATCGCTTTTTACAATGGACCTGGGGGATCTTTCAGAATATCATCGGATATATCGTATTCAGATCCTGCATCCGACGTCACTATCCGGTCTTCCGTTTTAAGAATGCCTATGTTTCATTATGGAAACGCCGTGATTCGGCATCCATCGGCATGTTCATCTTCCTGGGATATCCTTCGACCGATATCCTGTCTCATGAATATGGACATACGATACAGTCCTGCATCCTGGGACCGCTGTATCTTCCTGTCATCGGACTGCCATCGCTGATCTGGTGCCACAGCAGACGTTTCAACCGGAACAGGCAAAGAGGGATCTACCGTTACAGCGATTTCTATCCAGAACGCTGGGCCAATCGATTGGGTGAAAAATATACCAGACTAAGGGCGATCGATTATTGACTATTCTATTGTTTTTTAGTATATTATAAGAGGTTATCAAGAGATAACTTTTTATATACATTGAAGGAGGAATTATGAAAGAAAAGAAAAAGATAATTCTTACCTGCTCTGAATGTCTGTCACGAAATTATGTGACATTCCATAACAATAGTTCAAAAAGGATCGAGCTTATGAAGTACTGTCCGAAATGCAATAAGCATACTTTGCATAAGCAGACCAAATAGGGAGGCAATATGAAGTGGTTTAGTTTAAGCGCCATCTGGAAAGAGATCTCAAAGATCCGTTGGCCAAAGAAAGAAGATTTATTCAGCAATTCCGTTCAGGTAATCATTTTTACCGGATTCTTCGTTCTGTTCTTCGCTTTATGCCTGGCTGTCATTTCCGCCTTGCTTAATGCGATAGGGGTACTGTAATGCCTGAACAAGTCGGTAAAAAAGAATGGTATGTAGTCAATACCTATGCCGGTCATGAAAACAGAGTAAAAGACAATCTGGAAAAACGACTGGAAACGATGGGCATTTCGGAAAACCTGTTCCGTATCGTCGTTGCCGAAGAGACACAGATCGAGATCAAGAACGATAAGTCCAAAGAAGTCGTCAAGAATATCTTCCCGGGTTATCTGTTTGTGGAAATGATCATGACCGATGAGGCGTGGTATGTTGTTCGAAATACACCTGGTGTCACAGGATTTATCGGATCATCGGGTGGCGGTGCAAAACCGATTCCGGTCAAGCAGGAAGAGATTGACAGGATCTTAAGAAGGATCGGCCAGTCCGACGCGGCGATCGAAGTCGATTTCACAGTCGGAGATACGGTCAAGATCCTTTCCGGACCATTCAGTGGCATGGAAGGCAAGATCGAATCCATGAACGATCAGAATCAGGTAGCGACCGTCCTGATCATCCTGTTCGGACGGGAAACACCTACGGATATCAATTATGTCGATCTGGCGAAGGCCGATCTTTAAGGAGAAAGCATTATGAAAATATTATTGTTGATCGTAGCAGTATTGCTGATTATCGTATCCTTGCTGCAGGGGGGCAAATCAAGCGCTTTGGCTGCATTTACCGGCAGCAATGACTTGGGTCTGTTCCAGAACGTCAAAGAGAGAGGACCGGAAAAAGTCATTTCTTATATTACGATGGCATTGGGAGTGATTTTCTTTGTCCTTGTCATCGTGATCAGAATCATGGATTAAAATAGTGAAATCATATTTCACTATTTTAAATTAGGAAATATGAAAGATATCATCGTAAACAAGAAAGCTTATCATGATTATTACATAGAAGATACCTATGAAGCAGGTATCGTTTTGACAGGAAGCGAGATCAAATCGATACGTTTAGGAAAGGTTTCGATCAAGGAAGCCTATGTATCTTTCAAAGAGAATGAAGCTTATGTGAAGAATATGCATATCGCGGAATACAAGCAGGCCACCTACAATAATCATGAAGAACTGAGGGACAGGAAACTGTTGCTCCATAGAAGACAGATCAATAAGTTGTCAGGAAAATGCAAGCTTCAGGGTTATACCTGTATCCCTTTACGGCTCTATTATGTCGAAGGGAGAGTCAAAGTGGAAATCGCTCTGGCAAAAGGCAAGACCCTCTATGACAAACGGGAATCCGCTAAAAAGAAAACCATGGAGATGCAAGCCAAACAGAGCCTGCGTCGCTAAAAAATGTTATGATAATGAAGGAGGAAATCTATCATGGAAAAGTTTATTGTTGAAATCAGTGCAAGACATGTTCATGTTACCGATGAACAGGTCGAAATTCTGTTTGGCAAAGGCCATACATTGACGAATAAAAAGGATCTGTCCCAGCCCGGTCAGTTCGCTTGTGAAGAGAAAGTCACAATCGTCGGTCCGAAGGGAGAATTGAAGGCTTCCATTCTTGGCCCGACCAGAAAAGCGGCTCAGGTCGAAGTATCACTGACGGATGCGCGTGCTTTAGGCATTGAAGCGATGATCCGTGAATCAGGCGATATCGCAGGCACCAACGGCGTCAAGATCGTCGGACCGGAAGGCGAGATCGAACTGACGGAAGGCTTCATCGCTGCCAAGAGACATGTCCATATGACACCGGCAGACGCGATGAAATATGGCGTAGAGAACGGACAGATCGTGGATGTTCTGGTTGAAACACCGGAAAGAAGCCTGGTTTTTGGTGATACAGTCGTAAGAGTTAGAGAAGACTTTGCTTTGGCAATGCATATCGATACCGATGAGGGAAACGCTGCAGGAATCAAAGGCAGCGCTATGGGTGAAATCGTAGCTTAATTGATGTATCGTATCATATATCTATTTATTACCCTGATCACCAAACTCCATAACAAGTTCATTTCTTTAAGCATCAGCCATGGGCTGGATCTGACCGACAAGCAGCTGCATTTTCTGATCATCGGTCTCTTTGGATTCTGTATGTTGTTTGTGATACAGCCGATCTTCCGCTGGATGGCAAAACATGATGTGACCTTGCTGATCACATTCATCTATGTCTTCACCGTTGTCATCGTCATTACGTTTGGCATTGAGATCGGTCAGGCTTATTCCGGAAGCGGAGACATGGATTTCTATGATATCGCTTCAGGAATATTAGGTTTCTTTGTGTTCTTCTGTATCTATCTGGTTTTTTATCTTATATATAAGAGAATCAGATATAAGAAGATATGATAAAATAGTAGTGCCTTAAGGAGGATCAATATGTCTAATTGTTTAGTTGCTCAGTCCGGCGGTCCGACCTCTGTCATCAATGCGACTGTTGCCGGCGTTGTGAAAGCGAATCAGATGAATCCATATTACGATAAGGTATATGGAGGACTGAATGGTATCGAAGGTATCCTGCAGGAGAGATTTGTCGATCTAACAGATATGTCCGATATGGAAAACAACATCCTGAGACAGACCCCATCCAGCGCATTGGGTTCCTGCCGTTACAAACTGAAGAGAGAAAATGTACAGGATTTCGAGAAACTCTTTGAAATTCTTGAAAAGTATGATATCGAAACGATGTTCTATACAGGCGGTAATCACTCCAT
>JAFRVK010000056.1 GCA_017441765.1 Erysipelotrichaceae bacterium
CTTACTTCGTTGAATATCTCCAGGGCAACGTAACAAAAGAAGAAGCTCTCAGCAACTTCTACAAGGCTCTGAAAGAGAAATACCCTGCAATCAACGTACCGGAAGCTTAATCTACGGTCATTTAGAAAAAACACTGTGGCAGGGGTAAAACTCTGCCACAGTTTTTTAAACAAAGTACAGAAAAGGATTTCTTGCTTTGTTTAAGAATAAGAAAGGAAAATCGTATGGCAAAAGGAAATGAAAAAAAGCACCGCAAGTCGGTCAGCTATGCGAAGTGGGCTTATATCTTTATTACCCCCTTCTTCATCACATACATCCTGTTTACCTTGATTCCGCAGTTCCTAACCGTCTACAACAGTTTCTTTGAAAACTACCGTAACGGACTGGAACAAGTCGGACCGAATTTTGTCGGATTGAGAAACTACATTCAGCTGCTCACGCCGGACAAGAACGGTACGATCGACTTCCTGCGTTATCTAGGCAACTCGCTGGCTATGTGGATCGCCGGAGCAGTTCCGCAGTTTCTGATCGCGCTGCTGCTAGCAGTACTGTTCACCAGTTCTCGTCTGAATCTGAAAGGACAGGGTCTGGCCAAGACCATCATCTATATGCCGAACCTGATCATGGCTTCCGCATTCTCGATGCTGGTATTCTCGCTGTTCTCGAATGTCGGACCTGTCAACAAGTTCCTGATCGACGCAGGCATCCTGAAGGAGTACTACAACTTCTTTGCGACCAAGATCTCGGTAAGAACGATCATCGCCTGCATGAACTTCATCATGTGGTTCGGTAATACGACCATCGTGCTGATGGCGGGTATCATGGGCATCGATCAGAGTCTGTTCGAATCGGCCAACCTGGATGGCGCGGATTCCGTGCATGTCTTCTTCGATATCACGCTACCGCTGCTATTGCCGATTCTGTCTTATGCGCTGATCACTTCGATGATCGGCGGTATCCAGATGTTCGATGTCCCGCAGGTCATTTCCAATGGCAAGGGCACTCCGAACATGACATCCACGACCGTCATCATGATGCTGAACAACTACCTGGGTATCTCTAAGAACTACGGCATGTCCGGCGCGTTATCCGTCTTGCTGTTTATCATTACCGGCATCCTGGGTATGTTTGTGTATCGCTCACTGGCGAAACAGTATAAGGACTAGGAGGATCAAAATGAATAATACGAATAAGAAAGCCCGGATCTCTCTGATCATCAGCCGTATATTGGCGTATGGCTTCGTGATCTTCCTCTGCTTCATGTGTCTGTTCTGCTTCCTTTTACTGATCCTGATGGCTTCCAAGTCCAACTCGCAGATGCAGGGAGCGTTCAACTTCCGTTGGGGCGGACACTTCATGGAAAACCTGCACAACGCCTGGAATGATTTTTCCATCAATATCCCGGTAGGTATGGTCAACAGCTTCATCGTTGCGATGACTTCTGCCATACTTACGACTTACTTCTCCGCATTGACTGCCTATGGCGTCCATGTCTATAACTTCAAACTGAAGAATTTCATCTTTACCTTCATCATGGCGATCATGATGATCCCGTCGCAGGTCTCTGCTGTCGGTTTCATCCAGCTGGCTTACAAGTTCGGCCTCACCAACAAGCTCTGGCTGCTGATCATCCCAAGCATTGCCGCTCCGGTCGTCTTCTTCTACATGAAGCAGTACCTGGAAAGCGTACTGCCTCTGGAAATGGTCGAAGCAGCAAGAATCGACGGATCCAATGAATTCAGGATCTTCAACGAGATCGTTCTGCCGATCATGAAACCGGCTGTTGCCGTGCAGATGATCTTCTCCTTCGTTTCTTCATGGAACAACTTCTTTATGCCGGCACTGCTGCTGACAAAAGAGAAATATAAGACCGTTCCGATCATGATCGCGAACCTGCGTTCCGCAGACTATTCCAAATTCGACCAGGGCAAGGTATTTATGTTTATCCTGCTGGCAATCCTGCCGGTTATGATCGTGTATACGGTTCTGTCGAAATCTATCATCAAGGGTGTCACTTCAGGAAGTGTGAAAGGTTAGGAATAAATTATGTCAGATGTTAAATTGATCAATATCAAGAAAGTATATCCGTTTACAGAAAGCAGAAAAGATCAGAAGGAAGCCAAGAAAACGAACCTTCAGATCACCAAGGAAGGCGTAGTAGCCGTTCAGGAATTCAACCTTGACATTAAAGACAAGGAATTCATCGTGCTGGTCGGACCTTCCGGCTGCGGCAAGTCCACGACATTAAGAATGGTCGCAGGCCTCGAAGAGATCACTTCAGGAGAACTCTTGATCGATGGCGAATACATGAACGATGTCGCTCCGAAGGATAGAGATATCGCCATGGTCTTCCAATCCTATGCGCTTTATCCGCATATGACGGTCTATGACAATATGGCCTACTCCCTGAAGATCAAGCACACGCCGAAAGACGAGATCGACCGCAAGGTCAAGGAAGCTGCCGAGATCCTGGATATCACCCAGTATCTAAAGAGAAAGCCGACGGCATTGTCAGGCGGCCAGAGACAGCGTGTCGCGATCGGACGCGCCATCGTCAGAGAGCCGAAGGTCCTGCTGATGGATGAACCTCTGTCCAACCTGGACGCCAAACTGCGTAACCAGATGAGAGCCGAGATCATCAAGCTCAGACAGAGAATCAACACCACGTTCATCTATGTCACGCACGACCAGACGGAAGCGATGACATTAGGCGACCGTATCGTCGTCATGAAAGATGGCTTCATCCAGCAGATCGGCACTCCTCAGGAAGTCTACGATCATCCGCGGAACCTCTTCGTTTCCGGCTTCATCGGCACGCCGCAGATGAACTACTTCGATGCGAAACTGATCAAGGAAAACGGCAAGTATGCCGTGGTCTCCGATGGCTATAAAGTCGTACTGGCTGATGACAAGCAGGAAAGACTGGCTGCCAAGAATGTCGAGGAACAGGATATCATCCTGGGTGTCAGACCTGACCACATCGTCTTGGGCGACAAGGGCATCAAAGGCAAGGTCGATGTCTCCGAGCTGATGGGTCCTTCCTGCCACCTGCATATGACGGTAGGCGACAAGGATGTCATCGCAATCGTACCGACCGAAGGCAAAGCCGTCGACTACATGGGCAAGGAAGTTACCTTAAGCTTCAACGGCAGCGTCTGCCACGTCTTCTCGAAAGAGAATGAAATGAATCTGGAATTCTAATATTCTAATTAAGCAATCAGGAGTCAATATGCGCGAATTCACAGGCTATATGCACGGCATCAATCTGGGTGGCTGGTTTTCTCAGTGTGATCACAGCATTAAAAGATACGATTATTTCATCCGAAAAGACGATTTCAGAAGGATATCTGAATGGGGTTTTGATCATGTGCGTATTCCGGTGGATTATGAGCTGATCCTGAATGAAGACCGTTCTTTCAAGGAAGACGGTTTCAAGAGAATCGATGACTGTGTCGGCTGGTGCAAGGAGAATGGATTGAATATGATCCTGGATCTGCACAAGACGGTTGGTTTCAGTTTCGATGACGGAGAGAAGGAAGACGGCTTCTTTGTGAATGAAGCTTACCAGCAGACCTTCTATGATATCTGGAAAGAATTCGCGAAAAGGTACGGTCATTATGATCATCTCTCTTTCGAGCTGCTGAATGAAGTCTCGGATGCATCCTATTGCGAGATGTGGAACGAGATCATCCGCAAGACGATCAAAACGATAAGGAAGGAAGCTCCTGATATCGATATCATCGTAGGAGGCTACCACAACAATTCTGTCTTTGCGATCAAGGATCTGGATGATCCGTATGATGATCATATCATATACAATTTCCATTGTTACAACCCGCTGGTTTTTACTCATCAGGGTGCCTATTGGGTCAACGGAATGGATACTTCGTTCCGTATGTCTTTCGAGCACTGCTATGAAGAATACAGGAGACTCAGCGAGGAACAGATGGACATCGGTCGTTTCGATTTCTTCCCGGAAGAAGACAGGATCATCGATGCTTCGTATTTTGAGGAACTCTTTGCGGAAGCAATCCAGATCGCGGAAGAAAAGAATGTTCCGTTGTATTGCGGTGAATATGGCGTCATCGACCGGGCGGAACCGAAGGAAACACTCAAATGGTATCGGTGTATCCATGAGGTATTTGAAAAATATCACATCGGCAGAGCGATGTGGTCTTACAAGGAAATGGACTTCGGACTGGTGGATGCGCACTATGATCCGATCAGAAAAGAACTTTTGGAGATGAAATAGAAGATGGTTTCAATCAAGGATATCGCAAAAGAATGCGGTGTATCGGTAGCGACCGTTTCCAAGGCGCTGAACGATCATGACGATATTTCGGATGCGACAAAAGAAAAGGTTAGAAAGACAGCGAAGCGCATGGGTTATACGACCAATGTCTCCGCCCGGGCATTAAAGACTAATAAAACCTACAATCTGGGCGTTCTTTTCGCAGACGATCGGGCAGGATTGAGCCATGAATATTTCTCCATGATTCTGGAAAGTTTCCAAAGAGAAGCCGAGAAATACGGCTATGATATCACGTTCATCAACCATGCGATCGCAGGGAAAAAGACCACTTATCTGAAACACGTGGAATACCGCAACCTGGATGGCATCGCGATCATCACGGCAGACTTCAGGGATCCCGAGATCCTGGAACTGGCCCGTTCCGGACACCCGGTCGTAGCGATTGATTATGTCCTGGAAAACTGTGCCGCTGTCCTCTCCGACAACAATCGCGGTCTGGACGAGATCGTCCACTACCTCTACAGGATGGGACATCGGAAGATCGCTTTCATCTATGGAAGTCCGACGTTTGTCACAAGAGAACGAATTGGAAGTTTCCGCAGTGCCTGCATGAGATTGAAAATCAATGTTCCTGAAGAATACATTATCGAAGGAAACTATCACGATATTGAAGACTGTCGCAAGAAAACGGCACAGCTGCTGGATCTGCCGGACCCTCCTACAGCGATCATCTTCCCGGATGACTATTCCTTTGTCGGAGGACAGGAAGAGATCGGCAAAAGAGGCTTGAGTATTCCGAATGATATCTCCGCTGTTGGCTTTGATGGCATCAATATGGCAAAAATCATGCGTCTGACGACTTATGAGCAGAACACTTTGGAACTGGGTCAGTTGGCTGCCAGAAAACTGCTGCAGCTGATCAACGAGCCGGATCTTCCGCCGGAGAGGGTCATCGTCAGCGGTAAGATGATCGAAGGAATCACGGTCAGAAAACTCGAACAATAACAACACAAAAACGTCGGATATCCGACGTTTTATCATGCTTTCTATTTACAGGTTTTTATTCGTTCGCAGACAAGATTCTGGCTGTATCGATCGCTTTCATCAGTGAATCAGGTCTGGCGATATTCTGTCCTGCGATATCAAATGCCGTTCCGTGGTCGACCGAAGTCCGGATGATTGGAAGACCGCAGGTGATGTTGACACCTCCATCGAAGTCGGCGAGTTTTAGAGGAATATGACCCTGATCGTGATACATGGCAACCACCAGATCGTAATCGCCTTTCTGGCATCTCAGGAATACGGTATCCGGTGAGATTGGACCGTAAACGTTGATACCGCTTTGATTCAGTGCTTCGATCGCCGGTAGGATCTCATCGATTTCTTCCCTTCCGAAAAGACCGTTTTCACCGGCGTGGGGATTCAACCCGGCAATGGCGATCCCGGGATCTTCGTATCCGGCTTTCTTCAGCACATCATACGCCAGCATCGTCACTTCCATGATCCGGTCTTTTCTGACTCTTCGGATCGCTTCAGACAGGGCGACATGAGTCGAAACATGAATGGTTTTGATCGTATCCGACCACAGCAGCATCGCGTATTTTTTGGTATTGCAGAGCGTACTTAAGATTTCGGTATGACCGGCATAGTCATAGTCGCCAAGTCTCAGCGCTTCTTTGTTTAAGGGACAGGTCACGATTGCAGCAATCTTTCTGTCCAATGCGTCATGGATGGCATTTTCCAGAAACAGATAAGCGTTCTTCCCACATAAAGCCGATACTTCTCCGACATTGAAATCGTTGTGTTTCAGATCGCTTGGATCGATGATGTTGATTCTGTCAGTGACAGCTTCTTCAGGTACAGATATCCTGTTTAACGGATATGCATAAGAAAAGACATCGTTGTAATGGGAAAGCACGTCATAAGATCCGTAAACGATCATGTCATTCAAATAGTGTTCTGCAGCTTTCAGGATGATTTCCGGTCCTACCCCGGCAGCATCTCCCATCGTGATTTCTAGTCTTTTTTCCATATCGGGTCCTTCTCCGCTTTCAAGTATTCTTTTCTGATTTTGCAGAAATAAGGCGAGAACGGTTCATCATCTCCATGCAACATCGTACATCTTGCTTCCATCACCTGACCCAGCAGCAGATAGGCTTCCTGCGGTGTGAAACCGTAGTCTTCCATCATCCAGTCGATCAGTTCATGGACCGCTTCGCAAAAGGAATCTTTGATCCTTGTATTGTTGGCGATCGTCATGATGTAATCGTCATTCTCAAGCCTGAGCCATTTATGGGCTCTGTATCCCTTGATCAGAGATACCTGCAGCGTCAGTAAAGCCTGACATTCGATCGCTCCGCCATGGGGGATTTCGCCATCTCCCATGATCGCATGACAGTCTCCCACATGAAGCAAAGCGCCTTCGACATTGATAGGAAGGTAAATGATCGTTCCATTGGTGACTTCCTGGACATCCATATTTCCGCCATTCTCATAGGCATACTGCGCATTCTGTTCTCCTTCGGCAGGAGCGGTAGCGATCGTGCCGATCATCGGACGGATCGGCAGTTTCAGTTCCTTCGACCAATCCACATGATCCTCATGGATTTCTACGGTCTTGGTGACGACATCCCAGTCATTCGGATAGATCTGCTGGGAAAGTCTGTTGCGCCATCCGGCAAAACCGGTATAACCTAAATGACCGGGCTTGATATCGATGATGCGGACAGCGAGCATATCGCCGGGCATCGCTGCTTCGACTCTGATGACGGTACACAGATTCGGTCCTCTTGATTTGGAAGGGTCCCAAAGATCATTGATGCTGTTCAGCCAGTCGCCGCCATTGAGCTGGGTCTCGACCTGAAAGATCTCCTGATCGGATACCGTCAAAGCAGGCAGATGGTCTTTAGAGAAACAATTGTATACATGGTCCTTGTGTGCGATCTTCATAAAACCATAATATGACAGACCATCCGATAAAACAGAAAACATGACCGCGAATATATAAAACAGTTCATTACAACAGAATAGAAGAAAAAGCCTATGGAGACAGCCATAGGCGAATAGAGATCAAAGAAATGACTGTATATCAATGATTCTGACCAGCGGTCTTTTTTGTGTAGAGCCAGTAGATCGGGATGCACAGGATCAGCAGGATCGCGTATCCATCGAAGAGGACGCCATATCCCATGTCCGAGATCACGAATGCGCCGATCGCAGGGCCGAGAATGTTGCCCAGGTCCATGCCGATGTAGCAGCTGCTGGAAGCGACACCGCTCCTCTCCAGACCCAGTTTCCGCACCGAATCCACCTGTATCGCTGAAGATCCGCTACCTTGACCGATTGCTTTCAAAACAGCCGCAAACAGCACCAGAGGCAACGTATAAGCCCTTGCAAAACAGAATGCAAAGATGACAGAAATAATAAAGGCAGGATACAGGGTATAGGCGACCCCCTTTTTATCAAGCCACTTGCCGGTAAACGGCTTTGTGAGAACAGTCGTGATCGAACTGACCGTATAATACAGGCTGATATTGGCGATCCCGCGATTGCTTCCAAAGTCTTTCAGATAATACAGCAGGATCCCATTTCCAACCGAAAGCACTCCAATCAGGAACACATACATAAACAGTTCGGACGCAAAGAAATTCTCTGCTTTGAAGCGGAATTTCTCCTTGGTACGGATGATCGGCTTGTATGGAATCAGATATGTACCGATCGCACAAAGAAGATTCAGTACGCTTGCCCAGACGAAAATCATCTCCATTCCGAAATGCGCATCCACAAAGTCTCCCAACTGCGGACCGATCATCGTCGAAACGACCGTACCGATACCGATGTAGCTCAGGCCTTCTCCCAGTCTCTCTATAGGCAGGAAATCCGCACCGAAAGCCATGGATACCGTACCGCTCAAAGAGAACGCAATACCATTGAGTATCCGCACAAAAACGATCATCGCTACCGTATCGGCTTTCGTATAAAGCAGCAGGCAGAAGATCGACAGCACATAAGAAAGGATCATCAGGTTCTTCTTGTTGAAACGGTCGCTAGCTGCTCCGGCAAACGGTCTTCCAAACAGAGCCACCAGACTCATAAGTGAAGAAATGATGCCGGTGATCTCCATCGGAGCTCCTCTTGAAATCAGGAACGCAGGCAGGATCGGATTGACCATATAGGAAGCCGAACCGCTGATGACGCTCATGAACAGTACCATAAGGAAAGGAATGGTAAAGATCGTTTTCTTCTTCATAGACAATTCTCCATTGTTATTGTATCGGTTATTTCGTTCTTTGTATTTTGAATATGTGCGGGCTTGTTTCAAAAAAGAAACGATATCAATGGGAAACAGGAAGATGTAAACGGTTTCCAGATCTTTGTCAGAATAAAAACAGGATCCTATCGCATATAATAAAAATGAAAGATAAAGATAGAGGGAGATAGATATGACTGTAAAGATCATAACTGATTCAGGAAGTGATATATCGCAGAAACGGGCTCAGGAACTGGGGATCCAGGTGATACCATTACGCTTCAGTTTCGGGGAAGATGAATATCTGGATGGCGTGACGATGAGTCCGAAGGAATTTTATGAACGGATGGATCAGGAAGCAGAACTGCCTAAGACATCACAGATCACGCCGTACGCTTACGGAGAAGTGTTTAGGGAGGCGATAGCGGATGGCAGCGATGTCTTCTATGTATCGATTTCTTCAGGGGTTTCAGGCTGTTTCCAGAGTGCCACACTGGCTGCCACAGAATTCGAAGGAAAAGTCTGTGTTTTAGACAGCAAGCATTTCTGTAGCAGTGAGGGTCTTCTGGCGGAGTATGCCAAGAGACTGGCGAATGAGGGCAAGAGCCTGGATGAGATCTATAAGCTGACAGAGAAAGCCAGAGAGAAGGTCAGGATCATCGCGGTCTTTGCGACACTAGAGAATCTCAGAAAAGGCGGCAGGATCTCGGCGACTTCGGCTTTCGTAGGAGAGGCGCTGAATATCAAGCTGCTAATCACCATAGAAGATGGTGGTGTCGGCGTGTTAGGTAAATTAAGAGGAATGAAAAAAGGCTATCAGGCCATGCGTGACTATATCCTGAAAGAAGGAGGAATCGATCCTGAGATGCCGTGCGCCTTTGCCTATTCCGGTAGCGATGACAGCAATATCAGTGAGTTCATTGAGATGAATAAAGATCTGTATCCGGATAAGGAAATTCCGATCTCTTATGTCGGAGCGACTGTTGGTACCTATTCCGGAGCAGGAGCCATCGCGACAGCGTATTTTGTGAAATGATACCCGTCGAATAGAAAGAGGTAGAAAAATGTTGCTTTATATCGATGCATGTGTCAGAAAAGATTCCCGCACAAGACGTCTGGCAGAATGTCTTCTTCAGACTTTAAATCAGCCTTATGAAAAGGTGGAACTGATAGAATGTGATTTCCCGAAGGTAGATGAAGCGTTTCTGGTAGAAAAGGATCGCCTGATCAATGAAGGGGCTTATTCTGATCCTTTGTTTGATTATGCGAGACAGTTCTCTGAGGCGGATGAGATCGTGATCGCCGCGCCTTACTGGGATCTGTCGTTTCCTACGATCCTGAAAGCTTATCTGGAACAGGTCAACGTCAGCGATATCACATTCCGTTATACGCCGGAAGGCATGCCTGAAAGTCTGTGTCGGGCAAAGAAGCTTTATTATGTCACGACAGCTGGAGGGGAGTTCTTTCCGGAGGAATATGGGTTCGGATATGTGAAAGCGCTGGCTCAGAACTTCTATGGCATTCAGGATGTCGAACTGATCAAGGCGAAAAGGTTGGATCTTGAGGGAGAATCGGTCGAGCAGATACTGGCAGATTGTGAAAAGGAGATCGTTCGAAGATTTAAAGCTGCTTAGCGATCCATAGCGCAGATCTAAGCAAATAAAATGGAGAAATCATTATGATTTCTCCGTTTCTGTTTTGTAAAACATTTCTCTTAGATGAACTTATCCAGCTGTTCATCAAGGATCGGGTTGCGTTTCACGGAAGGATGACGGAGCAGATCGCCTCTGGCCATGACCATCCGGACATTTCTTAAGGTATGCAGATCTTCCAACGGGTTTCCGTCGGTTACGATCAGGTCGGCATCTTTTCCTTTCTCGATCGAACCTGTCACATTGTCGATCCCTGCCAGTTTGGCATTATTTAATGTAGCTGTAAACAAAGCAAAGCGGTTGTCGACACCGACGTATCGTGTGAAGTAGACCAGTTCTCTCCAGAAGTCGTACTGCGAGATCCAGGGGCAGCCCACGTCATTTCCCAAACCGACCGGGATGTTGTTTTGTAAAGCGGCTTTGCTGCAATCGATGATTCCTTTAAAAACGAAATTTCCGTTGAACTGTTCCACTTCCGAAGCATTGGAAACGGAACGGTCAAACAAGGCATATGGCAACGCAGGAGACAGGGTCGTGATCAGAAATGCGTTTTTTTTCTTGAATAATTCAATCGTTTCCTGATCCGGTTCTGCGCCATGCTCGATGGAATCGATCCCATTCAGCAATGCCGCTTTCACACCCTCGCTTGATTCGACGTGTGCCGCGACTTTGTATCCTTTCTCATGTGCATAGTCGCAGATCTGCCGGATCAACGCAGGGTCCATTTTCATCTCGCCAGGGACGCCTTTTTCTTTCGCGTCCATGACTCCGCCCGTGATCATAATCTTCACCAGATCGGCTTTCTTTTCCTTCAGATGATCGATATGATCCTTCGCTTCCTCAAAGCTGTGCGCAACGATCGCCACCGAACCGGCCATATGCCCGCCCGGAACGGAAATCCCTTCATTCGAAGACAAGATACGCGGTCCGCTGTATTTCTTCTGACGGATCTCATCCCTGACTCTGCTGTCAAGATCTTTCAATCCGCCTACGGTACGGATCGTCGTGACACCGCTGTTCAGTTCGATCTGAGCATAGTTCTTCACCATCCTGTAAGCGACATGTGAAGTGATCGGATTGGAAAACAGCAGATTCACAAGTTTCGTGTTGTCCCTCTGTTTCTTCTGCGGCTTGCCGTTGCCTGCCAGATGGACATGCATATTGATCAATCCGGGAAGCAGATACTTTCCTTCCAGATCGACCGTTTCATATCCGGCTGTGTCGTATCCGTCATTCATGATATCTTCGATCTTTTCATCCTTCACCAGAACGATCTTTCCGTGGATCGGTTCCATTTCCTTTGTGCCATCGAGTATGATTCCGTTACATAATGCATAGTTCATGATGCGTACCTCTATCTGTTGATACTATATTATCAGAAATCATCCATAGAAAGGAAAAGACCGATCCGTGTTAAAATGGATGCATGGCATCAAGCAAAGATTATCTGAATTATGTATTGAAACGGCTGACAGAATCACTGGATCTGTCCTATCGTCCGATGATGGGTGAGTATGTGATCTACTCGCAGGGAAAAGTCATCGGCGGGATCTATGATGACCGGTTTCTTTTGAAGAAGACGAAGACGGCTCTGGAACTGCTGAAGGATACAGGAAACATCCAGACGGCGACTCCCTATGAAGGAGCCAAAGAGATGCTGGTGGCAGACATCGATGACAAAGAAATGACCTGCCGCCTGATCGAAGCGATCGTCAGCGATCTGCCTGAACCAAAGAAGAAAAAATGAAAACTGTCTCCTTCAAGGGAGACAGTTTCTATTAATCATGCGTAAGCCTGATTGAAAACCATACGCTGTGCGTATGTGCCTAGAAGAGCTTAAGCTTCATATAAGAAAACCCCCTTATAATTAGACATGGCTGTCAACCGTGTTCAGATGTATAAGGAGGTAATATCATTGGCTAATAAGGCAAATGACGATAGTAGTTTATCACATACGAGGTGGAACTGTAAGTATCATATCGTATTTATCCCGAAATATCGAAGGAAAGAGATATACGGGAAACTCAGAGCAGACATCGCTCAGATCCTCAAGCAGCTCTGCTTCTGCAAGAACGTCGAGCTCATCGAGGGACACGCAATGTCCGATCATATCCACATCCTGGTGAAGATCCCGCCCAAGCTGGCGGTGTCAAGCTTCATGGGATACCTCAAGGGAAAGTCTTCCCTGATGATCTTCGAGAAGCACGCCAACCTGAAGTACAGGTACGGAAACCGCAACTTCTGGGCCAAGGGATACTACGTATCTACGGTAGGGCTCAATGCCAAGGTCGTGGAGGAGTACATCCGCAATCAGGAGAAGGAGGACATGATGCAGGACAATCTGAGCAGGAAGGAATATCAGGATCCCTTCAAGGGATAGGCCATAGTGCTTCAGCACGGCTGGCAGCCCTTCACAAGACCCTTGAGGGTCGCTGTGAGGTAGAGGCCCTTACAGGGGAGCCTGAAAACCGCACGTTACACGTGCGGATTGGTTATTGATAGCGGTTGAATGGATCAGTTATTCTGCCTGTGTCTTTTTTCTACCCAGAAACAAAGACAGCACAAGCAACACAATGCCACCGATTCCGGCATAGATGCCAAGCGTCGAGAAGCGATCCATGAAGACCTTCACAAGATCCGGAATGATGAAAGACAGGTTGTTACCAGATTCCGTCATGGCGTTCGTAAGATAATCGGTAAGCTTGATAGAATAAGACTTACTGAAATAAGCAGCTGCACCTGAAAGCAGGAATGAAAGACCAATAAAGAAGAGTGACTTCCGCTTGCCTGCCAGCAGCAACAGCAGCATCAATACACCTGCAACACCAAGACAGATATAGGTCAGGCTGCCATCCAGGGCTTTTCTGATCAGGGACAACGCCGTAGAAGGGATACCGGAGATGGTATCTTCATAAGAAGGAAGACAAGAATACAATTTCGGTGCAATCTTGCTGGAGATGCTTCGAAGCAGCGTGGCGTTTGCCTTATCGATATCCAACTTTTCATCGGAGAAACCCTGGTCATGGATATAACCATAGACTTCCTTCAAAAGCGTCTCATTCAGTGTCTGCTGAGCGATGGTCGTATAGGTGACATTCTCATCTTTCAGACAGTCAATATAATTCAGAAGATGTTCATCAAAGATCTCACCTATCTTGTTTTCGATTGAACGGTATAACCCGTTCTGTATCACAACCGATTCTTTGCCGGTACGCAGAAGGTAAGCAAAAGGATCCAGCTGATCGATATCCAGACTGCAGAAGAAATCCTTCATTCTCAGGACTTCCAGAGCGGACTTGTATTTCACGGTGATGGTTTCCAGCAGCAACGGTTCCATCTTGGTCCAGACCCGTTGATTCTTGACGTTTTTGTAGGTCATGGTCTTGTTTGGGCTGATGATATTATCCGCTACCGCCGTCTGTGTGTAACCGATACCGAGATCTTCTGCGACCGGATTCAGCGAAGTATAGGCATACTTCTCATCCTGTTTGCTTTGGACATATGCGAATGCGCCATTCTGACAGATTACGGCATTCTCTCCGGAGACATTCACTGCCAACGCAACCTGAGGTTCGATGGCTTCGGCAAGCTTCTCATAGATATTGACAGTCTCTCCGTCTTCCGGGAGATATTCATACTGCAGGATCTTCTCTCCGCTGGAGATACCGGATACCACAGATGTCAGATTTTCTTTCTGAAACAGCTGCGATGCGGCAAACAGCGATCCTGTACAAAGGATGCTGACAACAAGCAGAATTGATAGCAAGATGTTTGTGATGATTTTTGAAGTTTTCATGGTATGTTCCCTTGCATCCATCATAACACATCAGGCTTCGGTCAAAAAGCAGGCTCGTCCCGTGGAATTGATATAAAGAAAAGGTCTTTTTATAATATAATATTAAATACTAATAAATAAATATTTTTTATATACAGATTTGTAGTACAATCATTGTTAAGCAGCTTGCAGGAGAAGGAGGAACGGAATATGCCTGAATTCAAATATGAAATCAATGAAAAAGTAGCTTTACTGAGTGAGAATGGCGATTACACGTGCGAAGCCAATGTGATCACTTATGGAACGGGAAGACCGAAACTGGATATCCGTAAATGGAACCGTGCCGAAGACAAGATGCAGAAAGGGATCACCCTAAACAAAGCGGAAGCAGAAGCGCTGTTTGAAGCTTTGAAGGAATTTGATTTTGATCTTTTAGGTTAAAAACCTTAAACGTTCGATTCCGTCATGGTAAACAGAAACATCATCGATGATCAGCATGCCCATATGATCATGTGCCATAATCATTTTAGCCAGTTATGTCGCTTGCTGAAACTGCTTGATGATGCACGAATTAACTCAACATATATATTGAAAAAACAGCTGGAAGATTCCTTATGATGTGATTAAGGATAGAGTGTCCGGCTCTTTGCCGGGAAACATGATGAAAAGAAGGATAACGGAATCATCCAAAGATCTGCGACGGTGCCCAAAACAGGCAGACAAAACAAAAACCATGAAGCAGCAGCATGCTGCTTTTTATCAGGATCACTTTTAAGAAATCGCAAGCAGGTTTCTATAATATAATGTATATAACAGGGTAAAATCATGAAACAATACATAAGAACGAAACTGACTTTTGAAGGTGATCCGGCAAGAATCAAAGAGATCACAGAAGAATTAGGATCTGAGGAAGACCCGATCCGTTTCAACAGAATCGTTCTTTTATCAGAAAATGATGACCCTGTCGAGAAATGGGGGACAGAAGATGATGCTCAGGAGACAGACCGGATCGTGTATCGCGACGGTACGAAGGCAGAGTATTCGTTCGATACTTTGAAAACAATACCGATGCCGATCTATCGGAAACTGTCTGAGACTTATAAAAATGTAAAAATGAGGATCGATTATGCTTCAGAAGATTATGGAAACGATTGTGGAAGATATGAATCTCCTGAGGGAAGCGGTGAACTGTTTCTGAAAGAGATCGATGATCCCTTCGTGTTTGCGTGCGATGTCTGGGAGATCGATCCCGAGGAACAGCGCTATGAAGAGATGATCAATTACTATGAAGAATAAAAAGGGGAAGACTATGAATACTTTTGATGAGAACTATTGTATCGAAGCGTTTGAAAGACTGCTGAAGGTCGATAGCACCACAGGTCAGTATGAGGAAATACAGAAGCTGATCTGTGAGATGGTCGAAGAGATCGGTTACAGCTATGAACTGACCCATAAAGGCGGTGTGATCGTCGATCTAGGCGGGGAGGGAAATCCTTTGGTGGTGTCGGCGCATCTGGATGATATCGGTCTGATGGTGCGTCATATCAATGCGGACGGCACGTTGAATGTCTGCCCGGTAGGAGGTCTGTATCCTTTGTATTGCGTGACAGAAAACGTCAATGTGTATACCCGTGACGGGAAGGCCTATACAGGAGCGATCTGCCGTATTCCAAATTCTCTGCATGTCACAGAGGAAGAATTAAGAGAGGTCTTGCCTGATTTCCGTAAGAATGTCTGTGTCGTACTGGATAATGACGTGAAGAGTGCAGAAGATGTCCGTAAGCTGGGAATCGAAACAGGGGATTTCATCGGTCTGGAACCGCGTTTCAGGATGTCCAACGGTTATCTGAAATCACGTTTTGTGGATGATAAGGCATGTGTGGCTGTGGTGCTGGCAGCGATGAAAGAACTGAAAGAGACAGGAACAGAACTGAAGCGCAAGATCTATGCCTACTTTGCGATGTATGAAGAGATCGGCCATGGCACGACTTACTTGCCGGAAGGCACGAAAGACTTCCTGGCTCTGGATATCGCACCGATAGGTCCGGAACAAAATTCCGATGAACACAAGGTATCTGTCTTTGCGAAAGATTCCCGCTTCCCTTACCACGATGCCATGACCAACGAGATCAGGGAATGTGCCATCAAAGCGAATATCGACTATGTCATGGATGTGTTTACGCCTCACTATGGCACGGATGGAGATGCCACGATCCTGGCGGGTTATGATATCCGTCATGCGGCGATTGGCCCGGGCACAGCTAACTCTCACGGTTATGAGCGTACGCATATCGATGGTCTGAAGAACACCTATCTGTTACTGATGGAATATATGCTGCGATAGAAGATAAAGGAGATCAGTTATGTTTCATAATTCACGAATCGATAAAGAATATAAAAAAGCAACAGCATCGGCGATCATAGGCGCCGTACTGCTGCTTCTGGCAATAGGATTGATGCTGGTATCAGCAATAAGAACGATACAAAGCAACAGGAATGCCGAACATCTGAATAACTACATCATTTCTTATGATGAAAACCGGAAAGACCGGATCGCTTATCTGGATACGACGGGTTTCTATCAGGTCGCAACCTATGGCGATGATCTTGGCTACTATATCGCATACGATGATGATTTCTATTATATTATTTCGATCAAAGAGAAAGACTGGGACTATTTCGCAAATCAATTCGATGATAAGGAAGAGATCCGGATCTGGGGCTATACCAAGGAGATTCCGGAGGAACTGAAGTCTTATGCGATCGATTCTTTGAATGAAGATTATCCGGATGCGAATGTGAAGCTTTCGGATTTTGAAGATATCTTTGGGGATCTGATGCTTAGCGCAGGAAGAGAGGCTTCAGTCAAGGGCTTAGGCGGATGGTTCGGTTTGAACGGATCGCTCGTCATCGGAGCGTTTTTAGCCGCGCTGTTCGGAGTGATCACGTTGCTGCTTGGTTTAAACAACCGCAAGAGTTTCAACGTGCTCTCAGAAGACGAATTTGGAGCGAATCCGATCCTTGACGAAATCAACGGGCCAGATGCCGCAAGCTACGATAACGGATCCTTATACCTGACAGATAGCTATCTGGTGAACACCAGAGGCTCTCTCAGCGCAGTAAGATATGAAGACATCTTCTGGATGTATGTGACCAGCCATCGTACCAACGGTATCCATGATTATGACTATCTGAATGTTGTGACGAAGGATGGAAAGAACATCAGTTGCTTCAATTCCTCTGCCATTGGCAAGAAGAGAAAGGAAGCGACCCAGAACAGTCATTCAGAGCTGATCGAAGCACTGCTTGAGAAGAATCCGGATATCCGGGTGGGCTATGTCCAGGAGAATGTCGAAGCTTATCAGGAACTGCTGAAGGATCTCAAAAACAAGAAAGACACAGATAACCTGAATATCTGATGTATACCGGAAAGGAGAGTGACTCATGAAAAAACTATTGTCTATACTGATGGTACTGCTGATAGCGGTATCGTTGGGGGCTTGTTCAAAGAAGCCGAAAGGAACGGCTTATGATCTTGGCGGCAAGACTTTCTACAACACCGCGGATGCCTTTAACAGCGAGGATCATTCAAAAGTATGGTTCGGCAAGGACGGCAGCTTCGTGTTTACCGATACCTCTCTTTCAGGCGCTTATGACATCAGCGGCAGCTGGTCACTGAAAGAGAATGTCTGTACCCTGGAAGCGACTGATGGTTTCTCCGGGAAGATCATTTTTGAAATAGAAAATGATGAAACGATGCAACTGAAGACCAGCCTTTCCGGTTCAAAATCAGGAGACAGTTTCACAACGGATGAAAGCAAAGGTCATTCTGCGTCCAACATTCCTGATAACACGGATAAGAAAGATGACGGGGAAAAGGATGACGGTCCGAAAGAGATTCCTTGTACAGCGATCTTTACCGAATACAATAATTACTGGGCAGAAGAAGGAACGAAATCATGGCATTTGAATATCAAACCGATTCCGGAAAATACGACCGATAAGATGACTTATAAATCCAACGACGGATCGATCGTTACGATCAACGAGGATGGCAATGTCGCGACCGGAAAGCCGGGCAAGACGACGATCGAAGTCACCTGCGGAAACCAGAAGATCACGATCGGATTTGAGACGAGATCAAACGAAATCACTCAGATAAAACCGGAGAAGGATAAGATTGTAACGAAACTTGGCAATCCGGAAGAAATCAAGGTAAAACTTGTTCCAGAAGCGGCAGATGCCAAGACTCTGACTTATACTTCAAGCGATCCTGATATCGTCAGGGTCGACAGCGGAAACAAGATCTATGCGAAACATCCGGGCATTGCCGCGATTACGATCAAAGCTCCGAATGGAGTCAGTGCAACGGTCGATGTCTGTGTCGAAGGCGCGACTCTGGATTCGGAAGTCTATGGCGACACCGTAAAGGGCGGAAGCGGAGATTACATCTATTTCGATGTCTATAAGACGCTTTGCAAGAACTGGAATGTCACTTATACGGATCTGAGGCTGATGGTTGATATCCACGTGAGCGATTCGACTTTGCAGTATGACAACAAGGGCCGCCTGTGGGCGAATGCGGTCAGTGCCGATAAAGATGTCCAGGTCTATTTCACCTTTGAAGATGAAGATTTGTATCCGGAAGTCAGTTCCGAAGTCTATACGATCCATGTGACTAAATAAATGATGTGGACAAAAACAGGAGCTTAAGTGTATGAAACGAAAGATAAAAGCCCTCAGCAAGTCCCTGTTTTATGCCGCCCTGATTTTTCTGCTGACGCTTCTGGGAGAAAAACTGCAGGCGAAACGGGCAGGAAAACCTTTTGCCCCGGAATGGATCCCGGACATCATCATTGCGATCGCTGTCGGCGTCGGGATCTATCTGGTCGAACGGAAACAGAAGCAGCAATACAAAAAGAAAAAGAAGAAATATTACAGAAGATAAAAGAAGCGACCCTACACAGGCCGCTTTTTCATAGTCTCCTCAGGATCTCTTCGATATCGTTGACTGACATCGTTCCGTAGGTATTCTTAACGGAATTGTTGTTGGTGTAACGCGGTAGCAATGCCTGGATCTCTTCCTCTGTAAGATGGATCTCTGTTTCAGGCAGCAGGGAAGAGATCAGTTCTTTCATTTCGCTTCGGTCGATCTGTAAAACATCAAAGAACGCATCGCAATAGTCCCGATGGTTGTTGTATTCATAATCTAAAAGCTCGTTGGTAAACAGCGCGCAGGCGAAGCCATGAAGCAGATGGTAGTGTTCCGTGAAATAATATCCCAGCGTATGACAGAAAACGGTACCTGTAATGTTGATGGCCAGACCGCCCAGGATGGAAGCGTTGTATACAGTTTCACGGTCCTCTTCGTTCAGTTCCTGATGCTTTGCCAGAAGCTGCAGCTTCGGATACAGGATACGGACACCCTGCAAAGAGAAAGCTCTGGAGAGATCGCTGGAACTGTTGTTGAAATAGGATTCCAGCAGGTGTGCCAAAGCATCGATGGCTGTTGAGATGCGTACATGCTCCGGCATGGAGATGGTATAGCTTGGATCTCCGAAGGTATACACGGCATAGAGGTCGTCATTGTGTATCGACTTCTTGATGCCATCCTTGTTGGTCATGACCGAGACATAGGTCACTTCAGACCCCGTGCCGGCCGTGGTACCGATCAGGATCAGCGGTACTGGTTTGTTTTCCCAAGCCTGCTTATAGATGAGCTCTTCTGTCAGCTCGGGATTCGCTGCTACGACCGCAGCCGTCTTGGATGCATCCAGTACGGAACCTCCTCCGACACCCACGATGAAATCTGCTTTAAAACTGTTCGCATTCTTTCCTGCTTCGATACAGGAAACGACAGTCGGATTCTGGCTGATCCGGTCATAGATGTCATATCCGATGGAATATTCATTAAGAACAGCTGTCAGATCATCAAGTGCACCGGATAATCTTCCTGAGCTTTTTGAGGTGATGATGTAACAGCGTTTTCCCAGTTCGGGGAATACTTTTTTGTGTTTCTGCAGGATACCGGTCCCGGTCAGAATCCTGGTTGGCATATAGTGTTTCATAGTCATATTTCCTTTATAATTAAATTATAGGACTACAAGAAATAAAGGAGCAATCATGATCATCAGAAATGAAGAAAGAACCATAAAAGAAAGAGTTGCGATGCGTGAAGGGCCGGGAACGGTTCTAATCAAAGATGTCTGTTCGAAAGAGGATCTTTACGGAAAGGGAAGACTCTATGCGGAGCTGATCCTGCAGCAGAACTGCGGTGTCGGTTATCATATGCATGAGAACGAAGAAGAGATCTTTATGGTCAAGAAAGGCCAGGCGATCTACAACGATGACGGAACCGAATATGTCATTAAAGAAGGAGATGTCACGATCTGCGAAGATGGACACAGTCATGCGATCACGAATGTAGAAGCGGAAGAATGTGTCGTCATGGCACTGATCATATTGAAATAGTTTTATGGACGCATACCAGAACAGTACACGGATCATCAGGAAACTGATGATCCGTCTTTTGCCGATACAGATCTTGTTGGCGCTGGTCGGTTCAATCAACGCGATCGTTTCCGGTTATTTTGCCGGCAATTATGTGGGCATCGATGCGCTGAGCGCCGTAGCTTTATATAGCCCGCTGAGTATGCTGCTGGGAGCGATCTATTCGATCCTGGCAGGAGGGTGTGCCATCATCTGCGGCAGGTATCTCGGTTCGAACCAGCAGGATAAGCTGCAGGGCGTTTTTTCTTTGGATCTGGTGCTTAGCACGTTAATTTCCATTCTTTTTATCATATTATTTGTGGGAATGAGCCTGTTCGATCTGACCGGGATCTTTACAAACGATGCGGTATTGCGGCCAATCTTTAACCGTTATCTGCTGGGTCAGGCGATCGGATTATTTCCGTTGATTCTGGGAAACCAGCTGCCTTCTTTCCTTTCGCTGGAAAATCAGGGAAACCGGACGATGCTGGCAAGCCTGGTGTATATCGTCGTGAACCTGATTCTGAATTATGTTTTCGTTCAGGTACTGCGACTGGAAGAGTTCGGTCTTTCTTTAGCCTCTTCGTTAGGCATGTGGATCTTCCTATTGGTGCAGGCAGAGTATTTTTTCACCAGGAAATCTCTGCTGAAAATGAGTTTACGTAATATCGAGTGGAAACAGTATAAAGAAATCATCCTGATCGGTTTCCCTGGCGCTGCCAGTCTGTTTTATCAGACTGCCCGCAGTTTCATCGTAAACAGACTTCTTACCACCTATACAGGAAGCACCGGTCTTTCAGCGTTCGGTTCAGCGAACAGCCTGATGGGTTTCTTCTGGGCGATTCCCGGAGGGATGCTGGCGGTATCGCGTCTGCTGATCAGCGTGAGTGTGGGTGAAGAAGACCGTCAGACCTTATGTGATATCTTTAAAGTCTTGTTTGCGTGTTACATTCCGCTGATGATGGCTGTCGATGCTCTGGTTATTGTTTTTGCCGGACCGATGGCTTCCGTTTATTTCAAAGATGTGACTTCTCTGGTGCACATCTGGACGGCATCCTGTCTGCGTATCCTGCCGTTATGCATGCCTTTCAGCGTCATCATGATGCATTTTACCTGCTACGGTCAGACATCGAACAAGCAGGTTTTTGTGAATGTGCTGTCATTGCTGGATGGGGCTGTCTGTGTCTGTCTGTTCTCCTGGCTGCTGATCGGCAGGATGGGCGTCGAGGGAGTGGCTTGGGCAAATGTCCTGAACGGTATCGTGACCACGGCTTATATCGTTCTTTATGCCTGCTTCATGAAGAAGCGTTTTCCGAGGAGCATGGATGATCTGCTGGTCATTCCTGACGGTTTCGGTGTCGCAGAAGACGAAAGGATCGATCTGAGTCTGACCGATATGGATGAAGTCGTGCAGGTTGCGGAAAGGATACAGAATTTCTGCAGGGAAAAAGGGATCGATGAGCGGAGAGCTTATCTAGCCGGTCTGGCAATGGAAGAGATGGCAGGAAACGTCATCGAGCATGGTTTCCATAAGGATAATAAAAAACACAGTGTCGATATCCGTGTGGCGCACAAGAATGACAATATCATTTTAAGGATCAAAGATGACTGTGTGCCATTCGATCCGAAAGAACGAAACAAAATCACCGCAGGGGATGATCTTGTGAAGAATATCGGAATCAGGATGATCTATCAGATGACCGATGATATCGATTATCAGAACATCCTGGGATTGAATGTTCTGACAATCAGGATCTGATCATCTTTCTTTCATATCGTATATGAAGACCTCGTGGATCTCTTCGGTATAACCCTCATAGAAGCCCTTGGGCATGCCCAGAACGATACGGGCTCCACGGTTATAAAGAAGAAGGAAGAGGCCTTTTTCTTTGTCGAAAGTCAGACCTTCGATCTCACCTTGCAGGATCACATCGTCGAAGGTACGTTCCAGGACGACGTTGGCAGAGACTATATTCTCAGAGACATTGATCCGATACATGTGGTCGGGATCGCTGTCATCGGCAACGCCGTCGTCGCAGGTCACATAGAGGTATCCATCATAATAGGCGATTCCTTGCAGCCATTCAGGATAAGGTTGCAGATGCTTGCGACCAAGGTATTCGGTCGTATCCAGATCGTACATGTAAAGATAGGAACTGGATTCGTTGTCTACCCACGAAGTCATATAGACGATACGGGAATCATAATCGACTGCGATGCCTGAACACTCCAGTTGCCCGGTTTCCGCATTAAAAGGGAAGACCCGTTTCAGTTCCAATGTATCCCCGTCATAGACTGCAACCTGGATATTCGTACCGAAGCCATCCATGAAGTATTCGACTCCGAGATACAGTTCGTTATTGTAGACATCGATATCGCCGATATGATTGACTTCAAATTCATAACCATCGAACGGATGACCATTCTCTTTGATGAGATTAAAATCCTTGTCATATTTGCTTAGGGTGGTCGAACCGCTGACCCAGTAATAATCTCCTTCCGAACAGACACCCTGGCGTCCGTTGACAGCTTTCACATCGCTTAAAGAATAGCTGTATTTTGGAAGCATCTCGGCATCGTTATCTTCCGGACGGAAAAAAGCATCTTCGTGAGGAGTTTAGTCTTCATGAGCTCTTGAACAGGAACTAAGCAGAACCAAAAAAATCGTCAGTATTATTCCGTTTTTACACATAACATCGACCTTTCACATGATCAGCAGGATCACAAACGAAATCAGACCAAAGATGGGCATGATCGGCAGCAGATACAGCAGTTTTATCGGAATCAGGGAATAAAACTTTTTCAGAATAACATTGTCCGGATCATAGGTGAAAACATAATTCGCTTCCGGGTTGAGACCGGTTCTTCTTAAAACGTAATTGACGACATGCGCAACTGTTGCCAGCAGGAAAATCAGGAACATATTCCAGAAAGCATCCTTCAGGTTCGGAATGTATACCTTCAGAGCATAGAAACTGAGACAGGTGGCGATCAGAAGACCGTGGTAGCCATAGAAACCGACGGCCTGTTTGGAGTAGAACAACTGATCTTTGTTGTAACTGTCAGGCATGACGAAAGCAAGAATGGCGCCAAAGGTTCCGATGATGATACAGAAAGCCATAAGGTGCTGATCGTTGGTTAAAGCGGCAATGATGCACAGAAGGGTCGACTGGTTGCACAGGTAGCAGGGCAGCTCGTTGAAATAGTTGTAGTTGGAACGGATACCTTTCAGAGAGAACTTGTATAGTCTGAGAACGATCAGTTCGATGATGCTCATAATCAAGATCAGTCTTAAACGATCCTTTGCATCAGGCATCTTGTTTCCAATAACAGTCAGCACAAGAAGACCGAGCGCAGTCAGTAGCACATAGAACCACCAGCCTGCACCGAAGACGCTGATACGGAATTCTTTTGAGAAAAAGGAAACCTTTTGTTTCATAACAGCATTATAATCTTTACGATTCCTCTTGTCATGGAAGGATTTTGATCAGCTGATCAAAGAAATGATAAAACAGGCTCAAATAGTATAAAATTGAAACAGAGAAGAATATCCAAACAATAGAGGAATAAACATATGTTCGATACCATGTACCAGCCTTATCCTTCGAACCGTTACTGCATCACTGCCCGAAACGGAATGGTGGCAAGCGGATCCAATCTGGCGATTGCAGCAGGACTGGAGATTCTGCGCAAAGGCGGAAACGCAATCGATGCGGCAATCGCAACGGCAGCCGCTTTGACTGTGGTCGAACCGACGGCAAACGGTTTGGGATCGGATGCTTTCGCGCTGGTATGGGTCAAAGATCGGTTATATGGTCTCAATGCTTCCGGATATTCACCAAAGAATATATCGTTGCAGGATGTGAAGGAGAAAAGCAAAGATGGACAGATGCCCCGTTACGGCTGGACGCCGGTCATGGTTCCGGGTGCGGTCAAAGGATGGGAAGCGCTGTCGAAACGCTTTGGAAAGCTGTCTTTCAAAGAAGTCCTTGAACCGGCCATCCGTTATGCCGAAGAAGGTTATCCTTTGTCACCTATGCTTGCGAGCTTGTGGGAGAGAGCTGTCGGTCTCAACCGTAAACGTTTTGACGGACAGAAGGAATGTGAAGAATGGTTCAGAGTCTTTACAAAGAACGGAGAATCCTATCATTTCGGTGAAATCGTAAAACTTCCGGATCATGCGAAGACGTTACGGCTGATTGCCGAAAATGGCAGCGATGTTTTCTACAAGGGAGAGATCGCGGAACAGTTTGTCCGGCAGTCACAGAGAGACGGAGGATATTTCAGCAAGGAAGATCTCAGTGAATATGATGTCGAATGGGTCGAGCCGATCAGTATAAACTATCGCGGTTACGATGTCTATGAGATCCCTCCGAATGGTCAGGGGATCGTCGCTTTGATGGCGTTGAATATCCTGAAACGGTTTTCTTTCGACAAGAAAGAGGATATCGATACCTATCACAAACAGATCGAAGCGATCAAGATCGCGTTTGCGAATGCGAAACATTACGTTACCGATCCGGGAAAGATGAAAATCGACCACAATGAACTGCTTAAAGATGAATTTGCCTGCAATCAGGCGGATCTGATCTGTGACAAGGCATTGCTGCCGGAACAAGTAGAACTATCGAAAAGCGGAACGGTCTATCTGTGCACTGCAGATCAGGAAGGAAACATGGTTTCCTATATCCAAAGCAACTATATGGGTTTCGGTTCAGGTATCGTTCTGGAAGGATATGGTGTATCATTACAGAACAGAGGTACCGATTTCTCACTGGATGAAACGAAAGCGAACGCTCTGGAACCGCACAAGAAATCCTATCACACGATTATTCCGGGTTTCCTGGCGAAAGACGGAAAAGCCATCGGTCCGTTCGGTGTCATGGGCGGATATATGCAACCGCAGGGTCATGTACAGGTGCTGATGAATCTGATTGATTTCGATCTGAATCCGCAGATGGCTCTGGATGCACCAAGGTGGCAGTGGATGGAAGGCAAGAAGATTATTGTCGAACCGGACTTTCCGAAAGAGATCGTTCAGCAGTTGTCTGAAAAAGGACACGAAGTATCCTATGCACAGAACCGTACGTCATTCGGAAGGGGACAGATCATCTGGAGGCTGGAGAATGGCGTACTTGTAGGTGGAACGGAATCCCGCACCGATTCCAATATCGCCTGTTACTAGAAGGAGGGAATATGCTCAAAAAAGCCTGGCTGTTGTTTATCAATACCTTCAGCATCTCCATGACCGCCAATTCCGGTTATGCGATGCTGGGTGTTATCAAAAACCGTTTTGTCGACAAATACGGATGGTTCACCAAAGAAGAAATGGAAGACTTCATCGCTCTGGCACAAAGCTGCCCGGGACCGATCGCCTGTTCCTCGGCAACGATCATCGGCTATCAGAGCGCAGGTGTCATCGGTGCTTTGGCATCGATCACGGGCGTCATCCTACCGCCATTCATCATGATGATCCTTGTTACAATGTTCTATACCTTTATCTCTACGAATGCTTATGTCCGTATCTTTATCGACGGAATGCAGGCGGGGGTATGCGCGATGCTGCTGGATGTCGTATTGGGTTTATTCTCCGGTGTTCAGAAGATGAACAAGCCTTTCTATTACGTGATGGTCCTGCTGTCGTTCCTCTATGTCCGGCTCACGAAGTATTCGATTTTCTATCTTGCCCTGATGTGCATCGCGATCGCCATCATTAAGACGTTCCTGACGAAAAAGAAGGTGGAGGAAAGCTTATGATCAGCATTCTTGAAATCTTCCTCAATTTCCTGAAGATCGGACTCTTTGCCTTCGGTGGCGCCTATGCCGTCATTCCTCTGATCGAGGAACAGATGGTTACCAATACCGGATGGATGACCTTTACCGAATTCTCAGATCTGGTAGCGATCGATGAGCTCACGCCCGGCCCCATCATCATCAATTCTTCGACCTTCATCGGCATGAAACTGGCAGGAGTACCTGGAGCGATCGCGGCAACGCTTGCCTGTGTCATTCCAGGTGCCATCATCGCTTTAACACTGGTCTGGCTGTATCAGAAATACAAGGAGATCCCTGTCATCAATGAAGCGATCAGGGTACTGAAATGCATGAGTGTGGCTCTGATCTTCTCGGTCCTGATCAAGATGTTTCTCAGTGCGGTATTCCCGGAAGGGATTGCAGCACTGAAAGAGATCAATATCCCATCTCTGATCATGGTGATCGTCAGCTTCTATGTACTGAAGAAATTCAAGACCAATCCTCTGTTTGTGATGCTGGCATGTGGCTGCATCACGCTGCTGCTATCGTTTCTAAACCTTTAAAAACATATGAAACAAGAATCAACCAAAACAGCCCTGATCATGGAAGGTGGCGCAATGCGTGGCCTGTTTACCTGTGGTATCATGGATGTCCTGATGGAAGAAGGGATCACCTTCGATGGAGCGGCAGGGATTTCCGCAGGTGCGGTCTTCGGAGTCAACTACAAGTCCAGGCAGATCGGCCGTCCTTTGCGTTACAATACGACCTTCTGCAAAAATCCGCGTTACTGTTCCCTGAAATCGCTGATCACGACCGGAGATCTCTATGGCGTCGATTTTTGCTACCGGGAGATTCCGGAACATCTTGATATCTTTGATGCGGATGCGTTTGCTGAAAACCCGATGGAATTTTATATCGGAGCGGTCGACATTGAAAGCGGGGAATGTGTCTATCACAAGTGTTCTGACGGTGGAACGGAAGACAGTTTATGGATGCGCGCTTCCGCTTCCATGCCTCTGGTTTCGAGACCTGTTGAAATCAACGGACATTACTATCTGGATGGCGGAATCGTCGATTCGATTCCTTATCACTATATGAAGGAACAGGGTTTTAGCCGCTGTCTGGTCATCCTGACTCAGCCGGAAGGGTTTCGCAAGACTGCCAATAAACTCCTGCCTCTGATCAGAGTCGTTCTTCGTAAGTATCCCAAGCTGGTAGAAGCCATGGAGACAAGACATTTCCGATACAACGCGCAAGTCGCAGAAGTCCGTCAGGATGAGAAAGAAGGCAAAGTCTTCGTTCTTTGTCCGAAAGAGTCCTTGAATATCGGCAAGACAGAAAAGGACCCGGAAGAACTGAAGAGGGTCTATGAAGAAGGAAGAAAGTTCGCAATCGAAAAGCTTCCTGAAATCAAAGCGTTTTTAAATGAGATATAAACGGAAAGATTCCGTATAATAATAAAGAAGGAGATTACAACTATGAGATTTGAAATAATCGGCGGCTCATTTCCAGCTGCCAATGTGATCCTGAATGCAGGAGAGACCGTTATCACGCAATCAGGAGCGATGGCTTGGGAAGATGCGGATATCGAGATGAGCACGAATGCTGAAGGCGGCTTGCTGAAATCTTTAGGCAGAATGTTTTCTGGTGCAAGCTTGATGTTTGTAAGGCATACGGCACGCAGAGACGATTCCCACATCACGTTCTCAGCCAGTTTCCCTGGCACGATAAGAGAATTTGAGATCGATGCGGATCATGAGTACTATGCACAGAAATCAGCTTTCCTGGTTGCGGATGATACCGTTGTGGTCGATGCGACCGTCAATTCCAACTTCTGGGCAGGACTCTTAGGCGGAGAAGGCTTCGTTTTACAGAAATTCACCGGTGAAGGTTCTGTTCTGGCAGAAATCGACGGATCCGTCGTTGAAATGGAACTGGCACCTGGCGAGCAGATCAAAGTCGAAACCGGTCATGTGGCTTTGTTTGAAGGGACAGTGACCTATGATGTCGAATCAGTCAAAGGATTCAAGAATATTTTCTTTGGCGGACAAGGCTTGTTCCTGACGACGCTGACAGGCCCGGGCAAGGTCTGGCTGCAGACATTGACGGCACAGGATATGGCAGAGAAACTCATTCCGTACATTCCTCATTCTTCAGGTTCATCGGTCAACGTCAGTTCAGGGAAATCCTCTGACTAATCGCAGAATCAAAACAGAACACAAATGGCAGTCTTCAGGGCTGCCTTTTTACTTGTGAAGCAAAGCGGCTTCCATTAGAATAAAGATAGAAAGAGTGATGAAATAATACAGCTGCTAAAGCAAAACATCAGGAAGGAAGGTGAACTGCATGATTAAAATGAACAGAAGAAAAAGAATGGCCAGTATTTTACTGATTCTGTGTGTTTCAGTTCTTTTCCTGCTGCATGAGAATCAGATACATATCCATGCAGACCCAGACTATGGAACCTGTCCCGAATGCGGGCAAGCCAGGACAGGAGCATACATCACCGGCGGTCCGACCTGTACAGAAGGCGACAGTTACGAATTCTGGTGCAACAATCCTTCATGTTCGTTATATTTGTCTGCAGAAGGAGGCTATACTCCTGCGCTTGGCCATGATTATGTTGGTGAAACGGTCAGGGAAGCGACTTGTACGCAAAGCGGACTGATCCACTACAACTGTAAGCGCTGCGGCGACAGCCCTTACGATAAAACAGTTGCAGCTTTAGGACACAGTTATGATTCATCGGTTACGAAGTCGGCGACCTGTACGGAATCAGGAATCCGGACCTACAGCTGTATCAGGTGCGGCGATACGTATACCGAGACGATCAAGGCGCTGGGTCATAATTATACCTATGAAGAGACGGAAGCGACCTGTACCGAAGACGGACACAAGATCGGTACCTGCAGCCGCTGCGGAAATGTGACAGACGAAGTGTCTCCTGCTTTAGGCCACGACATGAGCGAAGCCGTGGTCGTCAAAGAAGCAAGCTGTGAAGAAGATGGGCTCAAGGAAACAGAATGTCAGCGCTGCGGCGAAAAGGCCAGCGAAGTCATTCCTAAGACCGGTCATAAGTATCCGGAGGAATGGACGATCGAGAAAGAAGCCGGATTATTGACCAAGGGATTGAAATGCAAGATCTGCGAATACTGCGGAAACCGGATCGAGGAAGTCATTCCTGCTTTGGTTTCGCCATCGGTACTTCTGGGCGGAGGAAGAACACTTATTCTGCTGGGAGCCGGTCTGTTCTTTGGCTGGAAACATAAGAAAAAGATCGTTGAAGAAGTTGTCGAGAAAAAGAAATTCAAGCCTTCGATCGAAAACAAGACGATCGTGATCGATTCTGCAGATGAAAAGTTCATCAAACTGCTGAAAGCGCAAAGCCATCTGAAAGTTGCGGTCGTGGATCACGAAGAATCGACTTTATCCGAAACAGTCGAAGAGAAAGAACCGAATCTGATCATCTGTGATGCCCTGACGAAAGAAGCGCTGAATGAACTGATTGAAACAAAGAAAGAAGCATTCCCGGATACGCCGCTGGCTCTGATCCCGGATGACAAGACATTGAAAGGCAGCGCAAAACAGCTGAAGCAACTGAAAGAAGACAAAGCCATCCTTGATTATCTGCCAAGCGGAACCAGTCCGTATCAGATGATGGTACGCTTTGTGCTGCCTATACTGAAGCCGGAACTGGATTCTGATGAGACGTTGGATAATATCGGACAGATCACTGATCTCTTGGGAATTCCAGGCATCTCTACCGCTATCAATTTCTATGTTTCAGGCAGAGATATCAAGGCGACTCTGGAAGAAGGGGAACTCGGCGTGGTCGAAGGTGCGACAATCATCGGCGATGTCGCATCCATCATGGGCTGGGATCAGGTCGGTGATATTGCCGGTCTGGTGAATGATGTCGACGCGATCAAGACGGCTTTCAAGAAAGGCGGCGGAGCTTATGAAAGAAAGAAAGGCGTCAAGGCTGCCAAGGATATATCCGAGGTCGTAGGCGATCTGACAGACTGAACATAATAAAACTGTCGATAAACCGATAGAAACGGCAATGCGACAGTTTTTATATGCTTTGTTTTACAGTTTGATTGCCCGGATAAAGGAGTCCATTTCATCGATGATTTTTAATCCGTTCTTTTCATAGAAACGATTGGCGTTTTCATTCGTTTTTGATACCTGAAGCATCACGCCTTTGCAGCCAATTTCCTCGAGGTGCTGAAGCATTCTCCGGATCATCATCGTACCGATCCCCTGATGCTGGTAACCGGGTTTTACATCCATGTGCAGATGGGCATCATATTCTTCGTGCCACTTCTCATATGGGACGATCTCGTTTCTGATCCTTTCAGCAAAATCTTCCCTCAGCTTCACAGCTTCCGGCAGATATTCTTCCAGCATGTGCCTCTTGTAACGCTCGAAATCAGGCTCGGAAATGATATAACCAACGACCTCATCCGTATCTCTGTCGATCGCCACAAAACAGTTTTCTGAAGAATACCAGGCATAGTAATCGATATAAAGATGACGGCAAAGTTCCTTCTCATCCCAGGGCCTGTTTGGATGCGAAGAGACAGCGACATTGATCGCCCGGATATCATCAAGATACTTCTTTTTGTAAGGGATGATCTCAATATTCATCATCCCCATTATAACAATTCTTCTTAGGTTATAATGAAATCGTAGTAAAGCAGTCAATATCATAAAGGAGCGCCATGGAACATACCGATATCAGATTAAGCAAGAAAAATATTTATTCGACCCAAAGCGGAAAACATTATATCGAGATGTCTGTGCCGGAAGACTGGAGCATCAGCATCAAAGAAGACAGAGACAGCTATGGCGGATATCCTTATCCTTATACATTCAGGATCAATCTTCGTTCCCCGGATCATACTGTACTGATCAGCTATTTTTCTCCGCGCCGTTATATCGATGACCACCTTTTGAGTTTCCGAAACGGACAGATCGATGACTACGGCAACCTTCTGCGTGCCTATGAAACGCTGGATGATTATCTGGATCGCTGGGCGACAAACGATCTCAAAGAGTATCCGGAATTCGCTTATGCCGGCCCGATCGGGTATCCCAACATGGTTCAGCTGGAAGCGGATCGCAAGAAACAGGCGCTGCAAAAAGCAGAAGAAAAAGGAAACACCCTGAACTGGTACTGTTACAAGCGTATGGCACGGGCATATTCCTATAAATATAAAGAAACAGAGAGGGTGAGAGTCTATGCAGGGATCATTGAAGCAGAAGATATCAGCCAATGGTCTCCTGTTCCCGGCATGAACGGATTCATGAATGATCCATTCATGCGAAATACGATGCAAAGCGTCTTTCGGGATATGCACTATGACAAAAACACCGGTTCCTATGTCCGTCTGACGCTGAACGAGACAGGCTGGACGGTAAGACAGCTGATGATCATGGACTGCATGCTGAAGGACTATGAATATGCGTATAAAATGGTCTTCGATCCGATACGTAAGAACGGTGTCACGATCTCTGACGACATCTGGAACGAATATGCGCAGATCAAGAAAGAGAAGGATGCCGAAAGGCAGAAAATCCGTGAAGAAAAGAAAGAAGTTGCCAGGATACAGCGGGAAGCGGAAGCGCAACGCAGGGAAAGCCAGAAACAGCTTTATGACAGCATCCGCAGGACCCAGCAGGAGACCCACGACATTATTAACAGTTCCTATGAGAATCAGCGCAAATCACAGGCAAAGGTACGGGAGATGTGGGGCGATGTCAACCAGGGCAACACGCGTTTCGTAGACAAACACGGCAATGAACATGTCATTCACACCTATGACAACTATGCTTATAAGAATGGCGATACCTATGTCACCAGTAATGATCCTTTGGATCATTCCTATGAATGGGAAGAACTGAAAAAGAAGAAGTACTGAATCCGTCTATCATAATGAAACGGAAGAATATGAGGGAAACTTATGAATAAAAAAGACTATAATACTCCCATTGACCGGCAGATCAGGGAACTGGATGAACTGGTTGAGATCCAGACAGAGAAGTGTTTTGATCGAAACAGGCTTGAAAGCATTCTACCTTATGAGACAGCACGATCGATCAAGAGAGTTGTCATGACCGGCTGCGGTGAATCTTTTTCAGCAGCTGGCGCGATAGCAGAAGCGTTCCGCAGGATCAGTGGGATCAAAGCAATACATCATCCCGATCCGATGGAGTTTACTCATTATTACAGCGATTTCGATCTGACGAAAGGATATGACCGCAAAGAAACGCTGGTCGTTGCGATCGGTGACGACGGCAGTCAGATGATCAGAGGCATTCTGGAAAGAGAAAAAAACTGCCACAGCGTGCTTATCACGAACGGTTCGGATTCTCCCAATAAAGACTATGCTGAAAATCTCTTTCGGGTGGGAACGCCTGAAGGATGCGATACCTCGGATCTGAGATCCTATTTTATCCGCATGATCGCTTTACTGGGACTGGCTTCTCATCTAGGAAAAGCAAACGGATATTTCACAGAAACGCAGGAAGAAGAGCTGATCACAGAGATCAGGGACTATGTTCATAGTGTCATGAAGGAATATGAACGGATCGATGAGCAGATGTGTTTGGAAGCACAGAAGATGAAAGATATCGTCAGATTCGATCTGGTTGGCGACTGGTCGGATCACTGGACCGCCCTGCTTGTGGAACAGAAACTCATTGAATGTTCAGGTGTACAGGCGACACACACCAATTCGGAAGAATGGGTCCACATTTCCATGATGAATAAAGAACCGGAACAGATCGGAACCATGTTTATGATCACTTCCGGCTCTAACAGCTATGGACGGATCACAGATACTTCCTGGGGAGCGGTCAGACTGGGAAGACCGACCATTGTTGTGACGGATGGAAACAGGGATGATTTCAAAGAAGAACTGACCTTTGTATCCCTGCCGAAAGCACCAAGAGTCTATCTTGCTTCACTGATGAATTTCATTCCCGGAGCCTTGCTGGCAGGATACCATGCAGCCATCAACGACAAAAAGTCATTCAACGATCGTCGCGATTCCTGTGCACAGGAAGAAAAAAAAGACCGGGATGGCCGTCCCGAGAAAGCATACAACAAGTTCTATTACCAGGGGACTTTCCGCACCCAGTGTCTCGACGTCGGTCCGCTGACAATGATACAGTTCGACCGTTCGGTTGAAAGCGTCAAGACATTCATCAGCGATCCGGTTTTTCAGAAGACAAAGAAGATCATCTCAGAAGGCTGTGGCGATTCCAACCTGGTTGGCCCTGCAGTCAGGGAAGCTTTCCATCATTATCTGCCGGATATTGATTTCGACCCGATGGAAGCTTTGGATCTGAGCCGCTATTACAACTACAGCGATCAGGGTGAAGAAACTGTGGTCATTGCCGTTTCGGTTTCCGGCCGTATCCACAGGACGAACGAGTGTCTGACACGCGCAAACAACCACGGACTGACGACGATCGCCATGACAGACAGCAGGGAATCGGAATGTGCCAGAAGAGCAAAATTCCTTTATCACACCAATACGCCTGCAGGCGACAACAACGCAGGTTTAAGGTCATATTTTGCGAACTGCCTGAGTCTCATTGTTTTTGCGGCTGCACTGGCTGAAGTCAGAGATGGAAAGGAATACCTGCCTGAATTAAGACGACAGATTCAGGCGTATCATGACGCGTTCTATGGCGAGATCGAAGCGATCGATGACAAAGTATTTGCGACAGCGATCCATTGGAAGAAGCAGAACCGCAGACTGTTTGAAATGATTGCGGACGGGCCACTGCAGACGACAGCGGAATTCGTTGCAGCGAAATTCGCTGAAGTCCCGGGAGAGATCATATCGGTCATCGATTCAGAGAACTACTGGCATGTGAATGCGTTGAAAGGAACGGCAGAAGCGTATGCAGAAATGGCGATCGTGGATTCCCATGATCCGAATGCGGATCACATCGCCGAGACCATCAACAGTATTGTCAGGGATGGCCACAGAGAGATGCTTGTGTTTGCAGATAAAGAACCTCAGGAGCTCGGTATCACGGAGGAAGTTGATTACTGTCATATTCATACCGCTCCTGAAGAATACCGATTCCTGACCCCTCTCTATGCCTATATTCCCGCCAGCATCCTGACATGCTATAGGGCAACATCCATGGGAGAAGTCATGTTCAGAGGAGGGTTCTATCTGGAAATCTTCGATCATTCCTACTGGTCGAAAGAAGTGATCATCGATGATTAAACACGCATTTCTATAGAATTATAATCTATTTGTATGTAACGATTCAGGAGGTCATCATATGAAACAGATTGTTAACAGACTGCTTATCATAAGTCTTGTACTGATCATGTTGTGCGGATGCGGAAGCTCATCTTCCTCAAGCTCAGGAAGCAGCTTTTCAGGCAGCACACCGGCAGGCAGTTCTTCCGTTCCGGACATTTCCGATAGCGAAATCATCCGTATGTATGATAAAGCCTCATCCTATGTATTCCAGAACTTCTATTCAGCCACCCCATACCGGGATCTGGATCCGGACTACAGTGCCGGCATGGATGAGAATTTTGCATTCCCTGCCAAACAATACAAGACATTGGCTGAGTTCAAAGACCACATCATGAATGATTATAAGATTTCCGAAACATTTGCGGATCGTCTGTTAAGCAGCGTCTCGCATCAGCTTTACGAGAAGGATAGCCAGCTTTATATCGCTGAAGCCGATGGTCAGATGGATCAGACGGTTGGAAACGAAATCGGCAGAGAAGTCATCCGACAGAACGATACGACAGTCATTCTGAAAGTGACCTATGAAAAAGTCGATGATAACGGATCAGCGACAGGATCACTTGTGCTGGATAATGTATTTGTCTATAAAAACGGCAAGTGGGTCATCGACAGCATTCCGAATTTTTAATAAGATCCTTTATTCGATTGGATAGGAACCTATCAGAGAATGATAGGTTTTTATATAACAACAGAGTATCGCCGTAATTTAACCAAAGCAGAATATTGAATTGTGTCATAATAGTAATAGAAAATCTTACGATAGTGAGGGCTGAATCATGAAAAAAATACTATATCTGATCCTGACGCTTCTGCTGCTTGCCGGTTCGACGACAGCGATGTATTTTGCCGACAAGATACAGAAGGACGAAGGAAATGTAGAGCTGATCGATGGAACGATCAATCTGCCGGAGGGGAAACTGACATACAAGCTTTATAAGCCAGTCAATGCTTCCGCAACAAACAAGGCTCCGGCTGTCCTGCTGCTGCATGGCTATCAGAACGACCACGAGACCTGTGCGGCATACGCCATCGAACTGGCCAGAAGAGGTGCCGTCGTCATGTGTCTGGATGAATACGGACACGGATCTTCGACGATCGGTTTGGCTGAGAGAGGTTATGTGAATCATAAGGTTTCCGTCAACTACGGCAACGATTCCGTAGCAGAAGGAACATTTGCGGATATCAAGGGAACGATACGCTACAGGCTGCTGATGAACTTCTCGAACCTGTCGTTCTTTAAGCCTTATTATTCTCAAGACAACGATGGAAACATGATCAAGGATTCTTCCTGTGGCGGTTCGACCGCCTATGATCTGTTATCCAAGATGGATTATGTGGATAGCACGAGAATGGCGGTTTCCGGACATTCCATGGGTACCTGGTCAAGCTGGAGCGTGGCAGCAGACTTTGCGAACACCCCGATCGCTCCGAAGGCAATCGTCCTGCAGTGTGGCGAACTGTTTACCAATGATGTCTATGAAAGCAACAACATTCATTTCAATAATGTTTTGCTGCTGCAGGCAAAATATGATGAATTCTCTTATTTCCGCGATTACAAGCTGAATGTGACGGATGATCTTCTGACGACGCCGCTGCGTTACAAGTTCCTGGGAACGACAGCCAATCAGGCTGCCTGGAACAAGACGTTCGGTTCGTTTGAAGACGGTTCAGCACGCAGGATGGAACTGCTGAATACCAATCACCGTCTGACGACTCATGACCTGAATGGACTCAAGGTCGCTTTGGAATGGTTCGATAACGCACTGAAGCTGCCTGTACATATCGCATATGATCAGATCAATGCCAAGACAAAGGAGTATCTCGTCTTAGGCGCGATGCTGGGTGTACTGTTTGCGATGCTGGCATTCATGAACTTCCTGCTGCAGTTCTATCTGTTCTCGGATGTGGAACGCGAACTGCCTTCACAGGAAAGCATGATGAGCGGATCTTCCAGATTCAAGGGAGGACTCCTCACGATCCTGTTGTCCGGACTGTCCTTCCCGTTCATGACCCAGCTTGGACATGCGTTGCTGCCTCTGCCCGAAAACATCTTCCGTATGACGGTAGGCAACGGTTTCTTAAGCTGGTATGCATTGCTGATCGTGATCATGCTGATCAGCAATATCTTCCGTTTCTTCAGAAACAGGAAGAATCATATCCCGAATGAGAAGTTTGATTTTCCGGCCTTTATCGGTTCCGCGATCCTGGCACTGCTGATGGTCGGCTTCGTATATGGAGTGAACTATGTATATACACTGGTCTTCGATCTGGATCTGCGTTTCATCTGGCCGTTCTTTAGGCCGTTCAACCTGTTGCGTGTGACACAGTTTGGAATCTATCTCCCGATCTTCCTGATTTTCTATTTCCTGAACAACACCAAGATCATGCGCGACATGCGGATCAAAGCGACGTACCGTAAGGGTATCTTCGGATTCCTTGTCACATGGCTGCACAACTTCATCCTGATGGCAGGAGGCGTGATGCTGATCGTGTTGCTGGAATATATTCCGTTCTTCCTGGGCATCGGTCCGGGTGCGGATGTATGTTTCGGATCGACATTCGGCGGGCCGTTCATGTCCATCCTGATCCTCTTCGTACCGCAGGTGCTGTTCTTCTCGATCCTGTGCACTTACTGCTACCGCAAGACCGGCAAGGTCTATGTCGGCGCTATGGTCGCCGCGATGCTGGCGTGCTGGATCGTGACAGGAGGCTCATCTTTCCTGTAAGATTTATGTAAATGAGGCAGATTATGGAAAACAGACAGGATACAGGGTTCTGGAAAACACTTGCAATCATCAGTATGGTACTGCTGGCTCTGGTGAGTTATCTGTACTATGGCAAGACGAAACCGGCAAACACAGCGGATGATGAAGTCATCGTCGAACCGACGGATGCTGAAACAGTACCGCTTGCTTCATGGGAAGAAGATGCCGAAGCAAGGATCAAACTTCTGAATTACATCTCTGAAATCACAGATCCGTCGAATGAATATTTCATTCCAGAAGAGGACCGTATCGCGGTTTTTGATCTGGATGGCACGCTCTACTGCGAGACCGATCCAACGTACTTCGATTATCAGTTGTTCCTTTATCGGGTGACAGAGGATCCGGAATACAAGGATAAGGCAACGGATTTCGAAAAAGAGACGGCTGCCAAGATCCAGCATCTCATCGATACTGGAGAGAACTCGGAAGGCCTGGAAGTCGATCACGGCAAGGGCGTGGCTTCTTCCTTCTTCGGATTGACACTGGAGGAATTTGAGGAATATGTCGAAAACTTCCGCAAGCGTGAGATGTACAGTTACAATATGACGCTTGGCGAAGCCTTCTATGTGCCGATGCTGGAGGTCGTGGATCTTCTGCAGGACAACGGCTTCAAGGTCTATATCGTCAGCGGTACGGACCGCCTGATCGTGCGCGGCATTGTCAAGGGCGCGATCGATGTTCCTAACAGCCAGATCATCGGTTCCGATGAAACGATCGTCAGCGACAACCAGAATGGCAAGGATGGTCTGAATTATGTGTTTGATGAGAATGATGAACTGATCCTGGGTGGCGATTTCATCATCAAGAATCTCAAGATGAACAAGGTCTCCATCATCATGCAGGAGATCGGTCAGCAGCCTGTCCTGTCCTTTGGCAACAGTACCGGTGATTCCAGCATGGCGGAATTCGTGACTTCCGGAAACCCTTACCGCAGTCTGGCATTCATGCTGTGCTGCGACGATGAAGTCAGGGAAAACGGAAGCCAATCCAAGGCAGACAAGATGTATGCTTTATGCGACGAATTCGACTGGGTACCGATCTCAATGAAGAACGACTGGCTGACCATTTATAAGGAAGGCGTAGTCCACAAATAGACATTTCGGTACTCGCTTCTTCAACAATACCATTCAGTCATAGATACTGGTACATAGCGGAAAGGACTTCTCTCTGTTCGGTATACTTGAAGGCTTGAGTGCAAAACCGCTTCATTAATCAGACATCATAGTTTATAATGAAAATGTCCGTCATGGTTCAGGAGAATCGAGGCGGACATTTTCTTTTTATCGTTATCTCTTCGTGGGCTATAATGATTACGTATGAACAATAGCAAATCAACTGATCATAAGAAACTGACATCACGGATCCTGAGAGATGTGAATGACGGGATCGTCGCGATCGATCATTCGGGTACGATCCTTTTTACCAATCCCCGTTTCTATGAGATCCTGAATATCGAAGGGAATGTGGATGGAAACAAGTATGCTTCTTTGATGATGAATGATTCAAAGAACAATGACGATTTCCATCAGATGCTGCTTCAGGCGATCGAAGAGAAAGAGACGACTCAGGAAGGAAAAGTCTCTTATGTCAGGAAAGACGGAACAGTCATAAAGCTGAGAGTCAATTCTTCTTTCATCTATGATGAAGAAACAAAAAACAGCGAAGGTGTCACGATCGAATTCAGCGACATTACCGCGGAAGAGCTGTATGCCGCCAAGTATCATGATTCCGCTGTTTCGTTTATCGTTCTATTGGCAGGAGTTTGCGTGTGGGTCTTCCTGTATGGCTTATGGATCTACCTGGGACAGCCGCTGCATGTGAATACAATGACCAATATCCTGCTGGGCATATCAGGGATCATGTTTCTGGTGCATCACCATTTTTCGTCTCTGACCCTGAAGGATGTGGGTTTGAGTACAGAGAACCTCGGTCGCAATCTGCTGGTAGGCGTACTGGTTACGATCGCCGGAATCGGCTTGCTGGTGATCGCAAAACTGATCCTGCTGAAAGTCAACCCGTCCTATTTCCCGGCAGACAAACCGTTCTTTGATTTCAAACGACTGACGATCTGGGAATTTACCTATGTGATCAGCGTGGTGTGGCAGGAATTCGTGGCCCGCGGCGTCGTGCATGAGAGCCTCAGAAGAGTCATCCCTGGCAAGTATTCCGAAGTCATGGCGCTGGTCATGTCATCGCTGTTTTTCGGGGCGATCCACATCCATGTGGGACTTCACTACATGATCGGCGCAGCGGCTCTGTTAGGCGTCCTCGGCCTCTTATATATTAGACAGAATTCCATCTGGGGGACCTGTATCCCGCACTACATATTGGGTGTTGCCCTGGTCGTTCTGTGGCTTGTCTAGACATCGGAATTCCGATGTTTTTTAATGCGTAAAGGCAGGAAGACCAGCGGGGTGACTACCAGAGCGATCCCTATCCTGATCAGCAGATAGATGAACCATTGCCACTTCTCTTTTACAATGATTCCTAACGGATTATTATAGGAAGAAAAATAATTGATCGGATATGCCAGACCCATCAGTTCTTTTCCGCTGTAATACGGAACCGTCATGATGGAATTGAGATAGAATGTTGCGAAATCCAACACGACCACAAACAGCATCATCCATTTCATATCGCGGAAATGAAGCTCGCATTCCTCGGACATGCCGATATAGATCCCTTCCGTAATGATCATCGCATGATACAGGAAGAACTGCCAGGCTCTCGGAGCGAGCAGAAAATCTTTGACTGTGGCAAATTCCGGAGCGATCGAAGACAGAAGCAAAGCCATGACCCCGCCAATGATACTGGTACCGTAAATCAACGCAAAGATGCGCTTGCGCCATTTCTCATCTTTCACAGTCAGTGCCAGAAGCATGAACGGCATCTGCAGGGTACACAGCTCGAACGGGAGATGTTCCGCTTCGATGTATGGAGCATACTTTCTGGTTTCCTGATAGACAAGCACACCGTTCTCCACGACCGGTTTTACGACTGGAACGATTTCGATGACACACAGCACTTTGACGACCTCCGAGATTAGACCCAGAAGCAGACAGACCTTCAGCAGCCTGTCGATCGAAGGGCGTTTCCTGCGGCAGTACAGGACACCGAAGATGGTAAGAATAAGACTGATAACGATCCAGATAATATGACCTGTCGAGAACATAATATTCACCTCTTTTAACGATATTATAATGCTTAATGAATCAATTGCGTCAACGACCAAAAAAGTGTATTCTAAAAAAGGAATGTTACAGGATTTCAATTACCACACACATACTTACCGCTGCGGCCACGCAAACGGAACGGATGAAGACTATGTCCAGGCTGCAATCAAAGCAGGATACAAGATCCTGGGTTTTTCTGATCACGGTCCTTACAAACATATTCCTTCTCCCGGGTTGCGCATGGATTGGGAACAGCTGGATGATTACATCGAAAGTCTGACTGCACTGAAAGAGAAATACAAAGACCAGATCGAGATCCATATCGGACTGGAGACTGAGTATTATTCTGAATACCATGATGAAAAACTCGAACTGCTGGATAAAGTGGAGTATCTGATCCTCGGCCAGCATACCGCTCTTCCAAACGGAGAAGGGACCTTCTTCAGATACAATACCGATGAACAGCTGATGAAATATGCGGAAGATGTATGCAAGGGACTGGAAGCAGGACTGTATACCTATCTGGCACATCCCGATGTCTATATCTATCATCAGAATACATTCGATGAGACCTGTCAGAAAGTTGCCAGGATCGTCATCCAGAAAGCGGCAGAAACCGATACACCGGTAGAAATCAACGTTCATGGAGTCCTGAGAGGCAGACAGCCGTTCCCGAACGGAACGCATCAGTACTGGTATCCTCACAAGGATTTCTGGAAGATTGCCGCAGAGTATCCGATCCGATGCATCTATGGCATCGATGCGCATGATCCGAAACAGCTGCTGGATCTGGAATCGTTCCAGGCAGCGAAAGCGGAACTGGAAGATCTCGGATTGACCTTCATCAATGAACCTCTGACGATCAGACGCTGAATCATTCATAAATGATATCGAAGACCCTCATGCACGGGTCTATCTTTGTGATAAGATAAAAGTAAGCATGGAATACATATCACTCATCGTATTTATCGTTTTTACATCCATACATCTGTATGCTTCATATCATCGCGACAAGCCGTTACGCAACAAGACCAAGCCACTCATCCTTTTATCATTGCTGGGTTACTACTGTTTCGGTGCAGACAGGATCCGTCCGGTCGTCGTACTGGCACTGATTTTCTCATGGATCGGCGACATACTTCTGATTCCTGACGGAAACAAGTGGTTCACCGCAGGCGGCATCTCTTTCATGGTCTCGCACTTTTTCTTTGTGCTCAGCTATCTGAAAGATGTCTACTTCAAGATCATCTCGCCGATCATTGTCATCGTGCTGGCGGCGTTCTTTATAATCACAGTCAACATCATCTTCCGGAAACTGAAGGACAGTCTGCCCAAAAGCCTGTTCTATCCGATGTATCTGTATCTTCTGATCAACGGAACGATGAACTGTTTCGCGATCTTCCGTTATCTGACCTCACCTGATCTGGCGGGCATCATTACGGTCGTTGGGGCAGCCTTATTCTTTATTTCGGATACATCGCTGTTTTTTGTCCGTTTCAAGAAAAACGGATCATTAAAAACGCACTTTATCGTCATGCTGACATATTCGATCGGCGAACTGCTGATCGTCCTGGGCCTGATGATGAAATAAACAGGAGGGGAATATGAAATATTATCTTTACAATCCTTTAGCAAACAATGGTCTGAAACCGGAACTGCCGGCGGATACCGAATTGCTGGATGCGACAAAAACCGATTTTGAGAAATTCTTTTCTAAGCTTAAGAAAGAAGATGAAGTTGTCCTGATCGGCGGCGATGGAACGGTCAATCATCTCATCAATGTCCTGGATACATCCAGACTGAAAAACAACATCTATCTCTATGCGAATGGCACAGGAAACGATTTCCTGAATGATATTCAAAAGAAAGCGGGAGAAGAAGTCCTGCTGAACGAGTATCTGAAAGATCTTCCTACCGTAAGGATCAAAGGAATGGAGAGAAAGTTCATCAACGGTGTAGGTTATGGCATCGATGGCTACTGCTGTGAAGTGGCTGACCAAATCAAAGAAAAGACTCCCAATCAGAAGATCGACTATACGGCGATCGCCATCAAAGGTCTGCTGTTCAAATTCAAACCGTGCCATGCCTGGATCGAAGTCGATGGAAAGACTTATGAATATGACAACGTCTGGATTGCTGCAGGCATGAAGGGCAGATATTATGGCGGAGGCATGATGGTGGCTCCTGTCCAGGACCGTTTCTCGGATCATCTGACTCTGGTCCTGTATATGACAAGATCGAAACTGAAAGCATTGATGGCGTTCCCATCCATCTTTGAAGGCAAACACGTGGAAAAGACGGATATCGTCAAAGTCTTCGAGGGCAAGAAGATTCATGTGCGTTTTTCCAGACCGTGTGCCGCACAGATCGATGGCGAAACCGTACTGAATGTCAGCGAATATGAAGCTGAACTATAGAGAGGAGTAAAGAGATGGAAAACAGACCTTATGTTCCCTGGGAATTGATGAATAGTTTTATGATCGATGTCTTCAAGGCTTACGGCGTACCGGATGAAGATGCGAAAATCTGTGCAGATGTATTGCTGGAATCGGATCGCAGAGGTATCGAAAGCCATGGATGCAACCGTTTCAAACCGATCTATATTGATCGTATCGTGAAAGGTACTTTATTGCCTGTCACGGATCTTGAGATCGTCAAGGAAACACCGACTACGGTCGTTATGGATGCGCATAACGGCATGGGTATGGTAGCTTCCCACAAGATGATGGAACTGCTGATAAAGAAAGCGAAAGAGAACGGAATGGCAGGAGGCGCGATCCGCAACTCGACCCACTATGGCATTGCGGGCTACTGGTCCGATATGGCTGCCAAAGAAGGACTGATCGGTATCACGGGAACCAACGCACGTCCATCGATCGCTCCGACCTTCGGTGTCGAGAATATGCTGGGAACCAACCCGCTGACCTTCTCCCTGCCGACCGATGAAGAATTCCCGTTTACGCTTGACTGTGCGACTTCCATCGTTCAGAGAGGCCGTATCGAATACTATGCGAGAGAAGGCAAGATCACACCGGAAGGCATGATCGTAACACGCAACGGATCTGTCGTCACGGATTCTGCAGAAATACTGAAGATGCTGACGAAGTCTGAAGCGGCACTGGCTCCGTTGGGCGGAGGTCCGGGCGATGAAATGGCAGGATACAAAGGCTATGGCTATGCGACGGTCGTTGAGATCCTCTCTGCTGCTTTGGCCGGAGGCAAATTCATGAAGGCACTGACAGGCGTCGATGAGAACGGCGATCCGAGAATGTATCAACTGGGTCATTTCTTCTTCGTTGTCGATCCGGAAGCGTTCATGGGTCTGGATACTTTCAGGAAGATCGCCGGTGAGATTTGCCGCGAACTGCGTGCAAGCGCCAAAGCTCCGGGTCACGACAGGATCTACACGGCAGGTGAGAAGGAACATCTCGTATGGCTGGAACGCAAAGACAAAGGTGTACCGGTAGGCGCTGCCGTTCAGAAGGAACTGATCACGATGAGAGATGAACTGAAACTGGATTATCATTTCCCGTTTGAGGAGGCATAAACTATGGATATCATGCAGAAATCACTGGAAGCTCACAGACAATGGAAGGGCAAGATCGAGGTCAGAGCGACCGTGCCGGTTGCAGGCCCGGAAGATCTGTCGGTGGCTTATACGCCTGGTGTCGCCCAGCCCTGTCTGGAGATACAGAAAGACATCAGAAAGAGCTATGAACTGACCCGCAGACACAACCTGTGTGCCGTCATTACCGATGGCACGGCCGTTCTTGGTCTGGGGGATATCGGACCGGAAGCAGGTATGCCGGTCATGGAAGGAAAGTGTGTCCTGTTCAAATCGTTTGGTGATGTGGATGCTTTTCCTCTGTGTGTCAAAACCAAGGATGTCGATGAATTTGTGAATGCGGTCTATCTGATTTCCGGATCGTTCGGCGGCATCAACTTGGAAGACATTTCTTCCCCGCGCTGTTTCGAGATCGAACGGAAACTGAAAGAGAAGTGCGACATTCCGATCTTCCACGATGACCAGCACGGAACAGCGATCATCACCCTGGCAGCCTTAACGAATGCTTTGAAAGTCGTAGGGAAGAAGAAGGAGGATGTGAAGATCGTAACAAGCGGCGCAGGTGCCGCAGCAATCTCGATCACAAAACTGCTGCTGTCTGCCGGTTTCAAAGACATTATCATGACGGACCGTAAAGGCGCGATCTATGAAGGCAGAGAAGGTCTCAACTGGATCAAAGAAGAAATGTCTCATGTGACCAATCTGGAAAAGAAAGCAGGCTCATTAAAAGATGTGATCGTCGGCGCAGATGTCTTTATCGGCGTATCGGCTCCGAATACATTGACAACAGAAATGGTTTCGACCATGAACAAAGACGCGATTGTCTTTGCGTGTGCCAACCCGACTCCGGAGATCTTCCCGGAAGATGCGAAGAAAGGCGGGGCAAGAGTCGTCGCGACAGGCAGAAGCGATTATCCAAATCAGGTCAACAATGTCCTGGCGTTTCCTGGTGTCTTCCGCGGAACCTTCGATGTCAGGGCAAAAGACATCAACGAAGAAATGAAAATGGCTGCAGCTGCAGCGATCGCATCCCTGGTCAGCGATGAGGAACTGAACGAGGATTATATCCTTCCTCATGCGTTCGATCCAAGAGTCGGCAAGACTGTCGCCAAAGCGGTCGCACAGGCGGCCAGAGACAGCGGTGTCGCTCAGATCTGATTTTTGCTGAAACAACAAATCAACTAAAAAAGGTGACCGTTCTGATGAACGATCACCTTTTCGTTATTCCTCGATTTCTCTCCATTCCTCGATGATGACTTTTTCATACCTCTTGCCGTCAACGATCACACAGTTGCGGCCTTCGGTATTGTTGAAAGTCGTCAGCACCTCCTGTCCGTTGATCTCGCAGAGATATGCCTTCAGAATGAAATCCTTCCATTTGCACTCTCCGTATTTGTAATGAAGATAACGGTAATAACGATGAGCCATCGTGCCATATTGCGTATGTCCATCCGCCAGCTGCAGTGCCCAGTCACAGTTGTCGACTCTTCGTCCCCAGTGATTGCTTCCACGGATGACCTTGTCTTTGTAGTACCAGTACATGCTTCCGCTGCTCGAGGTAAAGTCTGGCTCGCGGTTCGGTCTCGTCGTTTCTTTGTAGATGGCGATCGTGTTTTCGAAGAAATTCAGCGGACCGGCAATCCCGTCCTGAGCATCTTTATAGTGTTCAGCTGCGGTTTTAAAATAAACGCTTGGTTTGGCATATAATGCGATCTGATGATTCTCTTCGATCTCTTTGAATTTTTCAATCAGTTCTGTCTGTGTCATATGATTCGTTCCTCTCTGATGGTCTGTATTGTTTATTTGATGATCCTGATATTATGAACATCTTCGAAGTCGATCGTTTTTTCATTGGAAATATAATCTCCGATGATCTCGACCGCATCCTTCTGTATCTCTTTGACGGTAGGCGCATTCTTGATCATGTCATAACCGCCGGATCCTGCTGCCCGGTAGCTGTTGATGATGAGTGTGAATTCGTCATCATCTTCGACCGGTTCCCCTCTATATGTAAGATTGCGGATCTTCTCTCCTTCCGGCGCAGATGCCTTGATCGTATATTCGACGCCATCCAGCATGTCATAGTTGTGATGCATCGGCGTAGGGAAATCCCATAGAGGATTGACGATGATCTGCTCATCCTTTACGGTCCAGAAACACGCGGTCTTTTCAAGATAGTCCTTTAAGACCCTTCCCGTCACTTTCTTTACGAAGAAGGTATTCGGGAAGAAATAAGTACTCACCACATCACGCATCGTGATATCGTGATAGAATCCTTTGGCTCTTAAAAAGATGGCCGTACCTGAAAGATCTGCTCCGCTCACCGCGAGTTGGACCCGGTTGATAAAAGTGGCAAGCTGCGACTTATCGAAACGGGACTGGAATTCGTCTGCGTTTCTTAAATCCTTTGACGTATAACCCAGCGGAGTATCCAGCCATTTCTGTACCTCGTTTTCGCGTTCCTGACACATATCCAGGACTCTTTGATCTGGCACTGCATCGCAATCAAACAGCTCCGGTGTGATCTCGTCTGTTTCGGTGTCGATCGTGAAACAGGACAGATAGCTGCCGTGGAAAGCGGGCTCGGTGTAAGCAGTGTGGAACGCCTTTCCACAGAAGGTGGCGTGCTGATGGCCGGCAACCAGGATATCGATGCCTTCGATCTGGCTGATCATCCGGTAGCCTTCGTTCTCTCCGGAATCCTCCTGCAGAGGCTCCCCGCTCTGTGGATCTTTCTCGAAACCTCCGTGATAGATGCATACGATATAATCGGTCTTTTCCTTTTCTTTAATCGTTCTGACGATCCGCTTTGTTGTTTCATAAGCATCCAGGAATTCAAAACCTTCGATATTCTGCGGTTCTTCCCAGAATGGAATGAACTGGGTCGTAACCGCAAAGAAAGCGATCCGTTTCCCGCACAGTTCCCTGATCATATAATCCGGACCCAGCTGTTTCTCGTGATACAGGATATTGGAAGTCAGACAGAGACTGCCTGTCGTTTCGATATGATCGAACAGCGCTTTGGCGCCATAGTTGAAATCATGATTTCCGATATTGATGAAATCATAATTCATCATCTTCATGACTTCAGATACGGGATTGATCTGATCCCTGTATTTCTGGTAATGATAGAACGTAAAAGGAGAACCCTCCAGGACATCCCCATTGTCGATCAAGATCATGTTTTCATCACGCAAGGAATCGATCAGCGTACACAGTCTTGCCAGCCCGTTATTGACTTCTTTTCCATCGGCATAACTGTAGGGATAAATGTATCCGTGAAGGTCGGATGTGGATAGGATCTTTATTTTATCTGTCATAATCGCACCTTTTCTTTAGGATAACACAAAAAGAAGAAAAGGCCTGTCACAAGACAGACCTTTCAGTATAGATAACAGATGATGATCAGCCCTTGATACCGCCACGGGACATACCCGAGATGATATACTTACGGGCAAACAGGAAGATGATGATCATCGGTATGACGACGATCGTCGAAGCCGCCATCATTCTTTCGTTACGCTGGCCGCCTTCGGTCATGAACGCATACAAGCCGAACGGCAGCGTTCTGACATCTTTGGAGTTGGTTGCGATCATCGGCCACAGGAAGGAGTTCCAGGTCGCGATCGAGTTCAGCAGGATGATGGTCGCCAGAGAAGACTTCGCCATCGGGACCATGACTCTCCACAGGTACTTCCAGTCGGAGCATCCGTCGACTTTCGCTGCCTGATACAATGATTCAGGAACGGAATCGAAGAAACCCTTCAGGATGTAGGTATAGAAGATACTGGACATGAACGGCAGGATCAGTGCCCAGATCGTGTCATGGAGCTTCCATTGGACGATGGTGCGGTAGTTGGTGATGATGATCATTTCGTATGGAACCATCATCAGCGACAGCAGCAGGCTGAAGACCAGCTCTCGTCCCGGGAAGCGCAGTCTAGAGAAGGCATACGCAGCCAGGATCGTCGTGAATGAATAGGTCGTGATACAGCCAAGCAGAGCCAGCACCGAGTTGATGAAGTAACGTCCGAACGGAGCGGTCTTGAAGGCATAAACGAAGTTCTCCAGATTGAAAGGATTGCTAGGGAACAGTGTCGGAGGGATCAGGTTGACTTCCTGATAGGTCTTGAACGCACCGGTGATCATCCAGTAGAACGGGAAGATCATGACGATGGCGCCGGCAAAGAGAACGATATAGGTAACGATCTTGCCGATCGAAATCGGTTCTTTGAC
>JAFRVK010000057.1 GCA_017441765.1 Erysipelotrichaceae bacterium
CTGACCGATGACATAGGCATCTTTGGGAATGCCGAGCTGCCTTCTCTTCTCTTCTTTGCTGACTGCAACATTGCGGAAACGATCAAGATCGATTCCATTGCGGATCACGGAAACTTCATCAACGCCAAACATCTCCTTGATCTCTTCAGCCATCGCCTCATGCAAGGCGATGATATGCAGATCGTTGTGGTCCAAAAGATAGCGGCAGGCGTCCCTTTCCGCCGGCCTTTCGTCTCCGATCAGTTTCTGAGGCGGATTGTGGCAGGTAAAGAACAGTCTGATATTGCCCAGCGATTCTCTGGCATAGTAGAGAACTTCCAGCAGTTCCAGATGGGCATGGATGATGTCCGGTTTGAGTTTCTGAAGTTCCTTCTCAAACAGTCTTGCGACGTGTTTCTTGCCGATCAGTCTGGTGATCGCCTTATGCATGAAGAAAGACTTCTCGTACATCGTGACGATCCTGACGTTGTTTTTCTTCAAAGTCTTATAGACGTTGGAATTTTCCTTATAGTCTTCGCACAGGATCGTGACATCGAACTTCTCTTTGTCCAGCATCAGAGCATAGTCCTTGACCAGGGTCTCTGCTCCACCGTCCTGGATCCTGCCGATAAATTCCACAAGTTTAATCTTTTTCATCATTGGTCCTGTAGCACTCGAATTTATGCGTCACCTGATCTTCCTCATCGGGAATCTTCATATAGTCGCCGAAAAAAGCCGTCAGGAATTGATCATATCCTTTTGGAATACAGAAAGTATGGCCTTCAAACTCGGCATAGTCCTTCTCAAAAACGGATTTCGGCAGCGCCCCCGTAAAGCCGTTCGGCGACCAGCGCATCCGTATGACGTAATCGCTGTCCTCATAGCTGTAGGTCTGCGCATTCTTCTCGATCAGTTTAACCAGGTTCTTGCTTCCGATCATCCGGGGAATGATGCGGTTGACACACTTGATCGGATTCTTTCTCAAGAAGATCGGCTGGTTTGACAGTCTTAAGAGCGTTTCCAGGAAACACTCTCTCTTATAAAGCTTATCGATGATCTCCTGATCGTTGACGATGCCATCGAGCGGAAAAATATCGATGTCGACGCCGATCGGTTTGTTTTTCTTATAGTCCGTATCGGCTTCATATTTTACTGTATTGGGATCGTATGCCTTTGCATAGTAAAGCAAGCCGGCTTCCGGCTTCAGGATTCTGTATTTTCCGTCATATTCATCCAGCAGTCTCTTGTAGTCCGGTCTGGGCATCATGATGTCGATGTCGTCGTCCCAGGGAATATATCCCTTGTGACGTATCGCACCAAGAAGCGTACCGACAGAAAGAAAATATGTGATATCGTGTCTATCACAGAAATCAGCGATGTCGATCAGGATATCCAGCGATATCTTTTTGCATTCTTCAAGCGACAGCTTTTCCATCTTTTTTATTCTTTTTTCTCAAAAAGTTTTTCTTCAGTTTATCGATCAGCATGAAAAGATCTTCCTTATACAGCAGCAGATCCGTACCGAGGGTAAGAGCGATCGCGATGATCGTCGTAATCGTGGCATAGAATGCCCAGTGCAGATATCCTGCGATCACAACCGGCATGTACAGTTTCGAAATGAAATAGACGGCCAGGATGATGGCGAATGTCAAAACGACGTGTCTGATGAAGTACTTCAGGTCACGGTACATGATGTTCTTTGAC
>JAFRVK010000058.1 GCA_017441765.1 Erysipelotrichaceae bacterium
CTCGCCAGATGACTATTCCCGAGGCCGTGGTCAATTATAACCATGGTCATTATATCAGAGTTTGATCTGGCCTTCAATGCGGATACCCGCATTTTTATGTGAGAGCAAGGAAAATCCGATCTGCCCTCACTGTAAATCTGTGCTCCGATACAGGGATCGGAGGAATCGGATCGTGAAGTGGTACAATGGGGAGAAAAAAACCGTCTCTGTCCGGAGGCTGCGATGTGATCGCTGCAGAAGACTTCACACGGAGCTTCCGGATATCCTGACTCCCCGAAAGCATTACGCGACAGAAATCATCGAGAATGTAGTCGATGGAGTGTCAACGCCGGATGATGAAACGACGGAATGCTATCCTTGTGAACGTACCATGCAGCGCTGGAAGGATTGGATCCAACACAATACACTGCAGATCGATGGGTATCTGAAGTCGATCGGCAGCATGGTCTCCTCTTCAGGCAACGGGCTCCTGAAGTCAGGGGATTCCTTGCTCGGGAAGCTCAGAGACAAAGGCGCGGGCTGGCTGGCAATCATCAACCGTGCCATCTATAACACAGGCGGCGGTCTTATGACTCAAAAGCCTGTGAAGGCGGATGCACCTGCTTTGTCTTGGTGTCCGGGACCTTCTTGAGGTATGCTTGCCTCATCAAAGAAGGAGGTACCGTTTATGGAAACTAAAGAAAACACCGAATGGAGAGAAGACAAAGCGCTGGATCGGTACAGGATCATTGCTCCGCTCCTAGATGCGAGTCTTGACCGTGACCGAAAGATACAGCTGCGAAAAGATATCGCAGAGCAGTATGACTTATCCGAAAAGACGATCCGCCGTTATGAAGACGGATATCTGAAGGGAGGGTTCACCGGTTTAAAACCGGCAGAAAGAACGACAAACTCTTCCCGGCTCCCGGAGAACTTTGAACTGATGATGAATGAAGCGATTCAGCTGAAACGGGAAGTACCGACCCGAAGCGTGAATCAGATCATCTATATTCTCGAGGCGGAGGGAATTGCACCACCGGGCGTCCTGAAACGTTCAACAGTCCAGGATCATCTGTATGCCGCGGGCTTTGGACGAAAACAGATGAAGAAGTATCAGGAGGGACGCAAATCTTCCTCCAAGCGCTTCTGCAAACCGCATCGGATGATGCTGGTACAGGCAGACATCAAGTATGGGCTTAAACTTCCGATCGGTCCAAACGGGAAACATATCCAGACATATCTGTCCTCCGTTATTGATGACCATTCCAGGTATATCCTGGCATCGGAGTTCTATGACAATCAGGAGAAGGCAATCGTAGAAGATACCTTTCACAAAGCCATCCTGAAGCACGGTCGTTTCGATCAGGGGTATGTCGACAACGGCGGTCAGTATGTATCCAGGCAGTTGATCCACAGCCTGTCGAAACTTGGCATCCGTCTTATTCATGCGCGTCCCTTTTCAGGCCAGTCCAAAGGCAAGATCGAGAAGTTTCATCAGATCGTGGATTCATTTCTTGCTGAAGCCAGGGTTAAGAAGATCGCAACGCTGGAAGATCTGAATCGTTACTGGGGGTATTTTCTGGAAGAGTATTACCAGAAAAAGAGTCATGACGGAATC
>JAFRVK010000059.1 GCA_017441765.1 Erysipelotrichaceae bacterium
AGGTAATAAAATACAGGGGAAGATACTACGAATGGACCTTCTTCCTGGATACCTACAGCAACGCGATCATCGCTTCGGACATATCAGGAAGATGGGGAGATCCAAGACCCTACTTCAGCTGCAGGGACCAGTTACTTGAACTGTTAAAAAAGGAAGGAATATCCGGACCCGTCTACTTCCACACAGACCAGGGTGCAGTATTCTCTTCCGCAAGCTTTAACCAAGCTTTACTTAATCATAACATTATTCGATCAATGTCACGAGCAGGAACACCTACGGACAATCCGGTAATAGAATCGATGAACGGCTGGATCAAGGCACAGATACGGGCAGACTACAGGATAAACGATTACGATGACATTGAGGATTTCATAAAGGAATACATACATTACTACAACTACGAAAGACCCATGTATAAGCTCAATTACAAAAGCCCTGCGGAGTATACGCTCTCACAGGGCTTCAAGTTGACTTTTTAGAACTGTCTACTTTCCGTTGACAAGTTCACCGAAGTAAAACTTTTTTCTTTGATCATTTTTTATTATTCTCTCTTTGACGGTAATGATCTTCATGAAGTTCGCGCTGCCTTCACCGGTCGGATAACCGGCAGACAGGATGATCTGCGAACCCGGTTTGATGCCATAGGATTTGACCACGCTGGAAGCCAGTTCGTCGTCGTTGGTCAGATCGTTCTGCACATAGGAGAAGATCGGCTTGACGCCCCAGTAGAGTTCCAATTTGCCCTGTGTCGACTTTGTGAACGTGACTGCGAAGATCGGTACAGGCGGACGATATTTGGAGATCCTTCTTGCGGTCGTGCCGCCCTGGGTGAAGACGACGATCGCCGAGATATCCAGGGTCAGTGTCGCATCGGCAATCGCAATACCGATCGCATCCTGGATCGTATTGTTGTTGGTGTGACGGGCATGGTCAAGGTTCTCTCTGTAAGGAATGATCTTTTCCGTCGCTTCAGCGATCTTTGCCATCGTCTGTACGGCTTCCACCGGATATTCGCCTGCTGCCGTCTCTGCCGAAAGCATGACCGCATCGGAACCATCCAGAACCGCATTGGATACATCGGCGGCTTCCGCTCTGGTACAGCGCGGATTATTCGTCATCGAATCCAGCATGTGCGTCGCGGTAATGACTGCCTTGCCCTTGTGGTTGGACTTCTCAATGATCTTCTTCTGATAGATCGGCACATAAGCTGTTTCAATCTCGACGCCCAGATCGCCTCTGGCAACCATGATGCCATCTGCGACTTCCAGGATCTCATCAAGATTATCAAAACCTTCCTGGTTCTCGATCTTGGCAACGATCTGGATCTTCGGTTTGCCCATTTCGGTGATGATCCTTCTTATTGCCATCACATCTTCCGCCCTTCTGACAAAAGAAGCGGCAATGAAGTCCACATCGTTGTTGCAACCAAAGCGGATATCTTCATCATCCTTCATCGAAATGAACGGCATCGACAGCTTGACGCCAGGGACGTTGCAGCCTTTTCTGGAAGCCAGTGTGCCATTGACCTCGACCCGGCACTTCATTTCATTGCCATCGTTTTCCAGTACGGTCAGCTTCTGTTTTCCGTCATTGACCAGAATGAAATCATCGGCTTTGATATCATCGAACAGTTCCTTGCACTGGATCGTAAAACGATCATGCGTTCCTTCGATATCTTCCTTCTGTATCGTTACGATCTCGCCCTTCTGATAGGTTTCCGTTCCGTTGACGAAATTCCCCAGACGGATCTCCGGGCCTTTCGTATCCAGCATGATCCCCAGGTTGACTGCGTTTTCCTTTTCTACCTTCCTGACCAGATCGATTCTTGCTTTGTGCTCCTCATGCGTTCCGTGTGAAAAATTCAAACGAACGATATTCATCCCGGCCTGCGCCATCTTGAGGATCGTATCATAATCCTGGGAAGCAGGACCCAGGGTACAGATGATCTTTGTCTGTTTCATAAAACAAACCCTCCCTTTACTATTATACAAACCATTGCTTCAGTTGAGCGATATACTCTTTGGTTTTCGTATAGCCATGGTAATAAGACATGGACAATGCGTCTTCATCGGACTCGAGACGGCTTACTTCCTGCATTGTGGGTCTTATGATGATGACTTTCTGTTCCGCTTCCAGTTTTTCGCAGTGTGCGACTTCCTCCCGGTACCTGGTACCTCGCTGGAAAGCTTTCTCCAGGAATATTGGGTAATCCCCATAAAGACGCGAGAAGATCAGTTTCGTCGCCTCTTTAAGCGTAGAGAAGTTGCCTTTCTTTCGCGTCAGAACGACCAGAATACGGTCGCAGCCCTGATCCAGAGCTCTTTGTACAGGAATGGAATCAAGGATCCCGCCATCGAGATACAGATCATCATCGATCTTTACAGGAGGCGTAATGATCGGCAGGCTGCATGAAGCTTTCCCGATCAGTTTGGCCCGTTCGATATCATCGGAATGAAGATATTCGGCCTGTCCCGTACGCAGATTGGAAACGACCATCTCCCATTGGATCTTGCTTTGAATGAAACGATTGAAATCGAAACCATAAGTCTCAGAATATTCATCAAAAACCTTATCCAGGTCGACCAGACGGTGGGATTCGATCGCCTGAGGAACGCCATAGAAAGACTCGAACGGATTCTTCTGCATCATGCATTTCTTGATGTAACGTTTCTGTTTCCCGATATATGCGAACATGTTGCAGGCGCCGGCACTGACACCGATGACGTAATCGAAAACGATCCTGTTGTCAAGCAGGCAATCCACGACTCCTGCGGTGAAGATGCCTCTCAGTCCTCCGCCTTCCAATACCAGTGCTGTCTTATGCATATCTTTTTACCATTATCAATTATAGAAACAAAACCGACCCTGTCAACAATCGCGGAAAAGAAAAGATCATTCTCCCGAATCACGATATGATATGGAGCAATGATCTTTTCTGATCATCTAGTTCTTCTCTGCAACCGCTTCGATCTCGACTTTCGCATCCTTAGGAAGTTTCGCTACCTCGAAGCACGCTCTTGCCGGATAAGGTTCCGTGAAGAACGAAGCATAGACTTCATTCATGGCTGCGAAATCTCCCATATCCTTCAAAAAGACCGTCGTCTTTACTACGTGCGACAATCCGCTCCCTGCCGCTTCCAGAATCGCTTTGACATTGTTCAGAGAAGCCTTTGTCTGTTCAGCGATATCCTCAGGCATCACGCCATCGGCAACAGGCAGCTGTCCCGATACAAAGATCAGTCCATCCGTTTCGATCGCCTGCGAATACGGTCCGATCGCCGCAGGTGCTTTTTCACTGACAATTGCTATTTTCATTATTCCAGTTCCGCCTTTCCTGTATACAGCTGATAGTAACGACCCTTCAGTTTCAGAAGGTCTTCATGTGTTCCTCTTTCAATGATCTCGCCATGTTCAAGGACGATGATCGCATCCGCATTTCTTACCGTAGACAGACGATGCGCAATAACGAAGGTCGTTCTGCCCTTCATTAGTTCATCCATGCCCTTTTCGATCAGTTTTTCGGTATGCGTATCGATCGAAGATGTCGCTTCATCCAGCACCATGACCGGAGGATCGGCAACGGCACATCGCGCGATATTCAAGAGCTGTCTCTGCCCTTGGGAGAGATTGGCACCATTGGCCGTCAGCATCGTCTGATACCCGTGAGGAAGTCTCTCGATGAACGAATCCGCGTTGCATCGCTTGGCTGCTGCGATGCATTCCTCGTCCGTCGCATCCAGCTGTCCGTAACGGATATTGTCCATGATCGTTCCCGAGAAGAGGTTCGTATCCTGCAGGACCACACCGACGGATCTTCTGAGATCATCCTTCCTGATCTCCTTGATCGGAATTCCGTCGAAGGTGATCATGCCCTCCTGATCGTCCACGTCATAGAAACGGTTGATCAGGCTGGTGATGGTCGTCTTGCCTGCGCCGGTACTGCCGACAAAGGCGATCTTCTGTCCCGGTTTGGCATACAGGGAGACATGCTTCAGGATATCCTTGTTTTCCTTGTAGCGGAAGGTGACATCATTCAGACGGATATCCCCTTTCAGTTCGATATATTTCGGAGGTTCCACCGGGATCTTCCAGGCCCAGCGTTCCGTTTTCCGGTCTGTTTCAACAAGTTCCTCTTTGCCTTCCTCCACATTGACCAGCTCGATGATGCCATAATCCAGCTCCGCTTCCTTATCCATCAGGTCAAAGACCCGCTCTGCGCCGGCCAGTGACATCATGATGCCGTTGAACTGCTGGGATAGGTTGGAGATCGGCCCGGCAAACTGTCTGACATAGAGCAGGAACGAAGCCAGACCGCCGATCTTCAGGGAACCCTCGATGCACATCTTTCCCCCGATGACAGCAATGACCGCATAGGTCACATACGACAGATTCGCATTGATCGGCATCAGCATCGACGCGTAAGCGTTTGTTCTTAGAGAATAATCATAAAGCTTGTCATTGAATTCCTTGAAACCCTGGATCGTTTCCTTTTCGTGATTGAAAACCTTGATGACCTTCTGTCCGGAAAACATCTCCTGGGCATAGCCGTTCACATTGGAGATCTGCTTCTGCAAGCCGGCAAAGGTCTTGCGGGAGCTGCTTGCCAGAAAGAACGTGATCGCCATCATGATCCCCAGCATCAGCAGTACGACCAGCGTCAGCCGCACATTCACGATAAACATGAAAGTGAAGCAGCCTACCAGGGTGATGATCGTCGAGATCAGAGTAGGAAGGCCTTCAGCGATCATCGGCCGTATCGTGTCGATATCGTTGGTGTAATAGTTCATCACTTCACCATGCGTTCTGGTATCAAAGAATTTGACAGGCAGCTTTTCCATGACCCTAAAGAGATCCTGACGCATGTCGTTGAGGATGCCTGTGGAAACAATGGAAATGAGCTTGGAGAACGCAAATGAAGACAGCAGGCCGCAGACATAGACCGTCATCATCAGAAGAAGCATCGCTTTGAATCCTGACAGATCGGGATTCTCCTGTCCGATATAAGGAACGATATAGTTGTTGATGATCGGCGTAAACAGATAGGAACTGATGACTCCTGCCATCGATGAAGCAAGGATAAAGAAGATCGCCAGAAGGAAACGTCCCCTGTATCTTCTGCCGATATAGGAAAAAGTATTGCGGATCGTACCGACCACATCGTTTGCTCGCGAAGTACGAAGCTGTTTGTATCCTGTGTCAGCCATTATTCCAGCACTCCTTCCATCTGGGTATTGTAAAGGTCGCGATAGACCTCGTTGCGTTTCATCAGCTCTTCATGGTTGCCGATATCCTCGATCCTGCCCTCGTTCATGATGATGATGCGGTCCGCTTCCTTGACCGAAGCGACACGCTGAGCGATGATGATCGTCGTCATACCTCCGAGTTTCTCTTTCAGAGCCAGCTGGATGCGATGGTCGGTATCGGTATCGACTGCGCTTGTAGAGTCATCCAGGATGATGATCTTCGGATGTTTCAGCAGCGCTCTGGCGATACACAGTCTCTGTTTCTTGCCGCCCGAGACATTGACGCCGCCCTGGCCCAGTTCTGTCTCATATTTCATCGGCATGCCCTGGATGAAATCATCCACCTGTGCATACCTGCAGGCTTCCACGATCTGTTCGTGAGTCGCTTCTGGATTGCCCCATTTCATATTCTCTTCGATCGTACCGGAGAACAGGGTATTCTTCTGCAGGACCATCGCGACCGCGTTACGCAAATGATCCAGCTTATACTCCTTCACATCGTGTCCGCTGACTTTGACTGCACCTTCTGTGGCATCGTAGAGACGCGGGATCAGCTGCACCAGTGTGGTCTTGGAAGAACCGGTCGGGCCAAGGATACCGATGACCTCTCCCGCTTTGATCTTCAGATCGATATTGCTCAGGACATCATTCTGCGCATCGTCGGAATACTTGAACGAAACATGATCGAATTCGATGCTTCCATCTTCGACCAGAAGGTTTGGATCGTTGTCATCGTCTCTGATCTTTGATTCTTCATTGAGGATCTCGTTGGCGCGGTCGACCGAAGCCTGAGCCATGACGATCTGCATATAGACATTGGAGATCATCAGTAAAGCGAACAGGATCGCTCTGATGTAAGAAAGATATGCCATGAAATCACCGGTCGTCATATGCTGGGCAATGACATCCCTTCCGCCGATCCAGGCGACGCAGATCATGCATGCATACATGACCAGTTCAAAGAACGGACGGTTCAGGATGACGATGCTTTCCGCAAAACGCTGGGCTTTCATGACGCCTTCCGAAGACGCATCGAATTTCTTGTTCTCATAGTCTTCCCTGACAAACGTCTTGACCACCCGGATGCCATCGATGTTTTCTTCCAGATTGGCATCCAGCGCATCGAATTTCAGCATCATCTGACGGAAACGCGGATGCGCCTTCTTATGGATATATAACAGTCCTGTCAGAAGGATAGGCAACGCCACCACAAAGATCAGGGCAAGCCTGCTGTTCAGGGTAAAGACGAAATAGGCACTGATGATCAGGTTGAATGGCGCCCTTATCAGCATTCTCACGATGCTCACATAAGCCATCCTGAGCATGCGCATATCGGTCGTCAGACGCATGACGACCGTCGCGACCGGATACTTTTCAATATTCTCGAAACTGTATTCCTGGATCTTTTCAAACATCGCAAGACGGATATTCCTGACGAACTTGGTCGAAGACAGTGAAGAAAACAGGCCGCTAAGAGCTCCGCACAGCGCCGCCAGAGCAGCCAGCACGACCATCGTGATCCCCTTGTTTACGATATAGTTCATATCGCCATTCAGGGCATAGATTCCTTCATCGATGATATCCTTCATGACCAGCGGGATGTACGCATCGCAAACAACCTCCAGGATCGTAAAAACCGGTCCTAGAGCGGCAGCCCACCAGCCATCTTTTGTATACCTTTTTAATAATTCGAACATACAATTATTTTATCACAATCAGGATGATTCCTCTTTTTCAACGCTTCACAGAAACAATTCACAAAAAATCACATTTTTTAGCTATTGACATTTTACACATTTTATCTTATATTTTTAGCAGTCACAGTTTATGAGTGCTAAAGGAGGTATCTGTTATGAATTTTAGTATCCATGAAGTCGATCAGGTGATCGAAAGAACGCAGTGCACTTACGAAGAGGCGAAATCCGCTTTGCTGGAAGCCGACGGCGATGTCCTCGATGCGATCATCATTCTGGAAAACAGAAAGAAATCCGCTTCCGCAACGTTCAAAGGATTCAGCGATCTCTTCGGCAGAAGCGAGGAAAGAACCCCTGATACGATTGCCGAGAAGATCAAGGAACTCATCGAAGAAGGCAGCGCAACCAAGCTGATCATCCGCGACAATTTCGATCGCCAGGTCGTTGCTGTTCCGCTGACGACAGGAGCTGCTGTCGGAACGCTTGCTTTGATGGTAGGCGCCGCACCGATGGTCGTCATCTCTTCTCTGATCGCAAAATACGGTCTCAATTACCGTTTTGTGATCGTCAAGAGCGACGGTTCAGAAGTGATCCTGTAAGACTGTTTTAACGTCTGTGAAGGTCTCTGTTTCACAGACGTTTTTTTACCGGTTGCGATTATTTACATTTTCTAAATAACTATTTACAATTAGATTAAGAATGATTCATTTTCTTAATAAAGGAGGATTCAATGAATTTATTACAATTATTGTTAGGAACCCTTACTTCCAATGATTCCGTCAATTCGGTTTCTAAGAAGACAGGCATCAGCTCCAAGTCGACTTCCAAGCTCTTGATGATGGCAATCCCTCTACTGATCAGCTACATGACCAAGAACGCTTCCAAGAAGACCGGCGCTCAGTCTCTGTTAAGCGCATTAGGCCAGCACACCAGCCAGGCAACCGTTCAGGAACAGGTTGCGAAAGCCGATGAAGATGATGGCGCAAAGATCATCGCCCACATCCTCGGTCAGGACCAGAATACCGTTCTGTCCAATCTGGCACATGAAACAGGTCTGACTTCCAGCCAGGTCAATTCCGTTCTGAGCAACATCGCTCCTGCATTGCTGAACAGCTTAGGCACAGCAACCAATACTGCTGCCGCTGCCAAGAAGAAAAAACCGGCTGCTACGACAACGGCTGCTTCCAGCGGCGTCAATCTGGCAGACGGCATCGACCTCAGCGACATCATGGGTCTCTTAGGCGGAACTCAGAGCTCAGCCAACACGGCAACCAGCTTCTTAGGCTCCCTGTTAGGCGCTACGACCACAACGACCACCGGCAAGAAAAAGAAGACAAGCGAACCGGATCTTACAAGTCTGTTAGGAACACTGCTGACAGGCACGACGAATACCCAGACTTCCAACCAGGCATCCAACGGTACGGAACTCTTAGGTCTTCTGACTTCCCTGATGGGCTAATCGATTATTCAAAAATCAGTATTCAAAAAAGCACTTAGGCCAACAGCTTAAGTGCTTTGTTTATGATCGTGATCTCGGCTCTGTTTCCCGGATGGGCTTCTTCGCCGTCCAGGGTCCAGATGACGTGCTCATCGAGTTCAAAGGTGATATTGTCTGTCCGGAAACGGTGGATGTATTTCTTGTTCTGGATCAGCGTGGTCAGAAGATCCGGCGCATCGAACCAGGTCGGCACATATTCAACGATCAGCACGTTGAACATGCCGTCATCGATATTGGATCGGCTCTTGGTTTCCAGCTGCATGCCGGCGACCCGGCTTCCCGAATAGATCAGGCCAAACAGCGCCTTGCGCTTGTAGGTCTTGCCTTTCACGCTGTAACGGATATCGATCGGCTTGACATCAGGAAGCTTGCCGATGCCTTCCAGGATGTAAGCGATATTTCCCAGCCGTTCCTTGGCATCCCTGTCCGTCGTAAACGGCACATCGCACATTGCTCCGAACGCTGCCACATAGTTGAAATAACGGTCATTGAAACGTCCCACATCGAAAGCGATCTCATGTCTTTCGCAGATCCTCTCGGCGATCACTTTCAGATCACTTCCCAGATCGAAATTGGATCCGAAATCATTCATCGTCCCGCTGGGAAAGTATCCCAGCAACGGTTTTTCTTTCTTCCTCATCAGGGCGTTGCTGACTTCATTCATCGTTCCGTCTCCGCCAAAGACGCAGACGATATCATACTTCGCTTTATTATGTTTCAGATACTCATAAGCATCATTCGGTGCCTGGGTCACATAGACCGTCACGGCATAGCCGTGCGCACAGAAAACATCGATCGCATCCAGCAGTCTGGCTTTCGAATTCCTGAGGCCCGATCGGGCGTTTATGAGCATCAGCAGTTTCATATCTCTATTCTAAATGTTTTGAGTTTATTATACAATTAACGTATGTTTGAACTGAGTACAGGCGCGATCCTTTATACGATGGATCATGATGAACTTAAATTCCTGGTAATCAGGGATTTTCATGGCAACTACGGTTTTCCCAAGGGACATACGGAAGAGAATGAGACCTATGAGGAGACCGCATTAAGAGAGATCAGGGAAGAGGTAGGACTGGATGTAAAATTGGATACTTCCTTTGAAGAAGAACTCAACTACATCATGCCCAACGGCATCGCCAAACGAAGCATCTATTATCTGGCATCCTATGAGGATCAGATCCCTGTCAAACAGGAAGAAGAGGTACAGGAGATCCTGCTGCTTCCTTATGAGAAAGCGTTAGAGATCCTGACTTTTGACAACATGAAAGAAGTCCTGGTAAAGGCACAGAGGTATATCGATGAAAAATCAGAATTTTCTTCAGGCGATTAAGTTTACTTTATTCTCGCTATCCGCGGGAATCATTCAGATCGTATCATTTGCGATCTTCAATGATGTCCTGAAATGGGAATGGTGGCCAAGCTACCTGCTGTCGCTGATATTATCGGTATTGTGGAACTTCACACTGAACCGCAAGTTCACGTTCCAGTCTGCTTCCAATGTCCCGGTAGCCATGTTCAAGGTATTCCTCTTCTACCTCGTTTTTACGCCTCTTACGACCGTTTTAGGCAACTACCTGACATCTTCCCTGCATTGGAACGATTATCTTGTGACGGGGCTGAATATGGCTCTGAATCTCATTACAGAGTTCTTCTATGACAAGTATGTCGTATTTACTGACGCATTGAAGAAATAGCTTCATCAGACAGGCAATCATATGTATAAAGCCCCTCGGTTTACCGAAGGGCTGTTTTATTAATCTGAGATATCGGTATCCAGGATGATTCCGAAATGGTACTGCGGATACTTGTTCTCAAGTTTCTCCCGGATCTCTTCCACACATCTCTCTGGTTCTTTTTCATCGAAACTGAAGATCAGGTCGAAGGTGATCAGTTTATTCTCTTCATCGACATAGAAGCCATGCATCTGAAGGATGTTATTATACTGGCTCAGTATCTCATTGATGCCTTTGCGGATCCCGCGATACTCTTTCGTATCGTTAGAGGCATAGATTCCCAGAGTCATGACGATGTTGTAGCGCTCATAGAGATCGACCTCAATCCTGCGGGTCAGAAGATGTATCTTTCGCGCATTGAGCTGATCATCCAGCTGGATATGTGCCGTACCTATGGTCTTGTTTGGACCGTAGCTGTGAAGTGTCAGATCATAGACGCCCTGGACTTCCGGATAGCTGTTGATCGTTTTCTTGATTTCTCTGGTCAGTTCGCTGTCTGTCCTGACGCCGATCATTTCGTCGATCGTATCCTTGAGGATCTCGATCGCTGTCTTGATGATCATGATGGAGATGATCAGGCCAAGCGGGCCTTCCAAGGAAACATGGGCGAAATAGCTGATGAGAGCTCCGACAAAGGTGGACAGCGAAAGGAACGCATCGCTGATGGCATCCGTTCCGCTGGCAATCAGACTGCCGGAATTATACTTCTCTCCCTGATTGCGGACATATCTGCCAAAGAAATACTTGACCAGGACAGCCACGATGATTATCAATAAGGAAGCAACAGAATAATCTGCCAGTGACGGATGAATCAGTTTCTCGAAGGATTCTTTGAAGGAAGTCAGTCCTGCCAATAATACAATGACAGCGATAATGACGGAAGAAAAGTATTCGATCCTTCCGTAACCGAACGGGTGTTTCTTGTCCGGACGCTTTGCTGAGAGTTTTGTTCCGATGATCGTTATGATCGAAGACAAAGCATCGCTGAGATTGTTCACCGCATCCAGGATGATCGACAGAGAATCTGCCAGAAAACCTACCACTCCTTTGAAAGCGACCAGGATCAGGTTCACCACAATGCCCTGTATGCTTACTTTGATGATCTGTTGATTTCTATCCATTTTCTTTCTCCTAAAGCGTGTCGATATATCTGACCGCTTCTGTCGCTGCAATTGCGCCATCAGCGGCTGCGGTCACAAGCTGTCTCAGTTCCTTCCTGCGGTTGTCTCCTGCCACGAAGATGCCAGGCGTACCGGTGTGGCAGTTTTCCGAAGCATCGATATAGCCTGCGTCATCAAGATCGACCAGGTCGGCGAAATCCTCATTCTGCGGGATACGTCCGACAGCGATAAAGAGTCCATTGACTTCGATGATTCTGACATTCCCTTCCTTATCGGTCACCTCGATGCTGCTGAGTTTTTCCTCGGCATTCAGTTTTGTGACCTGACCGTTGTATACGAATTCGACGTTATCCTTCTCCTTGAGTTTCTCTACAGTCGAAGCTTCCCCACGGAAGGCATCCCGACGATGGATAAGATAGACCTTTTCAGCGATATCGCTGAGATACAACGTGTCTTCCAGTGCGGTATTGCCTCCGCCCACGACTGCAACCGTCTTCTTTCGATAAAATGCCCCGTCACAGGTCGCACAATAGGAAATGCCTCTTCCGACCAGTTCCTTCTCATTGGACAGACCCAGCTGACGGTTCTCGGAACCAGTCGCCAGGATGACGGCTTTTGCCTGATAGACATTGTTTTCTGTTGCGACTTCCTTATGATCATGGTGGTCTGTCATCTTGACTGCTTTTTCAAACAGGATCTCTGCCCCCAGTTCCTTCGCCTGTTCAAAGAGTTTTGTCGCAAACTCGAATCCGGAGATATGAGCAGCTGCCGGATAGTTTTCGATATCCGGAGTATTGATGATCTGGCCTCCGTAATTCTTCGCTTCCAGTACGAGCGTCTTCTTGGAAGCTCTTCTGGCATAGATCGCTGCGGTCAGTCCCGCGGTTCCTGCACCGATGATGATGATATCGTACATAGATGATCCTCCTATTCGTTTGATTCCATTTCTTTTTCGACGTTCGTCAATACCTTGGCGAGCAAGCTGTATAACGTTCTGGCTTCTTCTTCAGACAGGTCGATACACTTGCCCATCCGTTCCGGAATGCTTAGCGCTTTCTGACGAAGTTCCATCCCTTTTTCAGTAATGCTGACATCCAGATTCCGCTCATCTTTATGGGACCGTTCACGTTTCAGATAACCCTTATTCTCAAGTTTCTTCAGCAAAGGCGTCAGCGTGCTTGGATCCAGCATCAGCATTTTCCCCAGTTCTTTGACGTTGCTTCGTTTCTGTTTCCAGAAATACATCATGACGATGTACTGGGTATAGGTCAGATCCAGTTCGTTCAGCCACGGCGTATAGCGCCGGATGATCTCTTTGGAACACAGATAGATCGGATAGCACAGCTGATTGTTTAAATCCAATGGATCATAGGCTTCCATCTGATTTCCTCCTACAGCAACGCGATGATCTCTTCTTCGATGTCCAAAGGATCACGGGTCGGATCGTACCTTCCGACGATGTTTCCTTCTTTGTCCATAAGAAATTTCGTGAAGTTCCAAGCGATATCTCCTTCTTTCTGGCAGGACGTGCTGATCTTGGCGATCGCCGCCATTGCCATCTTGTTTTTGAGACCGACGGCTTCTTCCGTTGGCTGCTGCTGTTTCAGATACGTATAGACCGGGCTTTCATTTTCTCCGTTGACTTCGATCTTGGCAAACTGATCAAAGGAAGTATTGTATTTCGATGTGCAGAATGCATGGATCTCGTCATCGGTTCCCGGAGCCTGATGCCCAAACTGGTCGCAGGGGAAGTCCAGGATCTCGAAACCCTGTTCATGGTACTTCTCATAGAGCTTCTCCAGACCTTCATACTGCGGCGTAAAACCGCAGCCTGTTGCCGTATTGATGATCAGAGCCACTTTGCCCTGCAGAGATGACAGATCATAGTCTTCTCCGTTTCTTTTCCTGACTGACAATTCATATAAACTCATACGTGCTACCTCCATTTATTTTGTATACAAATTAATTGTATCAAAACCGATTATCTGAAACAATTCATATGCATCATAGAAAATCAAAAAACTATCCGATTCTTTCGGATAGTTCGTTGTCTATGAGATCTCTTGGAGCATCTCTCCGGGATTCTCGGCGGCTTTCACCTTGGTGAAGACCTTCATGACCTTCCCTTCTTCATCGATCAGGTAGGTCGTTCTTACGATGCCCATGTATTTCTTGCCGTAATTGCTTTTTTCCTGCCAGACGCCATAGGCTTTGATGACATCCACGGTTTCATCCGACAGCAGCCGGAACGGCAAGCCATATTTCTCTTCAAACTTCTTATGAGAAGTCACGGAGTCCTTGCTGACGCCAAGAACGACGGCGCCTTTTTCCCGAAACTGCGGATACAGTTCCGCGAAACTGCATGCCTGTTTCGTACATCCGCTGGTCATGTCTTTCGGATAGAAGTACAGAATGACTTTCTGTCCTCTGTAATCCTTCAGCGAGACAGGATTTCCATCCTGATCAGGCAGCGTGAAATCAGGCGCTGTCTTTCCGATTTCCAGCATCAGAAGATTCCCTGTTCGTACATCGCAGTCGCAACTTTCTTGAAGCCTGCGATATTCGCTCCGGCGATCAGGTCATAGCCCAGGCCGTATTCCTGCGCCGCTTCCAGAGAAGAACGATAGATGTTGACCATCATATGCTGAAGACGCTGATCGACTTCATCCTCGGTCCAGACCAGTCTCTCGGAGTTCTGCGACATTTCCAGCGCGGAGACACCGACACCGCCTGCATTGACTGCCTTGGACGGAGCGATGATGACACCATGCTGCCTGAGATAGCTGATCGCTTCATTGGTCGTCGGCATGTTCGATACTTCGATATAGTATCTGACACCTGCATCGACGATCTTTTTCGCTTCCTCAAGACCTACTTCATTCTGCGTAGCACAAGGCATGTAGATATCCACATCCTTGACGCCCCAGAATTTGCCCTGGACACATTCGCAGCCGAATTTCTCGGCGTATTCCGTCAGATCGATCTGGTTTCTTCTGCGCAGATCCAGAACATAATTCAGCTTTTCATCGGTAACGATACCCTCTTCATCATGGATATAGCATGTCGGTGAAGACATATATGTTACTCTAGCGCCTAACTGGCTGGCCTTCTTCATGACGCCCCAGGCAACATTGCCGAAACCGGTGACCGCGATCCTCTTGCCGCGGATCGTATCGCCCTGGTTCTTCAGGACTTCATTGAGGTAGTAGATCGCGCCATAGCCTGTCGCTTCCGGACGGATCAGAGAGCCGCCATACGTAAGACCCTTGCCGGTCAGAACGCCATTCTCCCAGACGCCCTTCAGACGACGGTACTGTCCGAACAGATAACCGATCTCTCTTCCGCCTACGCCCATATCGCCTGCCGGAACATCGATGTCCGGTCCGATATAGCGGTACAGCGCTGTCATATAGCTCTGGCAGAAACGCATCATTTCCGCATCTGATTTTCCTGTCGGATCGAAATCCGCGCCGCCCTTGCCTCCGCCGATCGGCAATCCGGTCAGGCTGTTCTTGAAGGTCTGTTCAAAACCCAGGAATTTGATGATGCTTTCATTGACATTCTTCTGGAACCTGAGGCCGCCTTTGTAAGGCCCGATGGCTCCATTGAACTGGCAGCGGTAACCTACATTGGTATGCGCCTGGCCATTGTCATCGGTCCAGACCACTCTGAACTTGAACAGTCTCTCCGGTTCGATGATCCGGTTCAGAAGATCGACCTTGCGATACTCCGGATGGGCGTCGATGACAGGAGAAATCGATCCTAAAACTTCCTGCACCGACTGGACAAATTCAGGCTGATTGCTGTACTTTGTTCGGGCATTGTTTATTACTTCTTCTACATATTCATTCATTATGCTATCCTTCTTGTTCTTATAGTTTCATTATAACAAATGTTAGAATGAATGAAGAGATAAAAACAGATGGAAAATATTAAAATAAAAAATCATCATGGAAAACGGAAAAGAAATCGTTGCTGAACTGTATCCTGAAACAGCACCGAGAACAGTCGAGAATTTCGTCAAGCTGGTAGAGGAGCACTTCTATGACGGGATCATCTTCCATCGGGTCATCAAAGGCTTCATGATCCAGGGCGGAGATCCCACAGGCACAGGAAGGTCTGGTTCCAGGGACAAGATCGTCGGAGAATTCGAAGCCAATGGCTTCATTAACGACCTGAAACATGAACGAGGCGTCCTGTCGATGGCAAGAACGATGGACCCGAATTCGGCATCCTCCCAGTTCTTTATCATGCATCAGGATGCGCCGCACCTGGATGGGCAGTATGCCGCGTTCGGCAGAGTCATCGAAGGCATGGGGACAGTCGATGAGATCGCTGATACGCCGACCGGTTTCATGGATAAGCCTCTGCAGGATCAGAGGATCAAAACGATAGAGATCTTTTAACGTTTGTCGTATCATGGTATCGTGAAACGATATCAATTGATCATTTTCGATATGGACGGACTGATGTTCGATACCGAACGCTATTACTGCGAAGCGGATGAAAGACTCTGTCGGAAATACAACATCCCTATCAATATCCAGGCATTGTATGATGTGATCGGTACTTCCTTGCCGGTCGATGAGACCGTTCTTTTTCCGGAGGAATCGACCCGTAAAGAAGGAATGGCGCTTGTCCAACGATCATATCTGGATTCTCTGGAAGAGATGTGTCTCAACGGCGTACCGCTGAAGCCGGGACTGATGGAACTGCTGGATGCTTTGGAGCGGGCGAGCATCAGGAAATGCATCGCGACTTCGACGGATCTCTACAGGACGAATCGTCTTCTAAAGGCGGCAGGCATCTTTGATCGCTTTGCTTTCGTTCAGACAGGTAGAGAAGTGAAAAGAGGCAAACCCTATCCCGATGTCTTCCTGAAGACATGCGAAAAGGCAGGGGTTTCTTTAGATGAAGCGCTGATTCTGGAGGATTCTTCCAATGGCGGACTGGCCGCGATGAATGCGCCGATCGACTACATCATTATTCCCGATATCAAGCAGCCGATCAGAGAGGTTGCGGAAAATGCCCTGTTCGTGGGAGACAGCCTGTTTGATGTCATCGATTATCTGAATCTTTAGATAATGGTTATATTATTATGCAAACAAAAAGTCCGAATTGAATCGGGCTTTTCATTTTATCAAAACTTTTTAAGATTCATCAGGATCTCTTTATTCTTATCCGAGATCTCGATCTCTTCGACTTTCAATGCATCACGTAACTGATCCGTGTTGCGGCAGGCGATGATCGGCTTGACCTGGAAGCCGTGATCCAGCAGGAGATAATAGAGGACCAGCTCATTGACGGAGACGTTCTCTTCTGCTGCCATTTTTACCAGAGCCTCAAGGATGATGTCGTTCTCTTTGACATTATAAAGTTCTCTGTACTTCTCAGGGATCTCTTTTCCGTCGGCACGCTTCTGGAAGTAGCCCTTGCCGCTGGCGGTATAAGCCATGACCGGCAACCTGCTCTGCTTATGATACTGGTACATTGCTTCATCCATATAGAGATGTTCCAGATCCTCGGCAGGATTGTGGCTGTTGAGACACCAGCCGACCTGATTCAGGATGAAACCGTCCTTGCCGCTTTCTTGAGCATACTTTTCCGCTTCCATGATCCTTTCCGTCGTCCAGTTGGAACAGCCATAGGCCAGGATCCTTCCCATCTGCTTCTCTTCATAAAGCGTATCGATGATTTCCTTTACCGGCATATCCGGGTCATCGGCATGCAGCGTGAAGCAGTCCAGGTAATCCGTTCTGAGATTTTCCAGAGATTTATTGATCTCCTCTCTGATATCCTGAGGTTTCAGTCTCGGTTCCGTGAAAGGAGTCCCGTCATAGTCATAGTCGTTGTGACAGCCCTTGGCATGAAGGAAGAGTTCCTCCCGGATGCCGTTAACAGCCATCCATTCTCCCAGCAGCTTTTCGGATTTCGACCGTTCTCCCGCATACCAGTTGCAGTAGACGACAGCGGTGTCGATCATCCTTCCGCCCATTTCATAGTAAGCGTCCAGCACGGGACGGGCTTTCTCCACCGGTGTCGAACCGCCAAAGGATCCCGTACCCAGAAAAACCTTGCTCATCTTCTTTTTGGTACCAGTCAGTTCTTCAATCGTTTTCATTCAATTCCCTCCTGAATTCTTCCATCAGTTCATCTGAATAGACGATAGACGTATCTTTATATGCAAATTGTCTGCCTGTACCATCCGGAGAGGATATGACAGGAAGATCTTCTTCATTCGTATTTTCAGCACAATGATACATGCATTCGATCATTCTTTCAACGATTCCGATTTCCAGGGGATAGGTGCCATGGCCTGAATAGATCTCTTTGATCGGTTTGTCGTAATTCAGAATCTTCTTGAGCGAATTGACATAGGTCATATAGGAAGCGACATCTTCTCTTTTGCCCGCATACCAGACAAAATGATTGCTGATGGAATCACCTGACAGCAGGATCTGTCTTTCCTTGACATACAAGGCGATCGATCCTTTCGTGTGTCCGGGCATCTCGATCACTTCGCAATGCAGTCTGCCGAAATCAAAGATATCACCTTCCTTGATATACCGGCATTTCGTATCCTTGCCTGACGTCTTCAGATAGGCATCCACACTCATCATCTGCCGCATATCCGGAATCTTCTTTTCGCGGATCGCGATGGCATCTTTTTTCAGTTCGGGGTTATCCGCTTTTCTCCACAGGGCTTCATCCTCCCTGTGCAGATAGACTTCATCGAACAGATAGTTTCCCAAGGTATGATCATAATGGCCATGCGAACATATCACCACAAGAGGCTTACGATTGATCCTGGCAATATATTTCCGGTAATCGCGGTAGCCATAGCCTGTATCAAAAAGCAGTGTTTTATCCTGACCCATCAGGAGATAGATATTATTGGAGTTCGCTTCGTTGATGCAGTAGAATCTGTCATCGATCTTTTCAACCCGGTATAAGCCTTCTGAAATTATAGTTTCCATATTGCCTCTTTTCTGCTTCTTATATTTCTTTATGGAACCATTATAAATGATTTACATGGGATACATGAGAAATAAGTATCGCAGTCTCAATTGAAATGGATGAATTCTTCGAATTTCTCTAAAGAGTTGTTTATGATGAGATCCTCATCGAATTCCATTGCTGTCAGCATCGCGATCGCTGAATCGAAACATCCTACCCTGCTTGGATCATGTGCATCCGAGCCCACAAAGATGCTGGCACGATGTTTCATACACAGTTTCAGATAGGTATGTGCGTTCTCCAGCGTGTTTTTCATCCAGGGATTGCGGATATGGGCGTCGTTCAGTTCCAGGGCGACATTGTATTCTTTGGCTGCCAGAACCAGTCTTTCATAATCCAGAGGAAATCCTCCGTCATCCGGATGAGAGATGAAGAAGGTCTTGGGATGTTTCATGCACTGGATCAGGTTGTCTGTATTCTTATCAGCTCCCTGGTCTTCGTAGCAGGTGCCGTGAATGCCGACGATATTCTAGTCCAGACGGTCCAGTATCTTTTCAGGAAGCGTCATCGTCCCATCATTCAGGACATTGTTTTCGACACCGTAATAGATGCTGACGCCATAAAGCTGACGGGGAACCGCGCGCAGATTGGAAAAATGATTCGGCAGAGAAACATTGGGTATGCCCGGAGCGTGGTCGCTGATGCCGAGTCCCTGCAGCCCTTTTTCTTTGGCGGCAAGCGCGTTTTCTCTGATCGTCCCATAGGCGTGTCCTGAGGCAATGGTGTGGGTATGGATGTCGACGACGATATTCTTCATAAGCTCTCCATCTTCTTTCAAAATTCAAATAATAATATTATCCAAGGAAGCGGATCAGTTTCTCTTCATCCGCTTTGGGATTGAGTTTCTTCAGCTGTTCCAGAAGTCTCTGATACGATTCCTCGGGACTGCATTTGTAACAGTTCTCGCTGAACGATTCTCCATAGAACGATTCCGGTGTGGCATAGCGGGAGATTCCCCAGCCATAGAATTCGCCATTCTTGTCCGTCTCATAATCAAAATCGATGATAATGATATAGCCTTTCATCATCAGCTTGTTGATGGTGGTATCGAAACCTTTTCTTGGGATCCAGGCGTCTTTGCCTTTCTCGTGTGTCTTCACATAACCGCCCAGGGCTTTCGCCGTCTTCGACAGCATCGACGGTCTCGATGCGATCAGTTCATAGAGGTACTGCTCGTTATAAGTGATCAGTCCGTCATTGAAGGCCGCCTCGAAATCATAGCCATCCCTGCGGTAATTCGCCAGATCATAGAACCATTCCTTTGAGACATAGGCTGCCTTGTTGCGGAAGAACTTCCCATAGGCGCAGCGCGTCTCCTGAATGACCGGACCCTTCCATTCCCAGAGTCCTTCCTCGGAACCGAAATAGACCTTCGGGTCACAGTTTTCTTCCAAAGAAAAGCCCTTGACATCATTCGCAAAAAACGGGATGATCCCGTTTTCGTTGATCGCTTCGATCAGGTCTTCTTTGCTTCTGATATAGATATCCATCTCAGTTTTCAAACTGCAGCTGGTACAGCTTATAGTAATAGCCCTTATGCTTCAGCAGTTGCTGATGGGTCCCTGTTTCGATGACTTCGCCGTTCTGCAGCACCACGATCTGATCGGCATGCTGGATGGTCGAAAGACGGTGTGCCACCACCAGCATCGTCCCGATACTCTTCATCTTTTCCAGTGACTGCTGGATCAGGACTTCGGTTTCGGTGTCAATATTGGCGGTCGCTTCATCGAGTATCAGGATCTGCGGTTTATGAATGATCGTTCTCGCAAAGGACAGCAACTGTCTCTGCCCCTGGGAGAGGTTTTCACCCTTCTCGATCAGTTCCTCATCGACGCCTTTCGGCAGACGGTCGATGAAACTGTCCGCGTTGACATAGACACAGGCTTCCCTGACTTCCTCATCCGTGAAGGATTCATCATGCAATGTAACATTTTCTCTGATGGTTCCGGAGAAGAGGAAGACATCCTGCAGCATCTGTCCGATCGCTCTGCGCAAAGAGGAGATCTTGATGTCGTTGATATTGATGCCATCGATCAGGATCTCGCCTTTCTGTACCTCGTAGTTGCGTACGATCAGAGAAAGGATGGTCGTCTTTCCTGCGCCGGTCGCACCGACAAAGGCACAGGTCTCCTTCGGATTGATCGTAAAGGAAACATCCTTGAGGATCCAGTTCTCATCAGTATAGGCGAACCAGACATGCTTGAATTCGATCTTGCCTTCGAAGTGATCGATCTCGATCGCATCTTCCTTATCCAGGACATCCGGTTTGACATCCAGCAGATTGTAGACTCTCTCTGATGCGGTAAACGCTCTCTGCAGAGAGTTCAGCTGATCTGCCAGATTCTGTACCGGCATGAAGAACTTTGAAAGATACAGATAGAATGCGACGATCTCACCTGCGGTCAGATGGTAACGGACACCGAGAACGAAACACAGTGCGATCGATGCATTGTAGATCATGGAAATCAGAGGACGGTAGATACCGAACGCCTTGATGACATTGAAGCGTTCCTTGCGCATCGCTTCATTCTTTTCCGTGAACTGTTCATCTTTGGCTTCTTCCTGATTGAAGACCTGGGTCAGTTTCATGCCTGCCAGGTTCTCGGACAGGAAACTGTTCATATCGGAGATGCAGGCACGTTCCTTACGGAAGACCGCCTTGACGTATTTCGAGAAGACAAATGAGATCGCGAATACGACCAGTACCACGCCAAACAGCGCAAACGACAGGGATGGCGAGATATAGATCATGATGATATAGACACCGACGATGGTCGTCATATCGCGCAGGATACGCACAAAGACGCCTGTGAACAGATCCGACATGGATGCGGTATAGGAAGTGACTCTGGTCACCAGAGAACCTACAGGCATCTCGTTGAACTGATTCAGAGACATGTTTTCAATGTGCTCGAAGATCTCGTTACGCAGACGGTAGATGATCCTCTGTCCGCATCTTTGCAGGATCGTCGATTCGATATACAGGAAGATCTGGTTGATCAGGGTGATCATAAAAGACAGAATGACCAGGGAAAGGATCAGTCTGATGTTGATGTTCTCGACAACCAGTTCATCCGTGATTTTACTGGTAAACAACGGAGAGATCGTATCCAGTAGCACGTTCAAGGCAATCAAAAACAGTGAAAGGATGAAACTCTTCCATTCTGTCCTGATATACTTAAGCGTCCTTCCTATGATGACTCTTAAGGGCAGTTTCTTATCACCTTTTAATTGTTCAAGTTCGTCATTCATTGATTTCACTCTCTAATTTCTGCAGATAGACCATCTTCTTGTAGGTAGGAGAAGTCTTCTGAAGGCGTTTCGGCGTATCGAATGCTTCGACTCTTCCTTCATTCAATACCAGGATCTTGTCCATATGTGCGACGGTAGAGACTCTCGAAGCGATGATGATCGTCGTCTTGCCTTTGCGTTTTTCATTGATATTGTTCAGAATTGTTTCTTCGGTCTTCATATCGACAGCGGAAACCGAGTCGTCCATGATCATGATCGGAGCGTTCTTGAGATAGGCTCTGGCGATCGCGATACGCTGTTTCTGGCCGCCAGAAAGGGTCACGCCGCGTTCGCCTGTGACTGTCTCATAGCCTTTTGCAAACGATGTGATATTCTCATCGACATCCGCAAACTTGGCGGCTTCCTTGATCTCATCCATTCCTGCCTTGCTTTTGGCAAAAGAGATGTTGTTTTTTATATTATCGGAAAACAGGAAATTGTCCTGCGGTACATATGCGATCTGTTCACGAAGATTCCTGATATCAAGATCCATCAGATCGACATCATCGATGAAGATCTTCCCCCGTTCGATATTGTACAGACGCAGCAAAGAGTTGACCAGCGTCGTCTTTCCGGAACCGATCTTGCCTACCACGCCGACCATTTCCCCCGGCTGTATCTCAAAGGAAACATTGCTCAAGGAATGATCGTTGCCATCAGGATAGGCAAAACTGAAATCATTGAATGTGATCTTTCCCTTGCAGTCCTCAAGGATGACAGCATTCTCGATATTGTGGATCTCTTCTTCCTCATCCAGGAAGGAATAGATACGGTCTGCCGAGGTACGGAAACGCGAATACATCTGCAGGATCTGTCCCATGGCGATCATCGGCCAGATCAGGGTATCGGCATAGCCGACAAACGTGATCAGCATGCCCGGTGTCAGATTGACCTGATGACTCATAAGCATGAATGGATCATGGATCGATGAACGGTATACGAAATAGGAACCGACTCCCAGAAGCAAGGAGATCGCCACACCGATGATCAGTTCGATATAGACATCGAACGTGATCGACAGATGCGCAAACTCCAGGTTCTTGTCGCTGTTTTCCTTGGCGACCTTGGAAAAGGCTTTCAGTTCCTGGACTTCCTTGACGAACGCCTTGATGACCCGGATACCCGCAAAGGTCTCCTGGGTAAAGTCATAAAGCTTGTCGAACTGCTGCTGCCTTTCATCCCACTTGTCGGACATGACCTTTTCGACCTTGTTTCCCCAAAGGATCAGCGCGATCAAAGGAATAACCGCAATGACCGTCAGGATCAGGTCCATCTTTAGCATCTTATAAATCGAAATGACCGACAGGAACAGCGCATCAACGACCATGACCGTGCCCCAGCCTGTGAATTCTTCGATCGCTTCCATATCCGTGGAGAACCAGGACATGATGGTGCCGATCTTGTTTTCATGGTAGTAGCGCTGCGACAGGCGTTCCGCTTTCAGGAACATTTCGTGTCGGATCGAAGCTTCGATCCTATGGGATGCGGAGAAGATCGCGAAACGCAGGACCATTCTGCCCACAAACAGGATCGCGGATGCGATCAGGATCTTCTGAATGATCGGTATGATATCGGCATAAACCGTAGCCGACTGCGACGAAACGACGGAAACGATATCGCCTAAAAACTCAGGCACTGTCGTCTGAGTGATATCCACGATGATGTTGGCGATCGAACCGATCACGAACAGCCATGCGTATTTCAGGTAATAGTCTTTGATCGTCGTTTTTTTCATAGATAAAGATTGACAGCCTTCAGCCGTCACAGGTAATTATAGCATGTTCAAGATAATACTCAAGTAAACAGCAAGTATACCTGTTCAGATGAGAATATGATTCAATGATCTCAGGATCATTTACGCGGACAGATCTTCAGTGCTGCGATGATCCAGAGGATCGCTTTGGCGATGTAAAGAAGAGGAATGAACTCAGGCAGAGCTGTTCCTTCCGCTTCTTCATAGAAGAACAGGCCGTTCCCGGAATACGGATTCAGTATTTCATAGAGACAGGCTCCGGCTCTTGGAAGACCTTTGAGATAGTCGGGATCTTCCTCCTGCTCTGGAGGATATTCCACACCTTCCAGTACCATGACATTCTTTTCTTCATCATAATAGATTCCGTCAAAATCCTCATCCAGCACCCTTGGGTCAATGTCGACCAGATAGGAGAACGAATCCTGATACTGTCTGCAATACAGTCCGTGTTCAAAGACAAAACCGAAGATGAAGGAAGCCAGTATCAGAGGGATCGCGATGATGGAAAGGATCTTCCGGAAACGGAAGAACCGGAAGAGGATACCCAAAGCGCAGTTTCCGGCAATGACCGACAGGATGGCTGCGATCAGCGTCAGTGATACTGTCGGATAGAATGGTGTATGGAAGAATAGATGTACGATCCAGACAAACGCAAGATAGACTGCATAGATCCCGGGAACGGAAAGAACGATACTCAAGACATGTTTCAGAACATCATCAGAATGCCACCGATACAGACAGTAAGCGATCATGGCGCTGATCAGCATCGTATACAGAAGGCCGCAGGACATGATGCGTCTGTCGATGAAACGCAAAGAGGAATGCAGATAATCCTTCAGCGTTTCTGTCATCTCAGGATCATCCGCAATGATTTCGATCCCATAACCGATTTCCGAATAGATCCCGTCGCTGTAAAAGATCTGGCCATTCATATCCTCTGAAATATCATTATCTATCAGGAAATGATAGTCTTCAGATAGCCTTCGGATTCCCGTGAATGACCTGAACGAAACAAACAGGAAAGCTGCGATCGCTGCCGCCACTAATACGATTGTCCAGATATCTTTTTTCTTTTTCATAAGCTATATCTTTCTGATCGGATGACGGATGACGGTCTTCAGTTTCTCAGGAGCGGTCTTTCTGACATCGCTTAAGTAGATCTCATGATGGAGACGCTGTTCATTGATGTCCGTGACATATCCCTGTCCGGCAATGTATTCATCCATCCGCTGTACGGTAGCAGGCTCATCGTCATATGGACCGATATGCATGCATTGGACACAGAGCCCTTCGTCATAGTGAAAGAATTCGACTGCAGAGAAATCTGTTTTCTTTTTCAGAGTCGCTTCTTCTTTTGCCCAGCTGAATTCTTCTTCCGTGACGAAATCAGGCAGACGGATCACCGAGATCCACTCGTAGTTCTCCTTATGAGAATAATCGATCCCATCCACGCCTTCCTGCCACCAGAAACCTTCTAAAGGCGGAACCACATAGCTGAAATATCCCGGGATCTGATGTTCGCCCTTGTAGGACATCTTGATCGTAAATGCGATCCCGTAAAGCAGACCGATGGATTTCTTGTAGTCTCCGTCTTCGGTATTCGGATCTCCTTTGCCTCTGACAGCGATATAGTTCATTGGCGGTACTTCGATGATGCCAGGTTTCTCTGGCGGAAGATAGAATTCTCTGTATTCCTTTTTAAAATCAAACGGCATGAGAATCTCCCTATTTCAGGATCTCCCAGTAGTATTCACATTCGAAACTCCCGTTGCCTGGAAGACGGTTGTAGAGTTCTTCTCCTCTGAAGAAAGGTTCTTTCTTCAGTTCGTTTCTCGGATACCATGGTTCGATGCAGACAAACGGTGTCTCGTTATTCTTGCGCCAGAAGCCCAGGGTATCGTAGCCTTCGATCCCGACGCGGATGGCGTGTTCCCCGTTCGTAAGATCGACATATGGCGAGGTGATCTGACCATTGTGATAGAAGAGCTGCTTATCATATAGTACATCTTTCAGCATGATCCTTTTTCCCGTCTGCAGATCAGGGAAATCCGGATTGTGCAGATCTTCTTCATGAGCGAATTCCAGATAATAGTCATCAAATACGGAATCCTCTGTCATCGGGCAGTTGAAAGCCGGATGGAAGCCGATGGTGAACGGAAGTTCTTCTTCATCGAGATTATCCAGACGGTAGCGGATCCTGATTCTGTTTCCATCCAGTTTATAATTGACCGTCAGCTTGAAATGGAACGGATAGACCTTGAGCAGTTCTTCGTTACTGCCAAGAGACAGCGTCGCCTCATCATCCTTCACATCCTCGAAGGTGAATTCCGCATATCTGGCTAGCCCATGAGAACCTAAAACATAATCGTTGCCCTGATAAGTGTATTTTCCATCCGGAAGCAGTCCGGTATATGGGAATAATATCGGGTTGCAGTTGGCCCAGTATTTCGGATCACGGCACCAGACCCGTTCGATCGAAGTGTCTTTGTCCATGAAGCCGATCACTTCGGCAGCTCTGGAAGAAATGGTTGCTGTCACTTTTTCATTCTGAATCGTTTTTTCCATCTTTAAAATATCCTTTCACTTCTGTAAATGTCTTTTTATTCTTTAACAGACTGACGATCTTCATCAGTTGATCGATTTCATGTTCATAGAAATACAGGAGTCCTTCACACAGTTCATACTGCCCGTCATGGCGGTCTTTCGGACATTCTCCGTAGCATAGCTGCAGATACGGACACGCCTTACATTTCTGAGATAAATCACTGTACTTGCGTTGTCCGAAAGAAAGCTGTTCCTTCGATTCGATCATGTCCGCAAGATGATCCTTCTGAAGCGTTCCAAGCCTGTGTTCCTCATCGACGAAATGATCGCAGGAGTATACGGAGCCGTCATTCTCGATGATCAGAGCCCGTCCGCAGGTCTTGGACATGTAGCACAGGGAAGCCTGACCGCCTGAGAGAACGTTGAGCAGTTCCATGAAGAACTGCACTCCCAGATGATCGATATCGTTGCGTATCCATTCTTCGAATACCGTAACCAGGAAACGTCCATAAGTCTCTGCCTTGAGGGAAGCTTTTGAAGCGATCTCATCTTTATTACTGATCACAGGAATGAACTGTATCCATCCCGTGTTCAGATCTCTCAGTGCATGATAGGTATCCAAAGCATTCTGTGCGGCGTCTTCTGTCAGAGCGCACAGCAGATCAGGCTGTTTCCTGTATGTCTGCAGCATCCTGATGTGCTTCACGATATCCTCGTAATTTCCTCCATGGCGGTAACGTTCATGGATCGCTTTCGTGCCGTCGATACTGATGCCTACATCGAAGTTCTCTTCTGAAAGGAAACTACACCACTCTTCATTCAGCAGCGTTCCATTCGTCTGAAGATTGTTCCAGCAGACTGTTCCTTTTGGAAGATACTTCTTCTGCAGCGAGACTGCCTTCCGATAGAAGTCCAGTCCCAGCAAGGTCGGTTCTCCCCCGTGCCAGACGAAAGAATAGACCGGTCCGGAATAGGAAGAGAAGTAGTCTCTGATCATCTTCTCCAGGACATCGGTATCCATGAAATGCTCATGGCCCTTGTCGATATAGTAGCAGTAATCGCAATGCATGTTGCATACCGATCCTGCCGTTTTCACCATCAGTACGTATGGCTTGGTCATTTCAGGTGCTTATCGAAAAATTCTATGACTTTATTGAAGGAATCCATCGCCTGTTCCTGCCGGTACATCGGTTTGTCGTAGTACCAGATGCCGTGTCCCGCGCCGTCATAGCGGTGGAATTCGTAGTCTTTGTTGAATGATTTCAGGACTTCCTCGGTCCTGTCGACTTCTTCCGGAGTCGGCATGCGGTCATCGTTTCCGAAGATACCCAGCAATGGGCAGTTCAGATTCTCTGCCAGATCAATCGGAGACTGCGGTCTCGCTTCGTTGAGATCTTCCTCTTTCATGATGACGCCTCCGCCCCAGCAGTCTACCGCGGCATCGATGCCTTCCAGGGTACATGCCGCCAGGAAAGTATGCCTTCCTCCCGAGCACATGCCGATGACACCCGCCTTGTCGTTGGAGTTGTCCTGTTCCTTCAGAAATTCCAGAGAAGCCTTGACATCGCCCATGACCGATTCATCGCTCACCAGACCCTGCTCCCTCATTCTGGAAGAGACTTCGACCGGCGTCCCCGTCCCGTAGCGGCTGTAGATATCCGGACAGACGACATTGTAGCCGTGCTCACAGAAACGCCTTGACGTTTCCCTGCACCATTCATCCCATCCGGGCATATGCGGGATCAGGACGATATCGGGATGTTTCCCGGGCACCAGGGTCCTGGCGTAGTAGGCGTGGATCGGATCGTGATGAAAACCATCGATCTCGATCGTTTCCGCAATCATGCCGTTATAGTCAGCGGTATTGAAACTATTCCACATCTTTCTTTCCTTCCTGCTGTTCGCTCAGCTTTTTATCCAGTTTCTTCGCATATTCCTTCAGTTTCCTGTTGTAGATGTCCGCGTTCTTTTTATCGCCTTGATTCTCATAGATCCTTGCCAGTAATGCATCGAGCTGCGGCTTCATATTCTCCGGAGCGTCTTCATATCTGTTCAGGATATCATCCAGATATTTGGATCCATGATCGATATAGGTATCATAGAGCCAGTGGGTCATGGTCATATCCTGCTTCGGATCAGGATTCTCTGTCAGGATCTTGTAATATTTCTTGCATCTCTTCGTATCTTCCATCGTCAGATAGTAATAGAATGCGCTGGAATAGACAGCATATTTCTGTTTCGCATTTAGACGGCATTGATCAAAGTGGTCAAGGATCTCATTGACTTTCTGATCATCGCCACGTGCCAGATAGGAGTTCATCTTGACGAAATCCAGATTGAACGGAGCAACGAAGTATTTCGTATAGAACTTGTCTGCAAGTTCATCAAAAGCCGCATAATCGCCATTCAGCAATAAACGGGTCAGCTTGTTTGAAATGCGGTTCATCAGTGTTCTACGTAACACATCCGACAGGATGATGATGGCTACACAGATGATTAAAAAGGTTTTTCTATCCATAGGAACCTCCGATATTTATATCTTTATTCTATCCTAAAACAGCATAGAGATAAACAGACCGTTCCCTTTCAGGAACGGTCATATGCATTCGTTGTTTCTGATCTATTTCCATCCCTGCATCTGATCGATGATGGCATACAGTTTCAGCGATCTCTCGCTGATGATTCCCATATGATCACCGAATTCCATCAGGGTTTCAGAATCCTCGTTCTCCGGCCACAGCGGCAGTTCTTCAGAACCGTTTGGCGTTCCGTTTCTGATGAAATTCAGCAGGTAAGCGGTCATCGCATCAGACAGTTCGCGGTCCTTCTTGTCAAAGAGCCTGGAGTGCCCGGGAATATTATGATAAAGATAGATCTCTTCCCCGGAATGCCAGGAGCCCAGTCTGCCGTTGTCCTTGCTGAAAAAGTATTCGTAGACCGGAATATGATTCATGACTGCCAAGCGGTTGTAGCAGTAATGCGGATAGGAAAAGAAGATGGCCCCGTAGATTTCCGCCCAGTTTTCAGCTGCTTCTTCATTGGTTTCAGCCGGATAGACCTTCAGGACTTCTTTCGTATAGTCACCCAGGAAGTATCTGATTTTATCCTCATAATTGTCTAAAGTCGTCTTGCTGAAAAGAAGGAACGGTCCGCTTTCTTTTGCGTTATAGCCGTGCAGGATCGTTTCTTCATTATGGATCCCCTTCCTATAGGAAAGATAAGGATCCTCTTCCAGAGCATATCCGTCGATCGTGATATGATGCTGGGTATCCGCTTCAGAAACCAGGTCTTCTGCCTTCATCGCTCTTAGATCACCGACCGATAAGGCGTTGTATTTCTCTTTCAGCTTCTTCCCGGAAGCCAGCGCTTCTTCAAGACTGCGGTAGGAATGAGGAGGATCGATGGAAGCCAGCGTCGAACTTTCCAGAACGGCTTTCCTGAACAGTCCGGCTGCAGGTCTTGAGGTGCACAGTGCCGAAACGGCAGCGCTTCCTGCGGATTCTCCTGCCAGAGTCACGTTTGCGGGATCTCCTCCGAAACAGGCGATATTGTCTCTGACCCATTCCAGAGCCTTGATCATATCCAGCAGGCCATAATTTCCTGTCGTATGATGCTGTGATTCTGTGATCAGCTCTTCGTCCGCATAGAATCCGAAAACGCCCAGACGATACGCCAGGTTGACAACGATCACGCCTTCTCTTGCAAGTCCTTCGCCATTGTAGTCCTGATACCACGCCTGCCCGGTCTGCAGAGAACCGCCAT
>JAFRVK010000060.1 GCA_017441765.1 Erysipelotrichaceae bacterium
AACGGATCAACAATATTCCGGATAAGAAGCTTCCTCTTGATCTGTCGATCTTCATTCAGCCTGATACTGCTGTTTCTGTGACACTTTCCTGTGGCAATAATAAATACACGTATATCAGTGATAAAATCGCTCAGAAAGCCTTAAAAGCGCCTCTAAATGAAGATGGTATCAGGAAACAGTTCTCCCGACTGAATGAAACACCTTATTTTTTAAAAGAAATAGAGATACACACTGAAAATGCCTTCCTTTCAATCGGCGATCTGAATGAGATACGACGTCAGAGTATACAAGCATTCAATGAATACCGTTTATCCTGTTCTCATAAAGAGCCGATATTTAACAACGTTTCTTTCATTGAACTGTCTGATGAAAAGAAGGGCTCTGAGATGCATAAACAAGAAGATGATATCGTTCTTGATCAAATCCATTACCTCCTGTCGCCAGTGATCAATCCGCAAAACGTTTATTCTGACGCAGATCATCAAGTCATCTGTGAAATAGGGGGATTATTGAATCAAGTGAAACACAGGATTGCGTATTATACGCTTAACTGCAGCAATTCATACTGTTACGAATTCCTGAAAAAGCTCGGTTTTGAACATGTCATCCTTTCTACTGAACTGAATGATGAACAGATCCGCAAACTGATCGAAGCCTACGAAACACGTAACGGCACACAGATCTATCCGTATGTCTTCATTCAAGGAAAGCTTCCGCTGATGTATCTGAAGAGCGATCCATTCAAAGATAAACTGCAAAATTGTGAAAAATATCATCTTACTGATGGCCAGAACAGCTATGAGATAAGGTATGATAACAGGATCCTGGAACTGCAGAAAGAAATAAAGAAAAACCACGATTCTGTCAAAGAAATATGTTCCTATTTTATAAGCGATTGATATTAAATGACAGGAAGAATTTGCTATAATTATTAGGTAGTCAAAGGAGATTGAATGTTTTTAAAACGGATAAAAATGCAGGGATTTAAATCCTTTGCTGACAATATAACGATCAATTTTGATGAACCTGTCACCGGGATCGTCGGTCCGAACGGCTGTGGCAAGTCGAATATTGCGGATGCCATCCGTTGGGTTTTAGGCGAACAATCGGTCAAGTCTTTGCGTGGCGAAAAAATGACGGATATCATCTTTTCCGGTACGGAAGACCGTAAAGCGATGAATATGGCGGAAGTGACGCTTGTTTTTGATAACAGCGATCATATCCTGAATTCCGATCAGGATGAAATCGAACTGACACGGAGGATCTATAACTCCGATCAGGATGCGGAATATCTCATAAATAATAAAAATGTCCGTTACCGCGATATCATGGATCTGATCATGGATACCGGTTTAGGTAAGAATTCTTTGTCAATGATCTCTCAGGGCAATGTCATGGCGTTTGCAGAAGCGAAACCTTATGACAGACGCGATATTTTCGAAGAAGCGGCAGGTGTATCAAAATACAAGAAACGCAAAATAGAGTCACTGAACAAGCTGGAACGCACCAAGGATAATCTTGACCGTACTTATGATATCCTCAGCGAACTGGAACGTCAGGTCACCCCTTTGAAGCGCCAAGCACATAAAGCGGAACTGTACAAGGAAAAGAAGCAAAGACTGCAGGAAATCGAGGTCGCTGTCCTTGTTAATGATATCCGCAATCTGCAGATGCAACAGACGGAACTGCAGAAATCACAATTCGATCTGGATACGGCCCAGGCCATGCATGAAACGACCATACAGGTTCATGAGAATGATAATTTCGAGAATAAAAAGTCCTTAAAAGAATATGATAAGCAGCTCAACAGCATTCAAGAAAAGCTTGTCAACGTGATCAATGAGATCGCCATTCTTGAAACAAGAAAAGCAGAAATCGATGAAAGACGTAAATACGCCATCGAACATGCATCTTCGGAAGAAAAGATCAGGGAACTGGAATCCTACATCAAAGAAGCGAAATACGAGTATGATGACCGTCTGAACCGTCTGACAAAGTCAAAGGCAGAACTGGATCTTTTGAATACGAATCTTGAAAATAATGCTTCGGATCTGGCGGATGCTTCGATCAGAAAGGAAGAAACCGACAGTGTCGTAAATCGTGTAAAAAACCGTATCGAACTATTGAAAAATGTGCTTTCTGATCCGTTTTCTGCTGCGAATCAGTCCGGTGTACGTGCGATCATGGCAAACAAGGACGCATTCTATGGGATCATGGGTGTCATTGGACAGGAGATCCATCCTTCACAAGGCTATGAAGAAGCGATCGCAACAGCTTTGGCAGGAAGCGTATATCATATCGTGACAGTCGATGAAGAATCAGCGCGTAAAGCCATTGCTTTTTTGAAGAAAAACCGTTCCGGCAGAGCGACATTCCTTCCTTTGACAGTCTGCAGAGCACGTCATGTGAAGCAGGAAGATCAGATCATATGCAAGAATACCAGGGGGTTTTTAGGTACTGCAGATGAATTCTGCCATTGTCTGGAAGAATATGAAGATGTCAAAAACTCTCTTCTGGGCAATGTCCTGGTGACAGATGACCTGGAGAATGCGAATAATCTGTCTTATCTCTTGAATTACGGCTACAAGATCGTCACACTGGATGGCGATGTCGTCCATCGCGGCGGATCAATGACTGGAGGCCGAGTCAAGAATGAAGTATCGCTGATCACTGCGCAATCCGAATTGCAGCGTCTTGAAAATGAATTGGTATCATATAAAGCGGAAAACGAGCTTGCGGTCCGTAAATACAATTCACTTCTCACCCAGAAAGACGAACTGAATAAGCAACTCACTGAAAAAAGGATCTCGATCGCCCAGCTGGAACCGATCGTTGATGCGAAACGTGCCCGTTATGAAAAACTTCAGGCAGATTATGAGATCGTAATTCCTGCCAAAGAAGAATCGATCGGCGATTCTCTGATCGAAACTTTATCAAAGAACTATGCACTTAAAGATGAATTGTCTACTTCTTTGAAACTCAAGAGGGAAGAGAAGATGAAGCTTTCAGCAGAAATCGACCGTAAGGATCAGCAGATCCGTCAGTTCAGAAGACAGCTGGACGAAACCAGAAACAATATCACCAATGTCATGACGAACAAAGCAGTCATTGAAACCAAACTTGAAAACAATATCCTGAGACTCACTTCGGAATATCAGATGACTTATGAATATGCACTGCAGAACTATGACATCGAAATCGATGAAAACGCAAAAGATGAAGTCATGAATCTCCGTAAAGAGATACAGGATCTTGGAAATATCAATATGTCTGCTCCGGAAGAATTCAGTGAAATCAATGAAAGATATGAATTCCTTAAGAAGAATTACGATGATCTGATCGCTTCCAGAGATAAGATCCTATCAGCGATCGATGAAATGGACCAGATCATGAAGACCCAGTTTAAGGAAACATTTGATGCGATCAACGGCGAACTGCCATTCATTTTCGCTAAGCTTTTCGGCGGTGGGAAGGCGAGACTGGTACTGGAAGATCCTGATGATATCCTGAATACCGGGATCGATATCGATGTACAGCCTCCTGGGAAAGCAGTAAAGTCTATCAGGCTGTTCTCCGGCGGAGAAAAGGCGCTGATCGCGATCTGTGTCTTATTTACGATCCTGAAAGTCCGACCGCAGCCTTTAATCGTATTCGATGAAATTGAATCTTCTTTGGATGTTGCGAATGTCGAACGTTTTGCGAAATATGTCAAAGAATTTACGGATCATTCGCAGTTTCTGATCATTACACATCGTCCCGGCACGATGGAACAGTGTGATGTGCTTTATGGCGTAACGATGCAGCAGCACGGTATTTCTCAGCTGTTGAAAGTCAAACTGCTTGATGCAATGCAGATGGCTGAACCGGAAGACAAGCAAGGAGCGACTGCCTGATGGCTTTGTTTAGGAAAGCGGATAAAAACAAATATCTTCACGGTTTTGCGAAAACCAACGACAGTTTAGGGCGTAAACTACGTTTTGTTACGGAAAACAAGAAACAGAACAAAGATGATTTCATGGAACAGCTGATGATCACTTTGATCGAAGCAGATATCGGCTATCAGACTTCCGAAATGATCTGCGATAAATTCTTTACGAAATGTCAGAACTATTACTATCTTTTTGCGAAAGATATCATGTATTTTCTGGGAGAAACTTTCAAGGACGTCTATTACGAAAAGGAAGATGATCCGATCGTTTACAACGAGAATGGCCCAACGGTCATCCTGATGGTTGGAGTCAATGGTTCAGGAAAGACTTCGACTTGTGCAAAACTGGCGAACCGTTATCTTATGGAAGGAAAAACGGTTGCATTTGCCGCAGCGGATACTTTCCGAGCAGGAGCGATCGAACAGCTGGATAAATGGGCAGATCAATTGAATATTCCCTGCATCAAAGGAAAAGAAAACCAGGATCCAAGTTCTGTATTGGTCGATGCCTGCCGATATGCAAGAAACAATGGTATCGATATTCTGATATGCGATACAGCCGGAAGACTGCAGAATAAGCTCAATCTGATGGCTGAATTAGAAAAAATGAGCCGGGTGCTTGGGAAAGAGATTCCGGGTGCTCCACATAATTCCTGGCTTGTTCTGGACGCCAATACAGGGCAGAACGGTCTTTCACAAGCGGAACTGTTTAATGAAATCACCGATCTGAATGGCATCATTCTTACCAAGATGGATGGTACCTCAAAAGGAGGCATCATCATTGCGATCAAGAATATGACCGGATTACCTGTTCGGTATATAACTGTAGGGGAACAGCTGGATGACATTCAGGATTTCGATTTCGATCTGTACCTTGAATCGATCATAGGAGATCTTCAGCATGCCCAGTAACAGAGAATATGAGATCTGTTTATTTGATTATTATGGAGATCTGCTGACTTCGCATCAGAAAGAGATATTACAGGAATATTATTATGAGGATCTTTCGATGAATGAGATCGCAGAAAACTATGAAATCAGCAAGAGTGCCGTACAGGATCTGATCAAAAGATGTCTGATTCAGCTCAATGAGTATGAAAACAAACTGAATCTAATCCGAATGGTTAAGAATCTGGATATGATCCTTGAAGAAATGCGAAAAGAAAATAACGAATTGTTGGATCGTTTTGTCGAAAAAATAGAAAAAATAAAGTAGGGGAGAAACATTATGACAAAAATCATGGCTGTAAACTCAGGAAGTTCATCTTTGAAATTCCAGTTATTTGAAATGCCCGAAGGCAAAGTGCTGACCAGCGGAAACGTCGAAAGAATCGGCTTGGCAATGGGCATTTTCGGTATCAATGTGAATGGCGAAAGGATCTCCAAGGAAGTTCCGGTTCCTAATCATCAGGTCGCGGTCGATATGCTTCTGGACGCGTTGATTGCTTACGGTATCGTTGAATCTTTGGATGAAATCAAAGCCGCAGGACATCGTATCGTCCAGGGCGGTCCGTATTTCAAGGATTCTGTCAAGGTAGACGAGTATGTCGTAGACAAAGTAAGAGAGCTGATCGACATCGCTCCGTTGCATAACGCTGCACATCTTACCTGCTATGAAGCATTCAAAAATGCTCTTCCTAATATTGAACATGTGTTCGTTTTTGATACGGCTTTCCATCAGACGATGGAACCTGATTCTTATCTGTTCCCGGTACCTTATGAATGGTATACCGATTACAAAGTCAGAAGATATGGAGCGCATGGAACATCTCATAAATTTGTCGCAAACAGAACTGCTGAGATCATGGGCAAAAACATCGAAGATATCAATCTGATTACTTTACATCTTGGTTCAGGAGCATCGATCACCGCTATCAAAGGAGGGAAGTGCATCAATACTTCCATGGGTCTTTCTCCATTGGGTGGTATCATGATGGGCACCAGATGCGGAGATATCGATCCGACTGTCGTCTATTTCATGATGAAAAAACTGAATTGTACTCCTGATGAAATGGAAACCTATCTGAATAAGAAATCGGGCATGGCTGGCGTTTCTGGAATCTCGTCAGATTCAAGAGATGTCGAGAATGCGATCAAAGAAGGCAACGAGAGAGCGAAACTGACTTATGAGCTGTATGTCAACCGAGTCATCAATGTGGTAGGCGGCTATGTGATGCAGCTTGGCCATGTGGACGCACTGACATTCACTGCCGGTCTTGGTGAGCATGCGACTCTGGTACGTGAAATGATCTGCAAGAAGCTGGAAGAAGGATTAGGCATCAAAGTCGATTATGAACTGAACGCAAAATGTCACAGTGAAGCTGAACTTTCATTGCCTGATTCAAAAGTTAAAGTATATGTCGTGCCGACAAATGAAGAGCTTGCGATCGTTGAAGATACTGTCAGGATCTTAGGCTTATAAGATGTATAAAGATATCCTGGATAAAATTCTGGAATTTGATCAGATTAGCATATTTAGGCATCAGAAGCCGGATGGCGATGCGATGTTTTCATCGTTGGCATTGAATCAGTTCATCATCGATAATTTTCCTTCAAAAAAGGTAAAAATCTGCGGTTCTGATGAATATGAGATCATCAGTCGTAATGACAATGCTTCCGATCGTTTTATCCGTGATTCTCTGGCAATCATTCTTGATACTTCAACAAAAGAACGTATCGATGACCAGAGGGCTTTAAAGGCGAAATATACGATCAAGATCGATCATCATCCTTTCGGAGAAGATTACGCGGATCTGAATCATGTCAAAGTGAAATCGGCTGCTGCCGCTGAATTTCTGGCAGAGATCCTTTATTCGAAAGATTTCAAGGAATTTAAAGTCTCACCGCAAACATGCAAATATCTATATTGCGGTATTGCAACTGATACATTGAATTTCAAAACAGCAAATACAACAGCTGATTCCTTTAAAATCGCAGCAAAGCTGATCACGAAAGGGGATATCAAGGTATCGGATTGCTACGAATATCTTTTTACGGATGACATTTCTGTATTTCAAAAGGTCAGCAAGATACGTAATGAACTTAAATTAAGAGACAAATTCGGATATATCATACTAGATCAAAAGAAACTGAATGAACTGGATATGGATCCTTCTGAAGCGAAAAATCATATCACAGAATTAGGAACGATACGTAATATCAACGTATGGGCATTCGCTGTAGAGAATAATGAACGCCTGTTCGATGTGTCAGTCAGATCAAAAAGAAACTATACAATCAATAGTTTCTGCAGAGATTATGGCGGCGGAGGTCATACGAATGCTGCAGGCGTCAAAGATATGACGAAAGAACAGCTTAATGCGTTGTTCGATTCATTGGCAAATGTTTCAAAATAAGCTTATTTTAGCGGTTTTTATGCATTATATATGAGTTAAAAATGTTATAATTATAAAGGAGGTTTTATTAATATGGAAAAGATTACAAAAAAGGATTTAGCTGAAGTTTTAACTGAAAAATTTGATCTAACTAAGAAAGAATCTAATGAAATCATCACAGCTATTTTTGATGAAATTGCAGCAGAAATGGTTAAAGGTAATGTAACTGATATTACAGGTTTTGGTAAATTTGTTGTTAAAGAAAGAAAAGCCAGAGAAGGAATCAACCCGACAAATCCGGGAGAAAAGATTCAAATTCCTGCTTCAAAAGTCCCTGGATTCAAAGCAGCGAAAGCATTGAAGACAGCTGTAGATCCAAAATAAGTTATAAATCCATTAATAATTGAATAAAAATCATTCAGTAAATCATTCAATCCTGAATGATTTTTTATTATTTCAATTATAAGCATAAGATTAATCAACTATAAACGCTTATTTACATTACATTTCGCATAATGTATGTTATTCGATTTTTTTATATAGAATTATTTGCTTAAGAAAAGGGATTGAAACATCCCACTTCTTTTCTTTAATCTCTGTGTCTTCTGCTACTTAGAATTCTTAGAATATACATAAACATATTAATGAAATCCAGATACAATTCAAACGCACCAAGAATCCCTAGTTTGTTGCCTGTTTCCATCTCCCCTGCGTAATTGTAATAAATATTCCTAACCTTCTGAATATCATACGCAGTCAAGCCCATAAACAGCAATAATCCTGCCCAGCACAAGACAAGATCCAATCTGTTATATTGTGTAAACAACGTAATTACACTTAAAACAGATAAACTGATCAGACCGGCTATAAAAATCGTCCTGTATTTTGTCAGATCCAGTTTTGTCGTTTTTCCTATGATTGCCATAGATATAAAGAATCCTGTCGCAAAAACAAACGCCATAAATATATCTGATAATCTATATACGATGAAAATCGTTGAAACAGATAGTCCATTCAAAATGGCATAGAGGAAAAACATTGCAGTAAGCTGTTTTTTATTCAGTTTATAAATATAGCGTCCCATAAGGAACGAGATTGCTAATTCAGCGAATAAAACCGGTATAAAAGCATAGGGAATCGAAAACAATATATGATACATCAATCCCCTATCTACAAAACTGCGGAAACAAAGATAGGAGACTGCCGATGTTACAAGCAGTCCCAGTGACATATATCCGAAAACATTCTGAATATACTGATTGAAGGTATATTCATTACGATCAAGATCGAATGCATCATATTGATGATTCATAATGATCCCCCCTATTTCAAGATTTCTTTCAGAGACTTCCCTATTTTTGGCAGTTCGACCTGATAATCATCGGCAATCGTTGCACCGATATCCGCAAAACTTTCGCCTAAAGGCATTTCTTTTGGCTCCTTAAACGATTTTGAATAAATGATTAACGGAATCATCTCTCTTGTATGATCAGTCCCCTTCCAGGTCGGATCATTTCCGTGATCGGCAGTGATATAAAGGATATCATCTTCTTTCATCGCATCAAGCAGATCAGGAAGATTTTCATCAAAATCTACCAGTTCCTTGGCATAGCCTTCCGGATCACGCCGATGTCCCCATTTTGCGTCAAAATCGACAAGATTCGTGAAACAGATCCCATTGAAATCCTCTTTTGCGATATCGATTGTCTGCCTCAACCCTTCATGAGAGCTCATTGATTTGATCGCTCTTGTGATACCGCAAGTATTAAAAATATCATTGATTTTTCCAATGGAAATAACATCGTATCCCGCATCTTTCATGTTATCAAGAACAGTCCGATCGCTCGGAGACAATGCATAGTCATGACGATTGGCTGTTCTGGTGAAATTATCCGCCTTATCTCCTACAAACGGTCTTGCTATGATTCTGCCAACCATCCATTCCGGTCTTGAGGAACAGATCTCTCTTGCGATACTGCATACACGGTAGATTTCATCGATGCCATACAGTTCCTCATGTGCAGCGATCTGTAAAACGGAATCCGCTGAAGTATAAATGATCATTTCCTTGGTTTCCAGTTGTCTTTCGCCTAGATCTTTGATAATTTCTGTTCCAGAAGCAGCATAGTTTCCGATGAACTTGTGTCCTGTCTTCTCTTCAAGCTCTTTCAGCAGATCCTCAGGGAAACCTGTATCTGTAAACGTAACAGCAGGCTGTGTCGTTAAAACACCCATGATCTCCCAATGGCCTGTCATAGTATCTTTACCAACAGATTGCTCATGGAGCTTTCCATGGTAAGCAAGCGGTGTTTCTACTGGCGCATTACCTTCCACTTCTGTCAGATTACACAATCCCAAAGACTGCAGATTCGGAATCTTATATTTTCCTTCAGTCGCTTTAAACATATGGGAAAGCGTATTCGCTCCTTCATCTCCATATAGATAAGATGTTTCTTCCGAACCGACTCCCAGTGAATCGATCACAACGACAAATGTTCTTCTATTGATCATTGTTCTTTCCTCCTGATCCTGCCAAAGGATGAGCTTTCAGGTAGATCTCTCTCATCCTTTCACTTTCAACATGCGTATAAATCTCCGTCGTAGAGATATCCGAATGACCCAGAAGTTCCTGAATCACACGCAGATCTGCTCCCCCTTCCAATAAATGCGTCGCATAGGAATGACGCAGTTTATGTGGCGTAAGATGCTTACGGATCCCTGCTTGTATTATACTATCTTTCAGTACTCTTTCGATATACTCGGAATAGATTTTCTTTCCTTTGCTGTTGATAAAAAAGTAGTTGTTGCTTCTTTTCGACCAGATCGGTCGGATATTCAGAGAATAACGTTTCATCAGAGACAATGTCATATCCGGAATCGGAACGATGCGTTCTTTGTTGCCTTTTCCGATGACATTGACGAAGCCATCCTGAAGATTTACCTGGCTGATCCTGAGGTTGCAGCATTCACTGACTCTGATTCCCAATCCATAAATCGTTTCCAAAAGACAGTGCTTAAACAGTTCCGAAGGCTCTTCATCGTTGAATATGCCCATCAAACGATCGACCTCATCTTTTGTTGCGTAGATCGGAAGTCTTTTTTCTGACCCGCTCACATGCATGTTCATGGTCGGATCTTTGATATCGTATTTGAAATTTAAAAAACGATGTAGATTACGTACGGTTGTTTTGATGCGATTGATGGATGCGGAAGCATATTTCTCATCGATCCTATAGACGAAATCGTCCAATAAAAGATCATCGACTTCTTCAATATTGATAATATTATGCTGATTAAGATAATCCTGATAGATTTTCAGATCATGGGAATAGGATTTTACCGTATTGTCTGCTTTGCCTTCATTGGTGGCGATCGCAATGATATATTCTTTGATCGCTTTATCCGTTTTCATGTTTCTTTGCACCTTGAGCAGTCAGATAAAGCTGTTCGGCAGCCTCCAGAGCAGACGGCGAATCATCCAAAGAAGATATATAAGCGATTTCTTTGATGATCTCTTCACGGTTCAAACGGCGGACTTTTGTCTTGGTTTCTAAAAGATCATCTTCCTTGTAGATGTAGTAATGTGCATCCGCACAGGCGGCAACGGACGGAAGATGCGTGATGCAGATGACTTGCTTGTTTTCAGCGATTCTGGCGATCTTCTGTCCTACGGCCAACGCTGTCTTGCCGGATATGCCTGTATCGATTTCATCGAAAATGACCAGGAAGACTTCGCTGATCGATGTAAATACGCTCTTCAGTGCCAGCATCAGTCTGCTGATCTCGCCTCCGGAGGCGATATTTCTTAACGGTTTCGGTTCTTCATTCTTGTTCAATGCGATATAGAATTCCACATCATCGATGCCATGAGTTCCTAATTCTGTTTCATCGATCCGTATCTGGAAATTTACATTACTCAAAAGCAGATCATCGCATTGATTACGTATCTGTTCTTCAAGTTCCTTGGCTTTGACAGATCTCTTTTCATGGATCATCTGCGCAATACTGAGAGCTTTCTGGTATGCATCATCCAGTTCTTTCTTTTTCTCATTCAGAACATGATCTTTATCAAGGAAGAAATCGATTTTTTCTTGCAGCTGTTTCTGTTTTTCCAATAAGCCAGGAACATCTGTATCGTGTTTTCTTTTCAGACGCGAATAGTTATAAAGCCTCTGTTCGATCTGATCGATATTCAGTTCCTCGTCGAAAGTAGCATATAATTCTTTCAGTTTATCTATTTCATCATTCAGCTGGTAATAAATATTATCGACATTTTCTCTGACCTGATCGATCAGCTCGTCATTGATATGCAGTTCTTTAATGACTGTCGACAGTTTTTCTTTGATTCCGCTGTCACCGTCATAAAGATCAAGCACATTGCTCAATATGATTATATATTTCTCTTGCGATTTGTATCGCGCTTCCTTCTGCAGAAGTTCGGCTTCCTCATTGACATCCAGTTCAGCTTCTTTCAATTCCTGAAGATCGAAACGATAATATTCGAGTTCCGATTCGTTGTAGGTATTCTCGTTCAGTTCTTTGAATTCTCTTTCCAGTTTGTGATAGCTTGCATACGTATCGTGATAAGCATCAAATAATGCATCATCCGAAACATACTGGTCAAGCAAATACAAGTGGTTCCGTTTATTCAGCAGATACTGATTATCTTTCTGTGAATGAATATCGATATGATCGGCAAAAAGCTGTGAAAGGAAATTCAAAGTGACGGACATTTCATTGATACGGATGGAATTATGATTGTCTCGTGAGATCACTCTTCTTACGATGATTTCGCCATCATGTTCAATATCTGCTTCTTTTAAAAGAGTATCCATCGATTTATCCACTGAAAATACTCCTTCTATGATCGCCTTCTCCTGGCCGTTCTTGATGATTCCGGGATCAGCTTTCCCGCGGATCAGAAAAGACAGTGCGCCTACGATGATCGATTTGCCTGCTCCTGTTTCACCGGTAAAAACATTAAAAAAAGGATGAAATTCGATATTCAGTTCATCAATGATCGCATAGTTTTTGATATACAGACTCTTAAGCATGCAGATCCTTCTTTATTCTAGCAAATATCTGTTCCATATCATCATCAATGATTGTAATATCGTTTATCAGATTGCTGATAAGATCATTTTTTCCATAGTAATATTTATGTTTATAGTTCTTCCTGATCCTGTTTATACATTCGTTTTCGTTATCGACCGCATTCAGGCAGAAGCAGTTCACCAGATCATAAGGAAGTTCATTGGCGATGATGATATCTTTCAGTTTCAACAGATCCGTGCCATTGCCAAGAATTACGGCTTTTCCCTTTTTATTATTCACCAGAAATTCCCATTTTCCTAAATCTTCAATCATGACTGGATCTTTTTCTTCATAGGAAAGACATTGCTTCTCCGTAATAATGATCACAGGTTTATTTATCTTGTCAAATGTGAAAACAGTATTTCTTAGTTCATCTGAATCCTTCGGATAGACTACATAAGAATCTTCGATTTCCGATAAAATTTTGTACGATAATGCAGGATCATCATAAGTATACAGTAAAGCAGGTTCTTGTAATGAAGTGATTCTTTTCAAATTCGAAATGTATTTGATCAATATGGATGGACTGACATAAGCACTAGGAATCATTCCTGCTTCGATCGTTCCTTTGATCAGATAAAGGAAATCCTCTTCATTGGTTTTAACCTGCAGGCAACGGTCTGGAAATCCGGCAAATAGATCTGCCATCCCATCTAGTTCCAATGCATCGTTTGAGATACAAATAATCTGATTATTCTTGGAAAGTAATTCTTCGATCATTTTACTGATGATTGAAAACGGCTTTCGATTCTTCTCGTTTTCTGTAAGATAAGGACGTCCGTCTTTCGGATTGAAAGGCATGGTAAAAGAAGGAATCTCCCCTTTTTCTGCAAAAGAATAGCCTTTACCCGGTTTTACAAGACAATGAACGACTACAAGACGTCTGTTCTTTCTGACATTCCTAAAAGCCCGATTCAGCTGTCTGTGATCATGACCGTCGATCGGTCCGAGATAATCGATATTGTAACGTTTGAATACATCTTCATCGATGATTGCTTTTTTAACAGAATCTTTGAATCTGTGGATCCCGGAAATGATCTGTTCGCTGCTGCGCATATTGCTTAAAGACTTCTTGACACCTTTTTTCAGACCATTGTACATCTCCGTCTGCCGCAGGTCATTGACGATCTTATTCAAGGCATTCACATCCTTGTCGTGTCGATCAAGATAAACAATGATAAGTCTGAAGTCATTTGCCTGTAGCTGTTTTATCAGATTGAAATCAAGAATATCCTGATCGCTCATCACATAAACGACATGACAGTTTTTATTACAGCGTGATTTCGAAGCGATCACGCCCATTGCTTCTGAAAAAGAAACATTCTCATTTATTGAATCGCAATATCCCTCTTCCAGAAGAATATTCTGTGCATAGGAAAGGTTTTCTTTACTGAAAAGAATGAAGTCATTAGAATCAAATACTTTCGCTAATTCAACCGCAATATCCACAGCAGCAAGATTATCACAGAGATAACCTCCCTGTTTGCTGAAATGTTCGATCATTCTTTGTCTTATATTCTGACATAACTGCAGCGTATCATGATCAGATAAACGGTTGATTTCTTTCTTTTCCATTCAGCGCTCCTTCAGACGTTTCAGCAGTTCTTCCAGATATTCTGTATCAAAGGATGCTTCATCCAGATATACAGACAGTTCATCAAATTCTTTCTGTATCAGTTTTTTCAGGCCATCGACATCACAGAACTGCAAAGCAGTCAGCTTTTCATTGCGGATATCGCTGAGATTCTTCCCCATTTCTTCTTCAGATTTGATCACATCGAAGAGATCGTCCTGATTCTGGAAGATATGGCCTATCATGGATCCCAGTCTTGTGAAGTATTCTTCCTGATTCAATTTAGCGATATACATCGGAATCAGACAGGCGATCTTGAATAATCCTGCAGTCTTGTTTTCCTGAATCAGCAGCAGTTTGTCCATATCCAGGTCTTTATTGCCGCTGGTCACATCCAGTAATTGTCCATAGATCATGCCATCTCTTCCGGCATAGGTACTCAATGTTTTGATGATGTTGACTTTCGTCTCATCGTCATAATCTTCTGATTCGCTTACGATACGGAAACTGTCCGTCAGCAGCTGATCTCCGGTCAATATTGCAATATCTTCTCTGAACGCTTTATGTAATGAAGGTTTCCCTCTTCTGAGATCGTCATCATCCATGGCAGGAAGATCGTCATGGATCAAGGAATAGGTCTGAATGAACTCAAGGGCCATTGCCGCATCGTATCCTTTTTCCTCCGGAATGTCCATGCCTTTCAGTATCGCAAAAATGATCTCGGGACGAAAACGCTTGCCTCCTTCCAGAGCATATTCAGATGCCTGCAGGATCAGATCTACTCTCTGACCATCCAGATAGTTTTTGATGTGATTCTCGAAATTATTGTTCATCGTTCAACTCGTTGATCTTATCCTGAAATGTTTTCAGCTGTTCCTTCAAAGTTTTTGCCAGCTTGAGACCGTCTTCATACAAACCAATGGATTCTTCCAGATCGGCATCGTCTTTTTCCAGCTTATCAACGATTTCCTCCAGTTTTTTCATCTGCTGTTCAAATTTCAATTTTTCAGGCATCGGATCCCCTTTCTTGTGCGATGATCTCACCATCGCTGAAACGTACGGTAAATTCCATTTTCTGCAGGTCTTTTTTTCTTTTTACAGGATGGTCATTCTGTATAACTAAAGTATAACCCCTTTTTAAGACATTTTGAGAGCTGTACGCTTCAAGTAATGTATTTAACCGTTTCAGATGCAATTGTTCGTTATTTAAAGTAAAATCTACTTTAAAACGCATCTTGTCGATCAGATTCCGGATAGTATCATCATTTTGAGATATTTTATGAACAATATGCGTTTTGATGGTATCGATATGATGATCGATCCTCATCACAAGCTGTTCATAATGGTGCCGGTAAGCGATGAAACGTTCCAGTAGAAAATCATAGCGTAGATATTCCCTGTCCATGCGTGAGGTCATATAATTGCGAAGTTCATATTCATATTCATTCAGCGTTTCAGCAATGTCTTCGATATGAGGGGTGATCAGTTCGACGGCAGCTGTCGGTGTTGCAGCTCTCAGATCCGCGACAAGATCGGCTAACGAATAATCCTGTTCATGTCCGATTCCGGTAACGATGAATGTCTCCAGATCGTAGATCGTATTTACCAGCTGCTCATCATTGAAACAGAACAGGTCTTCAAAGGATCCTCCGCCTCTGGCCAAAACGATCGCATCATAGCCCATAGGATCGACTTTTTTTAGCTTTTCAATAATATCCTGTGCCGCTTTCTCTCCCTGCACCAGGACCGGATAATAATCAACGGTACATAACGGCCATCTTCTGAAAAAAGCCCGTCTGATGTCGGACATCGCCGCAGAATCATCTCCTGTTAAAACGGCGATCCGTTCCGGATAATATGTTTTTAGTTCGATCTTATGCGCAGGATCGAACTTTCCTTCCGCTTCCAGTTTAATTCTCAATTCTTCAAATTTTTGATATAGATCACCAATGCCATCCTGGCGGATCGAAGTGACATATAGCTGCAGCCTTCCTTGTGCTTCATAAATGGAAGCGGATGCTTTCAGAATGACTTTATCACCATTCTTCGGACGGAATGTCAGTTTTGCAGCGTTTCCATGAAACATCACGCAGTCGATGGAGCTCTGCTCATCTTTCAGACAAAAATAAAGGTGACCGGATACCGATAACGAAAGATTCGATATCTCACCGATCACATTCAGATTCTGCAGATTCTTATCATTATCGATCTTATATCTGAGATAACGTACAAGATTGCTTACGCTAAGTTGCTGCATAGATTATCCAATACTCCGTTGATGTATTTGTAAGTATCAGGATCACAGTATTTCTGGCAGATGATGACAGCTTCATCGATGATGACCGCCTTGTCATTGATATTCTGTTTGATTTCGCTTACGGCTTCCAGTAAAACAGCCTGTTCCACGTAATTCAGACGATCGAAATCCCAATTGTTCAGATATTTTGAGATTTCCTTGATATACTCTTTTTCATTCACATAGATATCTTCAATGATCGAATGTCCGAATTCCTCTTGAGGATTCAGATAATAATCGTTGTAACATTCAAAAAGATCTTTCTTTAAAAGAAGATGCTGATAGATGACGGTAACGAGTTTTTCCCGTTTCGTATGACGATCTGACATACCAACATTATAGCATTTTCTTTGTTATAATATGAATCGTGGAAAACAAGATCTTCATCAACATCTTCAGACATCTTCATACGATCAACAGACATCGTTTTCTGGTGATGAAAATGTGCTTTCAATGCGGGATGTATAGACAGGGTCTTCTTCATGACTTAAGCAAATACAGCCTGGAAGAATTCGTTCCTTCGGTGAAATACTTTCAGGGTTACCGTTCCCCCTATGGAAAAGAAAAGGAACTCAAAGGCTATTCGGAAGGCTGGCTGCATCACAAAGGAAGAAACAAGCACCACTGGGAATACTGGGTTGACCGTACACATGGGCAGACACAGCTGGTATGCATCAAAATGCCGATTAATTATCTTCTGGAATCTGTCCTGGACCGTATTGCTGCTTCGAAAGTATACAACGGTTCTTCCTATACCGACAGCAAGCCTCTTGATTTCTTTCAATCTTCCAAAGAATACCATGTGATGAACCAGGAAAATGCGAAAGAGATCGAAGAACTTCTGAAATATCTTAAGGAAAACGGAGAAAAAAAGGCCTTGGCCTATTATCGTGATTTATATAAACATTTTAAGCAAGGTCTATCTTAGTGTAGTGATACATTCTTTGATCAGCGCAAAGAATTCTCTGGTATAGTAATGCGGCTGCAGGATCAGCAAGCCGTGTCCGCCTTTGCAGGAGACATGATCGAATCCCAGTTTCTTCGCAAGCAGTTGGGCACGATAAAGATGATAGGAAGCGGAAACGATAACGATCCTGCTATCAGAAGGATCCTCTCCTTCCTGCGATATCAGTTTTGCAGCATTTTCCAGATTCTGGTAGGTATTGTAACTCTGATCCTCAATTAGGATCTTTTCTTTTGGCACACCTTTTCTTATCAGGTATTCCGCTCCGCCTTGGCCTTCGCTGACCGGTTCACTTGGACCTTTCGCGCCAGTAGAGATGATCATAGTATCAGGATGATCTATAAAATAATCGTAAGTGCTGTCCAATCTTGCCTTGAAATCAAGCGAAGGACCTTCTTCACGCATCTGCGAACCTAGAACGATCACGTAATCCGCATCGTTTTCCGCCGGTTTCAAAGCATAAGAAAAAATAATGGCTTCAATGATAATGAATGAGATTCCCATCATCAGAAGCATGAAAGACAATGCTTTCATAAATTTTATATTAAGATTGTTCCATAAACCTGCAAAAAGTATCAGAAACGATCCTGCTGACAGATAAAAGAAATTAAAGACACGGTAAGGACCTATGATACATAAAACGATGAGGCCGTAAATAAGAAAAATGATTCCTATCATAAACAGTATCTTTCGGAAAACTGAAAAGAATGAGTCTTACAGATCATGCATTTTCTATAAAACTATCTTATTTCCAGATCAACCGTGATCTCATGATCCATCTGTACCAGTTCGACACCTGCCTCTTCCAGCATCTTCTTGGATGCGATATTCCCTTCCGTTCCGGCATATTTGTCAGATTCATAGACGATTTTCTTGATGCCCGACTGGATAATTGCCTTGGCACATTCATTGCATGGAAACAGCGATACATAGAGCGTGCAGTCCTTTACGGATCTTGGTGAATTCAGGATCGCATTCAGTTCCGCGTGGACCACGAATGCATACTTGGTATCAAGGAATCCGCCTTCCCTTTCCCAAGGGAATTCATTGTCATTGCAGCCCCTGGGCATGCCGTTGTAGCCGATCGATACGACTTTCTTTTCGCTGTCGATGATGCATGCTCCGACTTGCGTATTCGGATCTTTGGAACGCAGCGCTGACAGATGTGCCAGCCCCATAAAATAGTCTTCCCAAGAAATTACCATAGTTAACCTCCATACCGCTGATATACTTCAATGAGTTTGTTTAAAAGTTTATCTGCATAACGACCGAATCCGAAGTCTTTCAGCATCTTTACGATCTCCATATCGTTTCCTGCATAGATCGGATTGATCTTTTTGATCGAAAGGTATTTCATAAACAGTAAAGTGATCATCACAATGAGTAAGACAAATGGTCCTCTGTTTTCAGGATTTTCATAAAACAGATAAACCAGATATCCGGCAATCAATCCTCCCAGATGTGCCAGCCAGGCTGTTGAGGAAATGAAGTTGAGGCTCAGATTGATGATGATAAGAGGAATCACACTCATGAAATTCATCCGATTCGCTTTCAAGCTATCGATGATGAACACCAGCATGAATGCATACAGAGCAGACGAAACGCCTACCAGGATCGTATTGTCCGACATGATGGCCTGTGACAAGGAACCGGTAAGGATACTGGCAAGCAGCATTCCCAGATATTTCTTCCCTCCGTATTTGCGTTCGACATAGGATCCGATAAAAAACATTGAGTACATATTGGTAAACAGATGAAACAAACTTCCGTGCAGGAATCCGCAAAGGATCAGGCGGTAATACTGTTTCAGACCTAAAGTAAAAGTATGATAATCGGCACCTAGAAAGATCAATACGCTGTTGAATGAATAATATCGGCTTAACATATAAGTGATGAAATACAGAACGATACAGATAGTCATGAAAGCATAGTTGAAAACAGGACGTTTCTGCTTCAGGAGCTGTCTCCTGCGTTCAATGATCACTTTGCGCATCTGTGAAACCAGTGCTGCGATCTCCGATTCTTCATTCTCTACCTGATGGATCGCCTGATAGATTTCCGGATAGATTTCATGAAGATCTTCCCCTTTCGCATATCCTTCTTCCAGTTCGATATGAGGAAAACCTGAATCAGAAGAATCAGATTCTTTTGTGATATGGATATCCAGGAAACGGATCTCGTTTCCCGTACGTTCCTGCAGGATCCTGATATAGTCATTGACTCTGTCTTTTTCATTCTGAATGATCATCGGTTCATCCAAAGAAACACGGATCAGATTGAAATGACTGTCCTCAGGATTGATCAGCCAGGCTTCATCATCCGCATAATTGCGATAGTTATCCAAAACGATCTGAGAAAAACCGTAGCGGCTGATAAAGACATTGGTCAGCTGATAGATCTTATAGCGGTCTTTCTTTGCCAAAACAGTTTCCTCCTTTGTTTCGGATATATTCTTTCATATATTCAGGCATTTCTGTCTGAAAACTGACACGTTCCTTTGTAGCAGGATGAATGAATGACAGGAAATAGGCGTGCAGATACTGGCCTGTACTGTCAAGGATCTTCTTACCGTATTTGCTGTCATTGATGATGCTGTGATGGATATATGCCATATGTACGCGGATCTGATGGGTCCTTCCCGTCTGAAGGCTGACATCCAGCAGGCTGGAATCATCATAGCGCTCCAACACCGTAAAATCGGTAACAGCCGGCTTACTGTTGTGAGGCGTGACGCACATCATCTGACGGTTCTTCTCGGAACGCCCGATCGGCGCATCGATCTGTCCTTCGTTGTTCTGAATGACCCCGCTTACGATCGCATAATACTTCCGGTAGCAGGTCTTATCTTTCAGCTGTTCCGCGATAAACTGATGGGTAAGATCATTTTTTGCACAGACGATCAGTCCCGAAGTATCCTTATCGATACGATGAATGATCCCCGGACGGTAATATCCATTTACATCGGATAACTCTTTGCAATGATACAGCAAAGCATTGACCAGTGTCCCGTCGTAGGAACCGGGAGCCGGATGTACAACCATGTCTTTCGGCTTGTTCACGACGATCAGATCACCGTCTTCATAAACGATATCCAATGGGATATTCTGCGGTTCGATATCTGTCAGCACTTTTTCTTCATAAACAAAAGTCACCACATCATCGGCATTGATCAGATACTTCTTATTCGTGGTTTGTCCGTTGACTCTGACTTCCCCTGCTTCGATCAGCTTCTGAATGCTCGTTCTGGACAGAGGCGTATTCTCTGCCAGATAGAGATCCAGGCGGATGCCGGCATCTTCTTCATTGACGATCTGTCTGATTTCAGGCATGGCGGGATTCCTTTATATTGATAAGGATCAGCAGGAAGCAGCCGATCGTAATGAAACTGTCAGCGATATTGAAGACAGGAAAATCATATCTGAAGATATAGAAATCAAGGAAATCGACAACATATCCGAGACGGAAACGGTCGATCAGATTGCCTAAGGCTCCGGCGATGATCATCAGATAAGAGATTCTGGTGAACAGATCTTTTTCTTTTCTTAACAGGTAGATTAAAGCGATGACGGCAATCACAGAGACGGCCGAAAGGAATGCTGTCTGATCCGTCAGTATCGAAAAACCTGCCCCGGTATTTCGTACATTGGTCAGATTGAAGAAACCGGGGATGACAGACACTTTCTGTCCCAGAGCAAAATGGCGGACGATAAAAAACTTGCTGAACTGGTCAGCAAATATCATCAGCAGTACTATAACAGAATAAATCAGTAGAGTCATAAATAAAGAAACACGAATCATCGTGTTTGGAGCTTATAAGCTTTCAGAGCTTTGGCAAGCTGATCGGGACAGCTGGTCCCTTTCGAACCGCACTGGACTCCTTCGAATGCGTTGATCACATCATCGATATTCATGCCGACAACGATACGGGAGATCCCCTTCAGATTCCCCTGACAGCCTCCGATCACTTCCAGAGAACTGATTTTGTCTTCTTCGATATCGAACGTATAATGCTGGGAACATACCCCGCTTGGAACATATTCAAATTTCATAGTTTTTACCTTCAAACTAATTTTATCTTAAATGTATCGTTATTTCTAGTTAATTACCCTCTAAGAATGCTAAAATGGATTTATGAAAAAAATACGTACCAGATTTGCGCCTAGTCCGACCGGTTATATGCATATCGGCAATCTTCGTACTGCTTTATATGCCTATCTGATCGCGAAGAAGGATAATGGCGATTTTATTTTGCGCATCGAAGATACCGATCAGGGAAGACTGGTCGAGGGTGCCACAGATATCATTTACGAAACACTGAAACAGTGCGGTCTGAAACATGATGAAGGTCCGGATGTCGGAGGAGATTTTGGGCCATATGTACAGTCCGATCGCATGAGATCCGGCATCTACAAGGAGCATGCCCATAAGCTGATCGAAATGGGCAAGGCTCATTACTGTTTCTGCAAGGCGGAGGATCTTGCGAAAATGCGGGAAGAAGCCGGGGATTCGTTCTATTTTGTGGATCCTTGCAACAGATTGACGAAGGAAGAGATACAGGAAAAACTCGATAACAATGAAGAATACTGCATCCGTCTGAATGTCGATGATGAAGGAACCACTTCATTTACCGATGAGATCTATGGAACCATTACCGTCGACAACAATACGCTTGATGAGATGGTCCTTCTGAAATCTGATGGCTTCCCTACCTACAACTTCGCGAATGTCATCGATGACCATCTGATGGAGATCACCGATGTGGTTCGAGGCAACGAATATCTTTCTTCTACCCCGAAATACAACCTCATTTATGAAGCGTTCGGTTGGGATATCCCTCGCTATATCCATTGCCCTCCGGTAATGAAAGATGAACACCAGAAGCTTTCCAAGCGAAACGGTGATGCTTCATTCCAGGATCTGGTTGATAAAGGCTATCTTCCGGAAGCGATCCTGAACTATATCGCATTATTAGGTTGGGCACCGTCCGAAGATCGGGAGATCTATACGCTTGAAGAATTGGCGCAGGCTTTTGATGTGAAACGGATCGGTACGACCGGAGCGATTTTCGATATCGATAAACTCACCTGGATGAATGGCGTGTATATCCGGAGCATGGAAATGGAAAAGTATTATGAACTGGTCAAGCCATATATTCAGGAAGTGTTAGAAGACCGTTATGACTATAAGCTGGTTGGCGATGCGATCCATGACCGTATCAACAAGCTTGATGAGATTAAAGATATGATTTCTTTCCTCGATCATCCGGATGACTATGATGTCGAGATCTATACAAATAAGAAAGCGAAAACGGACGCTTCCTTGGCGAAAGAAATCCTGCCTATGGTTTATGAAACGCTGAAGGATATCGATACATGGAACAATGATGAAATCTTCGCCAGACTGGCTGAAAAAGCCTCTGAGAACGGATTTAAAAATATAACTATGATGTATCCGATGCAGGTAGCACTCTCAGGCAGAAGCGTTGCTGCCGGAGGTGCGACCGCCAT